>JAOBWJ010000328.1 GCA_025463335.1 Acidimicrobiales bacterium
GAGGTGCTCGAGGGCGTCGACCACCGACCGCTCGGAGCGGCGCAGGAGGAGCTGTCGCTCGAGGAGGGCCCGGTTCAACCGGCGAGGATCGAGCGTCTCCACCATGCCGAAGGTAGACGGCTCCCGACCTACACCTTCGGCGGTATCTGTGGCCTCCGCCGCCGAACCCGCGACGGAAAGTCAACGGAACTGTTGACCATTCGTCGCGGGTTCGCCCGGGGGAAGGGGCGGTCTGCGTGGACGACGGCCTGGAGGCAACCGAGTTCCGCTCGCCTACGCGCCTGCGGGATGCGCGGGGGCTCATGAGCGAGGAACATCGGCGTCGTGACCGGCAGCCGCAGGCGCACGTACCCCCGGCTCGCGCTGGTGCTCGTGGTCGCCGCGTTGGTGGCCGGCGGGTGCACCAGCGACCCGTCGTCGCAGGCGACGGTGGCCACGACCAGGACAAGCGTCTCGGCGACCGACACGTTCGGGTCGATCCCCGAGATCGTGCGCGCGGTGCAGCCGTCGGTCGTCACGGTCTTCACCGGCACCGGTCTCGGCAGCGGCGTCATCTACCGCTCGGGCGGCGACATCCTCACCAACGCCCACGTCGTCGGCAACAGCAAGCAGGTCCAGGTTGCCTTCGCCGACGGCAAGCGCCTCGCCGGCACCGTGGTGGCCACCGACACGGTCGTCGACCTCGCCGTCGTGCACGTCGCCCGCACGGACCTCCCGGCCGCCCGCTTCCGAACCGACTTGCCCGAGGTGGGCGAGTTGGCCATCGCCATCGGCAGCCCCCTCGGCTTCACCCGCACCGTGACCGCCGGGATCATCTCCGGCCGTCACCGCGACATTCCCAGCAGCGGTCCAGCGGACGCCCTCGTCGACCTGCTCCAGACCGACGCCGCCATCTCGCCCGGCAACTCGGGGGGCGCCCTCGTCGACAAGAACGCCCAAATCGTCGGCATCAACGAGGCCTACCTGCCACCCACGACCGGCGCGGTGGCGATCGGCTTCGCCATCCCGGCGAACACGGTCACCGACACGGCGGACCAACTCCTGGCCACGGGGCGAGCCTCGCACGCCTTCATCGGCATCCAACCCGCCGACCTGACGCCGGACCTCGCCCGGCAGGTCGGTGCCAAAGGAACCACGGGGGTCCTCGTGCTCGACGTGGTTCCCGGCGGACCGGCCGACAAGGCGGGGTTGCGGCCGGGAGACGTGGTCATCTCGGTGGACGGCCAACGCACCGACACCGTGGTCGACTTCCTGGCCCAGCTTCGGGAACTGAACCCGGGCCAGACGGTGGCCGTGAAGTTCCTCCGGGACGGCACGGAGCACACCGTGAAGGTCACGCTCGCCGACCGCCCACCCGGCTGATCTGCTTGCTCCTGTTATCCAGATCAGATACTGGGGTATGCTTCGGCACGAACCGCACAAATCCCCCAAACAGTGAGGTGAGCGCCCCATGGCCACCAAGACCGACCGTTCCATTGCCGAGCGAGTCCAGGACGTCCCCTACGTCGCCCTCGGCGCGGGTGATGCTGCCGTCGAGCTGATCCGTACGGTCCCCGGCCAGATCGTCCGGCTCCCTCAGCAGGTCAAGGAGAGCTTCGACGAGCTGGCCGACCGAGGTCGCACGCTCCGGACCGAGATCAAGCGCGATCCGGCCGTGCGCCGAGCCGGCCAGCAGACGAGCAACGCCAAGAGCCGGGTGAAGGCCGCCGCCACCAGCACCAGCAAGGCTGCCAACGCCCAGGCCAAGGCGGCCGAGTCGGCGGCCAGCAAGATCGGCTGACGCCCTCGGGGTGCGGTGCGTCCCGCACCGCACCCCGCTGTCAGCGGGTCGCGTTTGCCGGCCTCTGTCAGACCACCTGCTGGAACTCGTACGCCAGGCCGCCACCCTCCACCAACTCGCCCTTCCCCACCACCAGCGCGTGGTTGAGCCACCGGTAGCGATCGTCGCCCGTCTCGAAATGAGCGGTGACGTAGACCGGCTCGGTGGCCATCCCCTTCGACCAGTCGGCCTTGCCCTCGTAGGCGAGGTAGATCAAGGCCTGGTCGTCGGTCTCGAGCAGCAGGCGGATGTCGAAGGTGGCGATGCCCGCGCCGTCGATCGCCAACCAGTCGGCGGCGGCCTTGCCCTTGATGCCGGCGTTGAAGTGCGTGCCGGTGAACTTCACGCTCTCGATCTCCTGGATGATCCGCTTGCCCACCGGCGTCTCGCCGAGGAAGAACAGCCGGTCCGACGCCAGGTCGAGGGTGAGCGTGCCGAAAGGTCGCAGTTCCATTCGGCGATCTTGGCAGAGCGCCCCCGTGATCGTCCGGGGATGCGGGAGCACCCGAACCACGCGATCGCGGGATGCGCGGCGAGGCTGCCATCCGCACCCTGGTCGTGACCCCGAGTTGAGGAGCCACGTCATGGCAGACCTGATCGTCATCGGCTATCCCGACGAGACCACCGCCGAGCAGGCCGCCGATGAGGTGGAGCGCCTGGCGCACGATCTCCTCATCGAGCCGGACGCCATCGCGGTGATCCGGCGCGACCAGGACGGCAAGTTCCACGTCACCACCCGGCACCACGAGGTGGCCGTGGGGACGATGTGGGGCATGTTCTGGGGCGTCCTGTTCGGCGTGCTGTTCTTCATCCCGGTGCTCGGGATGGCCGTGGGTGCCGCGCTCGGGGCGCTCATGGGGCTGGTCACCAAGATGGGGATGACCCAGGATTTCCAGAAGCAGGTGCGCGACCTGGTGCAGCCCGGCACCTCGGCCTTGTTCCTGATCGTCGACAAGATCACGCCCGACAAGGCCGTCGAGGCGCTCAGCAGGTACGGCGGCACCGTGCTCAAGACGTCCTTCTCCAGGGACGCCGAGGCCGAGATCCAGCAGGCGCTCCACGGCTCGGCGGTGACCGTTCCCTAGCGTGGACCCATGGTGAGCCCCGTCCTGCAGACCGTGCCGCTCGGCCCCCGGTGGCCGACGATCGACCCGTTCCTCTTCTGCGCCCACCACGACGACGCCTTTCCCCCGGGCGACGAGCAGCTCGCCCCCGCCGTCCCGATCGACGATCGGGACCTGGGGCAGGACTTCTCGGCGACCGACGGCTGGAGCATGTACCACGGCCTCACCGTGCCGGGCTTCCCGAACCACCCCCACCGGGGCTTCGAGACGGTGACGTTCGTGCGCACGGGCCTCATCGACCACGCCGACTCCCTCGGTGCGGCGGCCCGGTTCGGGCGGGGCGATGTCCAGTGGCTCACCGCCGGCAAGGGCATCGTCCACTCGGAGATGTTCCCGCTGCTCGAGCGCGACCGGCCCAATCCACTCGAGCTGTTCCAGATCTGGTTGAACCTGCCGGCCGACGACAAGCTCGTCGACCCTTACTTCACCATGTTCTGGGAGGGCGACATCCCCCGCCGGGTGGTCACCGACGACCAGGGCCGCACGGCGGAGGTGACCGTCATCGCCGGTGACCTCGACGGCATCGAGGCACCGACCCCGCCGCCGAGCTCGTGGGCGGCCCATCCCGAGGCCGACGTCGCCATCTGGCACGTGCGCCTCGATGCGGGGGCGAGCTGGGAGCTGCCGCCCGCCGCCGGTCCCGACACCGTGCGGGTCCTCTACGTCTTCGAGGCCGACACCCTGCGGGTCGCCGACGTGGACGTGGCCAACGACACCGGCGTGGTGCTCCAGCACGACGTGCCGGTGGCCCTCACCGCCGGGACCGAAGAGGTCGAGGCCCTCCTCCTCCAGGGCCGGCCCATCGGCGAGCCGGTCGCCCAGTACGGGCCGTTCGTGATGAACACCGATGCGGAGATCGACCAGGCCATGCGCGACTACCGAGCCACGCAGTTCGGCGGCTGGCCGTGGCCCGACGAGGCGCCCACCCACGGGCCAGAGCGGGGCCGCTTCGCCCGCCACGTCGACGGTCGGGTCGAGGAGGTCGAGCCCGCCGACCGGTAGCCCTACCGGTACGCCCCTACCGGTACGCGGCGGCCTGGATGGCGTAGAGCTCGGCGTACTGACCACCGGCGGCGAGGAGCTCGTCGTGGGAGCCGACCTCGACCACTCGGTTGCCATCGAGCACGACGATGAGATCGGCCATGCGCACCGTGCTGAAGCGATGCGAGACCAGGACGGTGATGCGCCCCTCCTCGCCACCGCCCCGCGCGCCCGCCGCGTAGTGCTCGAAGAGGGCGTGCTCGGTCTCGGCGTCGAGGGCGGCGGTGGGCTCGTCGAGCACGAGGAGGAGCGGGGCGTCGCGCATGAAGCCCCGGGCCAGCGCCAGCTTCTGCCACTGGCCGAAGGACACCTCGACGCCCTCGGGCCAGGTCGGGCCGAGCTGCGTGTCGAGGCCGGCCCCCAGCTTCTGCACCACGTCGTCGGCGCCCGCCCGCTCGACGGCGGTGACGACGGCGAGCTCGTCGTCGAGCCGGGGCACGTCGCCGACACCCACGCTGTGCCGGGCGCGGAGCTCGAACCGGAAGAAGTCCTGGTAGGCGCCGGCCAGACGCTGGCGCCACTCGTCGGCCGGCATGCGACCCAGCTCGGCGCCGTCGACCAGGATGCGCCCGGACGTGGGCTCGTAGAACTTCGACAGCAGCTTGACCAGCGTCGTCTTGCCGGCACCGTTCTCCCCCACCACGGCAACCACGGTTCCGGCCGGCAGTGTCAGGTTCACGTCGTCGAGGACCAGCCGTGTGGTTCCCGGGTAGGCGAAGTCCACGTGCTCGAGCCGGATGCCCTCGGCCAGCCGGGACGGCACGGGCACGTCGGTCTCGGCCGTGAGGGACGCGGCGTAGTCCTCCAACCAGGCCAGGCGACGCGAGCCGTCCATCCAGATGCCGCGCAGGAAACCGATCTCCCCCACTGTCGCTCCGATGTAGGCCGAGAGCCGGGAGCCGGCGGCGAGGACCAACAGCACGTCGGCCGGCGGGGAGTCGAGCCCCTGGGCCACGAAGACCACGGCCCCGACGAAGGCGCCACCGAAGACGGCCCACGCCAGGGCGTGCCAGAGGGCCGAGTCCCACCGGGCCTTGGCCACCGGCCCGTACCAGCGCTCCCACGCCACCCGCCGATCGTCCACCAGCCGGGGACCGATGCCGGTGACGCGCACCTCCTTGGCCGGCGGCGCCGTGGTGGCCACGGTGAAGAGGTGCCGAGCCAGCCGGGACGACTGCGCGCCCCGCTCCTGGGCCGTGCGTTCGACGGCAGGGCGCCACGACGACGTGAGCACGGTGGGAAGGGCGAACACCGCCAGCAGCAGGAGCGCCGGAGAGATCGACGCCAGCAGCACCACGGTGACGCCCAGCCGGAGGATCCACCCGGCCGTGGAGAACACCGACATGTACATGTGGTCGAGCACGAAGATCTGGTCGCGCAGGACGGACAGCCGGTCGAGGTGCTCGGGCCGCTCGTGGTGGGCGATGGTGGCCACCGACGCCTGCAGTCGGGCCACGTGCGACTCGAGGGCGATCGTCACCTTGTCGCGGAAGCGGCGCTGGACCCGGGTCGACACCGTGCGCAGGAACCAGGTGGCCACGGCCGACACGCCGATGCCGATGGCGGCGGTGCGGATGAGGCCGTTGTCGCCGTTCAGCACGCCCTCCCCCAGCAGCTTGAACCAGAGCGCCAGCAGGGCATCGGGCAGGGCGGCCAGCAGGGACAGCAGGAAGGCCACGAGCATGAGACGCGGCTGGTACCGGTAGCCGAGCTTGCACAGCCGCCACATCGACGAGAGTGCCGGCGGCAGGTCGTCGTCGGTCTTCGGGTCCTTCACGTCACGCGAGGACATCGAGCTCGACCTCCTCCTCGTCGTCACCGGCGAAGCGCTGGGCCTGCAGGTCGAACATCGTGCGGTAGCGACCGCCCTGGGCCATGAGCTCCTCGTGGGTGCCGAGCTCGACGACCCGGCCTTGTTCCAGGACGCAGATGCGATCGGCGTGCCGGACCGTGGAGAAGCGGTGGGACACGAGGATGGTGGTGCAGTGCCGGGTGGCGGCGAGGATGCGGTCGAAGATCTCGGCCTCGCCGCGCACATCGAGCTGGGCGGTCGGTTCGTCGAGCAGCACGACCCCGGCACCAAGCTGCACGGCGCACAGGGCCCGGGCCAACGCCACCCGCTGCCATTGGCCACCGGACAGGTCGGTCCCCCCGGCGTAGCCCTTGGCCAGGATGGTGTCGAGGGCAGCGAGCTCGCCGGCCCCGGCCTCGGCGAGGGCGGCGAGCACCGCCTCGTCGGGTGCGCCCCGCGGGGCCACGTTGTCGCGCAGGGGCAGCTCGAACTTGATGAAGTCCTGGAACACCGCCGTCACCTGCGACCGCCACGACGCCAGGTCGAGCTCGCGCACATCGACCCCGTCGATCTCGATGGCGCCCGACTGGGGGTCGTAGAGCCGGCACAGCAGCTTGGCCAACGTGGTCTTGCCGGCGCCGTTCTGCCCCACGATGGCGAGCGAGGTGCCGGCGGGGATGGTGAGGTCGAAGCCCTCGAGCACCGGCGGTGCGTCGGATCCGGGGTAGGCGAAGCTCACGTCGCGGAAGCGGATCTCGTGGGCCGGCAGCCCGTCGGCCCGGCCGGGACCGGCGGGGAGGGCGCCGGCCGGGCCCATGGCCGGCCGCAGCCGGAGGGCGGCGGCGACGGGAGCCGCGGCCCCGTCGAGCGCCCAGTTGAGCCCGCCGAAGGCGATCATCGAGGCTCCGATGGCGGCCTGGGCGTAGATCACCACGCCGCCGAGGTCGAGCCGGCCGGCGATCACGGCCGACGCCAGCGACCACACCACCACCAGGTTGGCGGCCAGGACGAGCGCCAGGCTCGAGAGCACCGACCGCTCCCGCAGCTTGGTGGCCTCGTACTGGAGCTCGTGCAGCCGGGTCCGGCGGGCGGTGAAGCGATCGATGGTCCAGCCGGCGAGGCCGAACATCCGTAGCTCTTTGGCCGCCGGCGGGTCGACGGCCAGGCGGTAGGCGTAGTCGGCGTCGCGCTGCGCCGACCGGACCTCGTCGGTGTTGCGGTCGCGCCAGATGGCGCTCTCCTTCAACAGCCAATGCGTGGCCAGCCACGCACCGCCGAGGAGGAGCGGGGCCCACCACGAATAGCCGAACAACACCGCGGCCGACGACAACCCACCGATCATCTCCACCAGGCCGCCGGCGATGAAGTCCATGGACATCGACAGCGGCGGGCCGGTCATGCCGAGGTCGAACTCACGGGCCACCTGCAGGTCGTTGGCCAGCTCGGGGTCCTCGAGGTGGCCCATCCCGGGCGGCTCGACGCAGGCGCCGGTGAGCTCGTCGTAGAGCCACGCCGAGGTCCGGTCGCCGAGGTTGGCGCTGATGGCGGTGTGGATCGGGTTGAGCACCTGGAGCAGCACGAACACCACGCCCACCGCCGACAGCGGTCCGGCCAGCGGGTGCCCGTGCTGGACGGCGCCGATGAGCGCACCCATGGCCACGGCGAAGGCGGCCGGCAGCACGCCCCGGAGCACGAGCACGAGCCACCAGGCCACGGCCAGCGGCCGGTCGGCCCGATGCAGCACGCCGAAAAACCGCCACTCCTGCCGTGCCCGGAGTCGCCCGATCACCGACGAACCTGCGGAAGGTGCTCCATCAAACGCCGCTGCCTGCACATGTCGAGCGCCTCCTGAGCCGAAGCGATCGTACCGGGGGCGTATGACACCGACCGGGTGACAGGCGCCGTCACTAGTGTCCGCCCATGACCGACCTCGAGGTGGTGCAGGCGATCTACGCGGCGATGGCGGTGCGTGACCTCGACCGGCTCTTCGAGCTGCTCGACCCGGCGTTGGTCGTCACCCAGGACCCGGCGCTCCCCTGGGGCGGTCGCCACGCCGGGCACGACGGCTTCGCCACCTTCGCCATCACGCTCGGGAGCACCATCGACTCGGCGGTGACCACCGAAGCCCTCTTCACCGCCGACGGCGACGTCATCCAATGTGGCCGGACCCGGGGCACGGTGCGAGCCAACGGCGCCCCGTTCGACATCCCCGAGGTGCACCGCTGGACCGTCAGCGACGGCCGAGCGCTCAACGCCCACTTTGCCATCGACACCCCGGCCATGCTCGAGGCGCTGGGCGCCTGATCGTGCCGGTCAGCCGCTGAGCGCGGCTCGTACCGTCTCGGCGTCCGGAGAGACGGGGCGGGTTTCGCCGGAGGCCTCGTCGTGCTCCAGAAAGGCGCCGTGGGCCTTGAGGGCGGCCA
This sequence comes from Acidimicrobiales bacterium, assembly GCA_025463335.1. Lineage (GTDB taxonomy): Bacteria > Actinomycetota > Acidimicrobiia > Acidimicrobiales > CADCSY01 > RYN-34. The sequence goes on from JAOBWJ010000328.1 coordinate 8,200, forward strand.
TGGCGACGCTCGAGCTCCTCGGTGCCTGCCCCGCAGGGAGGGACGCCGTCTGCTCGAGCAAGAAGTCGGTCGCGGCCAGCACCGCCTCGTGCTTCTGGCGATCCAGGGCCGAGCGGAAGTCGAACCGCCAGCGTCGAGCCTGCTCCGTGATCAGCGCCCGGTCGTCGTCATCCGGCGACAGACCGGTGGCCGGGAAGATCCGGCAGTCGTAGTTGCGACACGTACGGGGGCGATGCTCGTAGATCGAGCAGCCGCCGTCGACGAACATCGGGCACTGACCGTGCTCGTCGTAACCCATCAGCACAGTGCCCGCCGGCAGCCCAGGGGCGGCGAACTGCAGCTCGCGGGGAACCCGGCGAAGGGTCTCGGTCTCGTCCGGACCGATGTGGATGAACTTCGAGGATCGACAGCAGGCGGTGCAGGAGCCACACGGCACGTCGGCGCCGATCCTGGTGCCCTGGGCGGCCAGGGTGCGGTCGACCCATGACGAGAACGGGCCAGCCGGAAGGTCCTGTTGGTCAGCCACGAGAACATCGAGCGTAGAGGCCGACTTCACGGGGTCTCCAGCTATGACTCAATACTCGCCTGGGAATGCCGATCAAGTCGATGATGGGACCACAACGCCGCGACCGCTGGGCGCGGCTCTTCGGCGCGCTCGTGCTGTTCGCCGCCGTGACCGTCCTGCGCTTCGCGATCCGACCGGAGGACTACGACGGGATCACCCTGCTCTACTCGCTTCCCCTCGCCCTCCTCGCCATGTCGTACGGGGCGCGTGGTGGGGTCGCCGGCGCGGGTGTGGGGTTCAGCCTGTTCGCCATCTGGGCCGTCACGAAGAACGTCGACGTTGGCATCGTCGGCTACCTGACGCGCGCCTCGGCGCTCCTGGTCTTCGGTGGCCTCGCTGGGTTCGTGTCCGACAAGCAGGCAGAGATCGGGCAGACGAACACGCGCTGGTTCGAGATGTCGAACGACCTGCTCGTCGAGGCGGATCTCAACGGCTACTTCACGCGACTGAACCACCAGTGGGAGCGGCAACTGGGCTGGACCCTCGAAGAGCTCATGGCACGACCGATGCTCGAGTTCGTCCACGCCGACGACCGGGAGGCCACCGCCGCCATGGGGGGTGCCCTGGACACACGCCCGGGCGAAGTCGTCAACTTCGAGAACCGCTATCTGGCGAAGGACGGCTCGTGGCGATGGCTGCTCTGGAACTCTCGCTCGGATGGCCACCGCAAGTACGCGGTCGCCCGGGACATCACCGACCGCAAGGCGCTCGAGCAGGAACGTCAGGAGCTCTTCGACCAGGTGCAGGCGATGTCGCGGACCGATCTGCTCACGGGGTTGCCGAACCGGCGGTCCTGGGAGGAGCAGGTGCGGAAGGCCATCGCCCGGGCGCAGCGCGACGGGCGTCCGCTCGCCCTCGCCATGGCCGATCTCGACCACTTCAAGCTGTTCAACGACTCGCGCGGCCATCAGGCCGGTGACGTGGTGCTGGCCGACGTGGCCGCGAGCTGGCGCCGAGCCCTGCGAGCCACCGACTTCCTCGCCCGCTACGGGGGTGAGGAGTTCGCGCTGCTTCTCCCTGACTGCCCACCCGACGAGGCGTTGCATCTGCTCGACCGCCTGCGGGCGGCCACGCCGCACGAGCAGACGTGCTCCATCGGCATCGCCCACTGGGACCGCTCCGAGAGCGCCGAGGCGCTCCTGGCCAGGGCGGACACCGCGCTCTACCAGGCGAAGCGCATCGGCCGGAACCGCGTGGTGACCTCCGAGTAGCAAGGGTCCTCGACCCCCGAAACCGTCAGAATGGACCCGCGCACCTCAGTCCATCACCCGGGAGGAACCATGGCCTTTCACCCGTACCTGTACTTCGGTGGCAACTGCCGCGACGCATTCACCCGGTACCAGGAGATCTTCGGTGGCGAGCTCACCCTGCTGCCGATGAAGGACATGCCGTCGGACCAGCCCGTGCCGGCGGATCAGGCCGAGCTGATCATGCATGCGGCGCTCAAGGTCGAGAACGACCTCCTCATGGCGTCCGACGACCCGACGACCGACAGCTTCGGTCCAGTGCAGGGAATGCAGGTCAACTACGCCGTCACCGACGTCGACGAGGCCAAGCGGGTGTTCGAAGCGCTGGCAGACGGCGGTGACGTCACCCTGCCGATCGCCGAGACCTTCTGGTCGCCGGCGTTCGGCATGTGCGTCGATCGGTTCGGAACGCCCTGGATGGTCAGCGCCGAAGGGCCCACCGAACCGGGATGATCGTTCAGCGGCCCAGCGGCTAGGGGCACGACCCCAGGAGTTCGGGCGCTACTGCATGCCTCCGGCGGCGGGTCCTGTCACCGAGAAGATCCTCCCACCCCCCTCCTCCGTCGGGGGGCGGGCCCCTCCTTCCTCGGTGCCACCCGCCCCTCGTCGGCCGCTGGCGCTCCCGCTCGCTCGGCTGCCTGCCCCGGGTCGGCATGCTCTACGAGGGGCGAGGGGTCCTCTCGCGTCGCGGAA
>JAOBWJ010000342.1 GCA_025463335.1 Acidimicrobiales bacterium
GGTGGGGCGTGACCCGGGCCAGGACGCCGAGGTAGCGCCCGGTGTCGACGTGAACGTCGATGAGCACCGACATCAGCTCGGTGTGGGTGCCCAGGGCCGCCAGGAACGCCACGTAGTGCTGGCCGCCGTCGCTGGTCGCCGCCATCTCCGCGGTGGGCAGCACCAGGGCCTCGGCCACCGCGTGCAGGTCGATCTTCTTGCTGGCCTCGAGGGCATCGAGCAGCTCTGCCCGGCGCCGGCCCATGACCCCGGCCCGCCGCTCGAGGATGGCCTTGGTCAGGCCGGTCTTGGAGCCGAAGTGGTAGTGGACCGAGGCGGTGTTGGCCTTGGCCAGCTCGGTGATGTCCCGGACCGAGACGCCATCGAGGCCACGCTCGGCGAACAGCCGCTCGGCGGCATCGAGCAGCCGGGTCCGGGTGTCGGCGCCGGACTGGCTGGTCCGAACGCCCGTGCGGCGACGGGTTGCGTGTTCGCCCCCAGAGCGCTCGGAGGTCCCGGTCACGTCACATCGTCACGACGGCCCGGGGCACGCGCCCCTGTTCGGCCGCCGCGAAGGCGTCGAGGACCGAGTCGAGCGTCCAGCGCTCCCCGGCCAGCAGCTCGAGGTCGAGGGCGCCGCGCTGGTACAGCCGCATGATCTTCGGGATGTCTCGTCGGGGGATGCTGTTGCCGGCCACGCAGCCCCGCAACCGCCGGTCCCAGAACAGGGACTGCGGCTTGATGGAAAGCTCGCTGCCCGGCGGGTAGGAGGCCGTGGCCACGCAGGTGCCACCAGGCCGAACGAGATCGAAGAGCTCACCCACGAGGGCCGCACTGCCCACCACTTCGAAGGCCACGTCGACACCGCCGGGCACCAGGCGGGCGACGGCCTCGGACATGTCCTCGTTGCTGGCGTCGACGAGGTCGGTGGCGCCGGCCCGCCCCGCTACCGCCAAGCGGGCCGGGTTGGCGTCGACGGCGACGATCCGCGCCGCCCCCGAGATCCGGCAGCCCTGCACGACCGACAGGCCGACGCCACCGCACCCCACGACCAGGACGGTGTGCCCCGGGCGCACCTCGGCGATGTTGAACACCGCCCCGAGACCCGTGATGACCCCGCAGGCGGTGAGCGCGGCCAGCTCCAGGGGGACGTCGTCGGGCACCTGGATGAGCTGACCTTCGGGAACGACCAGGTGCTCGGCCAGCGTGCCGCACCCCACGAAGGGGTGGAGCGGGCTGCCGTCACGGTGGACCCGGCTCGTCCCATCGGGCATCAGTCCCCGCACCTGAAGACCGCGGTCGGCGCTCTCGCAGAGGTGGGGCTGAAGCCGGCTGCAGGGGCCGCACGACCCGCACGGGGCGCTCATGGCCACGACCACGTGGTCCCCGGGCTGGAGGGTGGTCACCCCCGGCCCGACCTCCTCCACCACACCGGCACCCTCGTGGCCCAGCACGGCGGGGAGGAACGTCACGTTCGAGCGGCCGTGCACCAGGTGGAGGTCGGAACCACAGATCCCCGACGCGGCCATACGCACGTGGACCTCGCCGGCGCGCGGCGGGTCGACGGTCACCGAGACGAGCTCGGGCCCCGTCTCCAGGTCCGACAGGATCACAGCGCGGGCCGATGTCACGGGCGTGCCCCGTTGCGTCGGTTCACGGCCGTGACGCCGTCGAGTTCACGAGACGATCTCCTTCTGGCCCAGGTAGGAGGCGAGCACAGCCGAGCGGTCGGACAGCTCGTCGGCCCCGCCGGTCAGCACCGCCTGCCCCTGCACGAGCACCGTGCCGTGGTCAGCCAGCGTCAATGCCTGGGCCGTGTTCTGCTCGACGAGCAGGATGGGCGTGCGGGACCGCACCTCGGCCAGCGCCGCGAACACGGCTTTGACCACGATGGGCGCCAGGCCGAGCGACGGCTCGTCGAGCAGGAGCAGCCGGGGTGCGGCCACGAGGGCCCGGGCCACGGCGACCATCTGCTGCTCGCCGCCCGATAGGCCCCAGCCTTCGCGGTTGCGCAAGCGGTCAAGGGCCGGGAACAGGTCGTACACGTCGTCGAACGAGTAGCCGGGCCGGCCCCGCGCCGCCGTGGCCCCGACCTGCAGGTTCTCGTGCACCGTCAGGGTGGGGAACACGTGCCGCCCCTCGGGCACGTGGATGAGCCCGGCCTTGGCGCACCCCTCGACACCGAGCGAGCGGACCTCGCGCCCGTCGAAGGTGATCGAGCCGGCGTAGGTCGCGAGTGCGGTGATGGCCCGCAGCGTCGACGTCTTGCCGGCGCCGTTGGGGCCCAAGAGGGCGACGACTTCGCCATCGTTCACCGTGAGGCTCAGTCCTCGGACGGCACGCACCGGCCCGTACGTCACTTCCAGGTCGCGCACCTCGAGCATCGTCAGGCCTCCGTGTCGGCGGACACGCCGAGATAGGCGTTCTGCACGCGCTCGTCCTCCCAGATGCCGTGGGGGTCGCCCTCGGCCACCAGGCGCCCGAGCTCGAGCACGATGACCCGGTCGCAGAGCGAGGAGATGAAGTCGATCTTGTGGTCGACGACCAGGAGCGACACGCCCTCGTGGCGCAAGCTGCGAAGGTGGTTGGCCAGCAGCTCGGTCTCGGCATCGTTGAGGCCGGCCGACGGCTCGTCGAGCAGCACCACCTTGGGGTCGCTGGCGATGACCCGGGCCAGCTCGAGCATGCGCTGGGCGCCATAGCTGAGCGAGCCGGCCGGCGCCTCGGCCAGATCGAGCAGCCCGACCCGGTCGAGCGCCTCGGCGGCGTGCCGCCAACGGGCCCGCTCCCGCCGGAGCATCAGCGGGCGCAGCACGATCGACGACACCACGCCGGTGAGCCCCCGGTCGGTGGTCGACAGCAGGACGTTGTCGATGCACGACAGCTCGATGTAGCGCTGCGGCGTCTGGTACGTGCGTCGCACGCCGCCGGCTACGACGTCGCCGGGCCGGCGCAGGCCGACCCGCTGCCCGCCCACCGACAACGAGCCCGAGGCCGGGACCACGCCGGTGATGGCGTTGAGCATGGTCGACTTGCCGCTGCCGTTCGGCCCGATGAGCCCGAGGATCTCACGTTCGCGGATCTGCAGGGTGACCTCGTCGACCGCCCGCACGCCGCCAAAGCTGACCGTGATGTCCCGCGCCTCGAGCACGACGTCGCCGAGCGGCGGGCGCTCCCCCACCAGGATCGGCGCCGCCGACTCGACCGGCAGATCGTTGGTGGTCTCCGGCTCGGCCGCCGTACCCAAGAAGCGCGACAGGAACAGAGGCATGGCCGCCGACTGCCGGCTCCGTCGCAGGCGGCGGGCCAGGCCGGTGATCCCCTCGGGGGCGGCGATCATCACCACGATCAACAGGACGCCGAACACGATGGGCTTGAACTCGCTCAGGCGATGGGACGCGATCTCGATGCCCGACCGGCCGAGGTAGTCGGTCGAGTAGACGAAGAACCACGAGCCCACGACGGCACCCCACATCGAGCCCAGGCCACCGAGGATGGCCATGAGGAAGATGTAGAGGCCAAGCTGAACCGAGAACGTGTCGGTGCTGAGCGAGCCGGCCCGGTGGGCGTAGAGCGCGCCGGCCAAAGCCGCGAACACCGAACCCAGCATGAACATGACGATGCGGATGCGCAGCGCCGGCAGGCCCAGGGTGCGGGCCACCACCGGCTGGTCGCGCACGGCGATGGCCTCCCGCCGCACCGGCGACCGCTCGATCATGGCCGCCACCACCAGGGCCACGGCGAGGGCGGCAATCAGGACCTTGAACACGGCGTAGTCGGTCGAGAACGTCTCGCCGAAGAACTCCAGCGGGCGGATGCCGATCGTCTCGCCGCCCGGACCGTGGGTGAAGTCCTGCCACTTGGTGACGATGAGCACGATGATCGTCTGCAACCCCAGCGTGCCCACGGCGAAGTAGAAGTGCTCCGTCCGTTGCATGATCAGCGCGAACACGAAGGCGACGGCCAAAACCACGGCGGCGCCGGCGAGGATGCCCAGGAAGATTGGGTGGTCGGGGTTGAACGTGGCCCACGCCGACGTGTAGGCGCCCAGCCCGAAGACGGCAGCCTGGCTGAACGCGAACTGCCCGGCCAGACCGAACACGAAGTAGAAGCCGAGCACGACGATGGCGTAGAGCAGCCAGTCGTTGAACACGCTCTCCTGGGCGAAGCCCTCGGTCCGCCAGTTGCGATACACGACGATGCCGATGATGACCACGGCGATGGTGACGTAGGGCATGCCGCGGTAGATCGGCGGCTTGACCCTCGCCAGCCGGTCGGTGCCGCCCTCGGTGGTGGTGGTGGTGATGTCCGGAGCGGTGAGGTCAGAGGCGGCCATGGGTCTGGCCCTTCGCGAACAGCCCCTGGGGGCGGACGGCGATGACACCGAGGATGAGCACGAACGGCAGGAGGCTCTGATAGTCGCGCCACCAGTAGCTGCCGATGACGTACTGGACGAAGCCGATGAGGAAGCCACCCACCACCACCCCGACAAGGCTCCCGAAGCCCCCGAGGATGGCGGCGTAGAAGCCACCCAGCATGATCAGGAAGCCAAAGCCCGGGTTGATGCTGCCGACCGGGGCGATGAGCACCCCCGCCAGCCCGGCCAGCGAGCCAGCCAGCCCGAAGGCGATGATCGAGAGACGTCCCACGGGCACGCCGTAGAGCTGAGCCGTCTCCCGGTCGGCGGCCACGGCCCGGACCTGGCGCCCGAACTGGGTCCGCCCGAACAGGGCCATCATCCCCCCGGTGGTGAGCAGGGTGACCACGACGATCAGGACCCGCTGCCACGGGATGGTCGCGCCTGCCAGGTGGAAGCTGCCGTGGATGAGCGGGTCGAGCCCCTTGGGGTCGGCGCCGAACAGCAGGTTGATCAGCGTGGTCACGATCTCGGCGATGCCGAACGTGGCGATGACCACCACGTGGATCGAGCGGCCCCGGAGCGGCCGGTAGGCAATGCGTTCGGAGGCGACGCCCACCATGAACATCACGACCAACGAGAACGCGCACGCGGTAAGGACCGGCCAGCCCTGCTCTCTGCTACCCCAGTAGGCGAGGTAGGCGCCGAGGGAGACGAACGCTCCCTGAGCGAAGCTGATCACTCCCGTGGCCTTGTAGGTCAGCAGGAACCCGAGGGCGGCCAGGGCGGTGATGCTGCCCTCCGAGATGGCCGCCGACAGGTAGCTGACGAAGTCCGATGTCGCGCTGGCCAGAACCACCCGCGCCCCCCGTTCGTCGGTCGTCTGGAATCGACGCTGGTGCGGCGTCCGGTCGAGCCGAACGCCGCACCCGCGGCCGTACTGGTTGTGCTGGTTGTGCCTAGCCCTTCGCGGGGATCGGCAGATCCACCGTCTCCTTCACCACCGGCAGACTGGTGGTGGCGTCGAACGTCTCGGCCACCACCGTGTGGGCGAGACCGTGGCCCTTGTCGGCCTTGTAGTCGGTGCAGGCACCTGCGTACTGGACCTCGCCGAGGGCCTTGGCGACGGCCGCCTTGTCGGCCGACCCCGCCTTCTCGACCGCCGCCTTCACGAGGGAGATCGAGTCGTAGGCCTGGGCCGCCGAGTACGCCGGGTTGCCGTTGAACTTGGCCTTGTACGCCGCTGCGAAGTCCTTGGCCCGGGACTCGACCACCGGAGCGCAGTCGTCGAAGCCGTAGAGGTTCGGCACGGCACCGGGCTTGATGTTCTTGGTGTTCATGGCCAGGCCGGCGATGGCGCCGGTCATGATCGGCACGTTGAGCCCGTTGTCGGCCATCTGGTTGAACAGCACCACGCCGGTGTTCGGGAACGTGAAGGCCACGATGCCGTCGACGCCGGCGTTCTTGAGCGCCAGCACCTTGGACGTCAGGTTGGTGTCGGTGATCTCGTGCGACTCCTCGTCCACGATCGTGGCGCCAGCGGCTTCGAGCGCCGGCTTGGCGGCGGCGCAGCCCTGCTGGCCGAAGGTCTGGTTGACGCAGACGAGGCCGATCTTCTTCTTCCCGAGCGTCTTGACGATGTAGTCGACCTGGGCCGCTGCGGTCGCGATGGTCCGGGGCCGGATCAGGTAGCCCCACTCGCTGCCGACGCTGCCGTCGGCGCCGAGGAAGGCGTTGGGCGGCGAGCTGAACCAGATGATCGGCGTGGCCGCCCGCACGACGTCGCCGGCGAGCGCGACGACGGTCGCCGAGTTCGGCATGCCCAGGATCACGTCGGCCTTCTTGTCGACCGCCGAGAGGAACGAGTTCTTTGCCGCCGCGTTGTCGGTCGGGCTGATGGGCAGGCGCTCGAAGTCGATCTGCTGGCCGCAGATGCCGCCCTCGGCGTTGACCTTCTCGACGCCGAGCTGCCAGCCGTTGGCGTAGTAGGGCACCGCTTGAGCGCCCTCGCCGGTCGTCTCGGCCAGGCCGACGATCTTGATCGGCTGGTCGAGCTTGCAGCCGTCTGAGGCGCCGCCCGCCGTCGTCGTGGTGCTGCCGCCGCTCGCGACGTTGGGCTTGTCATCGCCACCGCACGCGGCACCGACTAGGGCCAGCACGCAAAGCAGGACTGCGAAGCGCTTGAGTTTCAAAGTTCCCCCCCGGGATTCGGTTTCGCCCGACCTTACGAGCGGCTGGAACGTAGGCGGGGTCACCCCCGGAGGTCAAACAGTCGTTTGACCTCAGCGTCCCGTCAGACCTGGCAACCCGGGCAGTAGAACGCGGAACGCCCCTGCCACTTGACTCGCTCGATGATGTGGCGGCACCGGCGGCACGGCAGACCCTCGCGGGCGTAGACCTTGTGCTCGGTCTGGAACGTGCCGACGTTGCCGTAGAGGTCGCGGTACTGCTCGTCGGCCAGCGACGACCCTCGGAGCTTGATGGCCTCCTGGAGGACCTCACCCATGGTCCGGTACAGGCGGCGGACTTCCTGGGTCGACACCGTCTCGGAGCCCCGGTCGTAGCGCAGGCCGGCCGCCCAGAGGATCTCGTCGCTGTAGATGTTCCCGATGCCGGCCACGAACCTCTGGTCCATGAGCAGCGTCTTGAGCTTGACCCGACGGGCGATGAGCCGGTTGCCGAAGTCGTTCCAGCTAATGACGTCCTCGATGGGGTCGAAGCCCAGCTCGCTGAGCTCGGGCGCCTCCTCGGCCACCTTGTCCTTGGCCACCACGTAGAGCTCACCGAAGGTGCGAGGGTCGACGAAGCGGATCTGCCCGCCCTGGGTGAACGAGATCGTGACGTGGGTGTGCTTGACCACCTCGTCGCGCGGTGCCGCCTTGAGCAGCTGGCCGCTCATGCCGAGGTGGACGACGAGCCAGTCGTCGCCCAACGAGAGCAGGAGGTTCTTCCCCCGCCGCTGGACGGCGTCGATCTTTTGGCCCTCGATGCGGGAGATGAACTGCTTCTTGGTGGTGTGCCGTCGGATCGAGCGGTTGCCGGTGACCTCCACCGACTTCACCCGTCGACCGAGCACTTCCTTCTCCAGGTCGCGACGAACCGTCTCGACCTCCGGTAGCTCGGGCATCAGTCGGCCTCCTCTTCCCCGCCTGGGCGGAGCGCCTCCCATGCCAGGCGGGCCGCCGCCTGCTCGGCCTGCTTCTTCGATCGCCCTTCGCCCCCGCCGAACCGCCGGTCGCCGACCCGCACGGCGGCAAAGAACCGCTTGGCGTGGTCGGGCCCCTCGTCGAGCACGTCGTATTCGGGCAGCGTCTCGTAGACACGCGCCGCCAGCTCCTGGAGCCGGGTCTTGTAGTCCTGGCCGCCCGGGCCGGCGGCGGCGTCGGAGATCCGATCGCCCAGCAGGTCGAGGATCAGCTCGGCCGCCGCGTCCCAACCGCCGTCGAGGTACACGGCGCCCATGACGGCCTCGGTGGCGTCGGCGAGGATCGACGGCTTCTCCCGGCCACCCGACGCGTCCTCGCCCTTGCCCAGCCGGAGCGTCGGCCCGAGGCCCAACTCGAGGGCCACCTCGGCCAAGGCGGCAGCACTCACGACCGACGCTCGCACCTTGGCCAGCTCGCCCTCGGGAAGCTCGGGATAGGTGCGGAAGATGTGATCGGTGACGACGAGGCCGAGCACCGCGTCGCCGAGGAACTCGAGCCGCTCGTTGGAGGCCTGGCCCGGCGACTCGGCCACCCACGAGCGGTGGGCCAGGGCGCGGCGGAGGAGATCCGGATCGGCGAACCGATGGGTCAGGCGCTCGCTGAGCGCCTCGAAGGGGGGTTGGGCGCTCAGCTCAGCTGGCGGTGAGCCGTGCGCAGACGTAATCGACCGCGTCGCGCACCGTCTTGAGATCCTCGAGGTCTTCATCCTCGATGCGAAAGCCGACTGTGCGTTCACCGACCTCCTCTTCGATGGCTTCGACGAGCTCGATGAGGGCCAGGGAGTCCGCTTCGAGGTCGTCGGCGAACGACTGCCCCTCGGAGATGGTGGCCGCGTCGATCTCGAGGATGTCGGCGAGGCGGTCGCGGATCAGCTCGAAGACCTCGTTGCGGTCCATCGGGCCTTGCTCCACGTGAGTCTCAGCAGGCACGAGGCGGAGGGTAGCCGGTTCACAAGCGCACAATGGGATGGCGGGAATCTCCTGCCCCAATTGCCGGTTGTCGCCACCGTGCGTCGGGGGATCCTGCTGATCGTGGCCGCATTCCTGCTGTTTTCCATGGGCGGGGCCATCGTGGCCGCCCCCGTGACGGTCCCGGCCCTGGTCTGGGCCATGCGAACCTCCGGCTCCTCGGTGTACCGCGGCCTGGGCGCCGCCGTGCTTGCCCTGACCATCGGCGAGGCGGCGTGGGCCCTGACCTACGTCACCGCCGGTGAGGCCCAGCCCGCCATCTGGCTGGTGCCCCTGGCCGCTGCCGGCGCCGTGCTTGTCACGGCACCGCGCTGGTCCACGACCACGTAGGTCAACGCGACGGCGCCCTCGAGCGTCTGCTGTGCTGTGGCGATCGCAACGGAAGAGACCGATCGCCTCGCCGGCCTCTTCGCCGCTCACTACCTGGGGCTGCTCCGGTGCATCCGGCTGCTGGTGGACGACCCGGCTGACGCCGAGGACATCGTGCAGGAGACGTTCGTGCGAGCCCACCGCTCGCTCGACGGCGTGCTCGATCACGATCGGGAGGCCGCCTACCTCCGCAGCACGGCCCTTAACCTGGCTCGTAGCCGGCTTCGTCACCTGCGCGTCGTCCGGCGCCATGCCTTCGAGCCGCCGTCACCGGTCGAGCACCTCATCAACGCCGAGCGGCCGGCAGTGCTGGCCGCGCTGCGCCACTTGCCCGCCCGGCAGCGGGAGTGCGTGGTCCTGCGCTACTACCTCGACCTCTCCGAGCAGGAGATCGCCACCCTGCTCGGGATCTCGACCGGCTCGGTGAAAACCCACGCATCCCGGGCCTTGGCGGCCCT
>JAOBWJ010000355.1 GCA_025463335.1 Acidimicrobiales bacterium
CATCTACGGCACGGCGTGGGCGTCGAAGAAGGATCTCGAGGAGCATCTCCACCGCCTGGAGGAGGCCGAGAAGCGCGACCACCGCAAGCTCGGCGTCGAGCTCGACCTGTTCTCGTTCCCCGAAGAGATCGGCTCCGGACTAGCCGTCTTTCACCCCAAGGGTGGCATCGTGCGCCGGCTGATGGAGGACTTCTCGCGCCAGCAGCACGAGCAGGGCGACTACGAGTTCGTGTACTCGCCGCACATCACCAAGGAGGGCCTGTTCCAGACGTCCGGGCACCTCGACTGGTACGCCGACGGCATGTATCCGCCCATGGAGCTGGACGGGGGCGCGAACTACTACCTCAAGCCCATGAACTGCCCGTTCCACGCGCTGATCTTCAGGAGCCGGCAGCGGTCGTACCGGGAGCTGCCGCTGCGGCTGTTCGAGTTCGGGACGGTCTACCGGTACGAGAAGTCGGGCGTCGTGCACGGGCTGACGCGGGCGCGTGGCTTCAGCCAGGACGACGCCCACATCTTCACGACCAAGGAGCAGATGGGTGAGGAGCTGCGCTCGCTCCTGACGTTCGTGCTCGACCTCCTCCGCGACTACGGCCTCGACGACTTCTACCTCGAGCTGTCGACCAAGCCGCCGGAGAAGTCGGTCGGCACCGACGAGGAGTGGGACGAGGCGACGGAGACGCTGCGGGAAGCGGCCGAGTCGTTCGGCCTCGACCTCGTGATGGACGAGGGCGGCGGCGCCTTCTACGGCCCCAAGATCTCGGTGCAGGCGCGCGACGCCATCGGCCGCACGTGGCAGATGTCCACGATCCAGCTCGACTTCCAGACGCCCGGGCGGTTCGGGCTGGAGTACGTCGGCGCGGACAACGCCCGCCACGAGCCGATCATGATCCACCGTGCCCTGTTCGGGTCGGTCGAGCGGTTCTTCGCCGTCCTCGTCGAGCACTACGCCGGCGCCTTCCCGGCGTGGCTCGCTCCGGTGCAGGTGCGGGTGCTCGGGGTGCGAGACGACCACCAGGCCTACGTCGACCGGATCCGCGACCGGTTGAAGGCCGAGGGCTTCCGAGCCGACGCCGATGACGCGTCCGACAAGCTCGGCGCCCGCATCCGCAAGGCCAAGATGGAGAAGATCCCGTACGTGCTGGTGGTGGGTGACGACGACGTCGATGCCGGCACGGTCGGCGTGAACAAGCGGGGGAGCGAGCAGCCCGAGCGGGGCGTCGCCGTCGACGAGTTCGTCGAGCGGCTGGCGGCCGACGTGGCGGCCCATGCTTGAGCACCTCTGGGCCGGGTGGCGGGGCGAGTACGTCGCCAGTGCGGATGACAGCACGCAGGACGGGGACGCGTGCGTCTTCTGCCGCATCCTGGCGTCCGACCTGCCCGACGACCAGACCTACGTGCTGTGGCGGGGTGAGCGGACGTTCGCCATCCTCAACAAGTACCCGTACACCAGCGGGCACCTGATGGTGATGCCGCTGCGCCACGTGGGCGAGCTCGACCAGCTCGACGACGACGAGTACGACGAGCTGTGGCGTGTGGTCCGGACGGCCACGGCCGCCCTGGCGTCCGCCTTCCAGCCCGGCGGCTTCAACGTGGGGGCCAACTTGGGCAAGGCCGGCGGCGCCGGGGTGCCTGGCCACCTGCACGTGCACGCGCTGCCCCGTTGGCTGGGCGACACCAACTTCATGACGACGATCGGCGAGACCCGGGTCCTGCCCGAGCTGCTCGACGACACCTGGAAGAAGCTCAAGGAGGCGTGGCCGGCATGAGTGACGAGGAGATCCGCGACGAGTTGCCCGAGGACCTCGACGCCGCCGGCTACGTCGGCCCGTACGCGTTCCCGAACAACAACCGGCGTCGCACCCAGGGCGCGCTCTACCTGGCCGTGGCCGCCGTGTGCGTGCTCCTCCGCCTGGTCGCCGGGCCCGACGCCGTGCTGGCCAACGACGGCTTGCTGTGGGCCGGCCTGGGCCTCGCCCTGTTCGGCCTCTACTGCTTCGTGGCCGGCAAGCCCAGCAACGTCGACGAGACCGATGCCCTGGTGATCGCCACGCGCACCGCCGGGTTCCCCGTGGGCCACGCCTCGGCGTCGCTCGGCTGGCGAGGTCTGGCCAGCCGGCCGACGTGGCGCATCCTCCTCTACTCGGCCGAGGAGCCGCCTGCGCATCGTGGCCTGGTGCTCGTCGACGCCGTCGACGGCCGGGTCATCGAGCACTTCATCGAGGACAACCCCGAGGACTGGGCTGCCCTCCAGGCCTCCTGATCCTCGTTTCTTCGAGGCCGAGCGGATCAGCGAGCGACCCAGGAGACCGGGCGTACTGCGGGGTTGCGCAAAGGACAAAGACGCGCCCAGGGGCGGAGTCGCCGAAGGTCGTCGCGGGGTCTTCAGCCATTCCGGGGCCCAGATCCGACCATCCTCGGCCTTCCTAGGGCCCCAGAACGGATCGGCGGGCGGCACCGACGTGAGTCATGTGTCCCTCGCCCCCGTGGTTGCGTCCTTGTCTTTGCAGGGGCGATCCCAGGGGCCCGCCGCCTATCCACTTAGGTTCGGGACGTGCGGTCGCTGAGGGACGGGATAGATCGGCGTCGTGTCGTTCGAGCGATGCTGGCCACGGTCATCACGGTGTTGCTCGTTGCCGCGGCGCCGGCGGTGGCCGGTCCAGCACACGGAGCCGCACAGGTCACGCTGCACCCCTCGAGCGGACCTGTCGGTACCAGGGTCTCCTTTGCCGGCGACATCGATCCGAGTGCTGTCCCGCAGGTGCGGAACCCGTCCTACTTCACCCTCATCCGCGAGCTCGACCGTTGCGAACTTCTGGTCGCGCTGTCCGACCGCAACGTGCGGGTGGACGACTCCGGTCACGTCAGCGGGTCCTTCGTCGTTGGTAGGGAGGGCGACTGCTTTCAGCAAGCCGTGACGCAACCCGCCGCTCCCGGCAGCTACACCCTCGCTCTCGGCTGTCACGCCTGCTTCGTCGGCACCTTCGAGATCACGAGGGCATCAACGCTGCCCCGAACCGGTGACGGGTCGACTCCCATTGCCATCGCTGTTGTGGGGCTCATCGGTTGCGGAGGGCTGCTCATGCTCGCGACCAGACGTCCTTGGCTGCGAATGGGCGTGCGGCTCAGACGGTGATGACGAGCTTGCCTCGGGCGTGACCGTCCTGCAGGTAGCGGATGGCCGCGGGGGCCTCGCTGAGCGGGTAGGTCCGGTCGACAGCCGGCGCGACTTTTCCGGCCTCGACGAGCTCTCGGAGCGCCGCCAGGTCTTTGGCGTTCTCCGAGCCGATGAACGTGCCCAGCTTCTGGCTCACCAGCGGGGACAGCAGCTTCGCTCGAAGCACGCGGTCCATGCCTCCGAGCCACCGTCCATCGGTCTCGCCTCCGACGAGGACGAGCCTTCCGCGTGGGGTGAGTGCTCGACGGAGGTGTGACAGCCGGCGGTTGCCTCCGGTGTCGAGGATCGCGTCGTAGCGGTGCTCGCCGTCGGCGAAGTCGTCGCGCGTGTAGTCGACGACGTGGTCGGCGCCGAGGGCTCGGACCAGATCGACCTTGGCCGTGCTGGACACGCCGGTGACCTCGGCGCCGAAGGCCTTGGCGATCTGCACGGCGAACGTGCCCACACCGCCCGACGCACCGATGATCAGCACCCTCTGCCCGGCCTGCACCTGGGCTTGGTCACGGACGCCCTGCAGCGCGGTCAGCGCAGAGATGGGGACGGCTGCCGCCTGCTCGAAGGAGAGGTTCGCGGGCTTGAGGGCGAGCCGTCCTGCTCGGGCGCTGGCGTACTCGGCGAACGAGCCCTCGCAGGTGCCATACACCTCGTCGCCCGGCTTGAACTCGGTCACCTTCTTGCCGACGGACTCGACCGTTCCTGCCAAGCACCGGCCCGGGTTGAGGGACTTGGGCCGGCGGAGCCCGAAGCCAGCGACGCGGATGGGGTAGGGCAGGCCAGCCATGATGTGCCACGTGCCCCGGTCCACGCTGGCGGCCCGCACGTGCACGAGGATCTCGTCGTCCCCGATCGTGGGCCTGGCGACCTCGGCGAGTCGGAGCACCTCCTCGGGTGCGGAGCCGTAGTCGTCCTGGACGATTGCCCTCATCGTCTCCACGGCCATCGGCGCCGTCGGTCGGTCAAGCGTTGCTCGCTTCATGGTCTCTCCGACCGTCGTTGGCTTACGTCGTAAGTAGACTACGGTTTACGACGTAAGTCGTCAAGTGAGCGACCCAGAAGGAGCGGAGATGGCGCCCCCGACCAAGCCCGCGGCAGAGCCCAGGACCCCGCTGAGCCGTGAACGGGTGCTGCGCGCCGCCGTCGCCTTCGCCGACGAGAACGGCATCGGGTCGCTCAGCATGCGCAAGCTCGGCGAAGCCCTCGGGGTCGAGGCGATGTCGCTCTACAACCACGTGGCCAACAAGGACGAGCTCCTCGACGGCATGGTCGACATCGTCTTCAGCGAGATCGACCTGCCCTCGGGCGGAACCGACTGGAAGAAGGCGATGCGCCAGCGGGCCGTCTCCGCCCGCCAGGCCCTCTCGCGCCACTCCTGGGCGATCGGCCTGATGGAGTCGCGGACCTCACCGGGCCCGGCGACGCTCCGACATCACGACGCCGTGCTCGGAAGCCTTCGGGGCGATGGCTTCTCGGTCGAGATGGCTGCGCACGCGTTCTCCGTCCTCGACAGTTACATCTACGGCTTCGCGCTGCAGGAGGCGAGCCTGCCGTTCGAAACCGGGGAAGGGACGGCCGAGCTGGCTCAGGCGATCTTGATGCAGATGCCCCCCGACGAGTATCCCCATCTCACCGAACTGACGGTCGAGCACGTCCTCCAGCCCGGGTACGACTACGGCGACGAGTACGACTTCGGCCTCGACCTGATCCTCGACGGCCTCGAGAGGACGCGCGACACGACCTGATCGCGAAGTTGTCGGTGCGGCGGCCCGGTGCGTTGGAGGCCGGAAGGAATCGGGTAGCGCGCCCGCATGGCAACGGAGAAGCAACGCACGGCTGCCAAGAAGAACGTGAAGAAGGCGATCTCGGCGGCCACGTCCAAGAAGACCATCTCGCACCTGCCCGCCGAGACGCGCTCGGCGCTCGGGAAGCAGGGCGCGGCGGTGGCCCAGCGCAGGCGCACCGGCTCGAAGGGACCGAAGACCCGCGCCGAGCTCTACGAGGAGGCGAAGAAGCGCGACCTCCCCGGCCGGTCGAAGATGGGCCGCGACGAGCTCGAGCGGGCGCTGGCCCGCCGCTGACACGAACGGTCAGGCCGTCAGCAGCGTGGCCAATCGGCGGCTGGCGATGCGGACGCCGACCAGACCGAGGGCGATGAGGTAGGCGGCGTGGAGCGGCGTGGTCCAGTCGAGGGCGCCGAACACGAGCGCTCGCTCCAGGGCCACGCCTTGGTAGAGCGGCGTGGCCTTGACGACCCATTCGAACCAGCCGGGGTAGCGAGACAGCGGGAAGAACGTGCCCGAGAACAGGAACATCGGCACGAGGGCGGCGCTCACCAGGTCGAAGTCGGTCCAGGAGCGCATGTACGTCGTGGCGCCCAGGCCGGCCCCGGCGAAGGCGAAGCCGATGAGCACGGCCGCGGGCACGACCAGCACCGCCCACCACGAGTGCACCAGCCCGAACAGCAGCATGGCCACGAGGAAGGCGGCGCTGTAGGCGGCACCGCGCAGGAGCGACCAGGACACCTCGCCGGCGGCGATGTCGAACGGCCGTAGCGGGGTGGCAAGCATGGCGTCGTAGACGCCCTGGTACTTCAGCTTCACGAAGAAGTTGAAGGTGGTGTCGAGGATGGCGCCGTTCATGGCGGCGGCGGCCAACATTCCCGGCGCCACGAACTCGCGGTAGGTCACGAGCTCCCCGCCCGGACCCGGGATCCTTCCGACCAGCTCGCCCACGCCGATGCCGATCGACAGCAGGTAGAGCAACGGCTCGGCGAAGCCGCTGGCGAACACGAACCACTGGCGCCGGTAGGCGCGGACGTTGCGCTCGACGAGCAGGCGGGCACCCCCCATGGCGATCACGGCGTCAACCTCCGGGGGAAGGTGCGGAGGCCCCACAGCCACCCGCCGGTGACCCACGCCAGCAGGATGGCGAGGTGGGCGAGGTCGGCCCAGTGGGCGTCACCGGTGGTGGCGTGGCGGGCCAGCTCGACCCCGTGCCACAGCGGCGACAACCAGGCCAGCGGCTGCAGCGCCCCCGGCAGGTTGCTGACCGGGAAGAACGTGCCCGAGAACAGGAACAGCGGCAGCACGCCGAGCCGCATGATCATGGCGAACGGGACCTCGTTCTCCTGGGTGATGGAGAAGGCGGACGTCGGGGCGGCGAAGGCCAGCGAGCACAGCACGGTCGCCGGTAGGGCGAGCACGCCCCAGGGCGAGACGACGCCGCCGAGCACGGTGGCCACCAGCAGGAAGGCCACCGTCGACGCCGCGACGCGAATGGCGATCCACGCCAGCACCCCGGCGAACACGTCGACGGGGGTCAGCGGCGAGGCGACCATGGCCACGTAGCGGCCGTCCCACTTGATGCCGCCCAGCACCGGCCACAACGACTCGCCGGCCGCCTGCTGCACGGAGGCCGCCACCATGAGTCCGGGCGTCACGAAGTGCAGGTACGAGAGTCCGGCCGCTGCGCCCGGCCGGTCGTCGACCAGGCCGCCGAGGCCGACGCCCATGGCCACGAGGAACAGCACCGGCATGCCGAACGCACTGAACGCCGAGGCGTGCCAGATCTTGACGAACACCCGGAGCTCGCGTTCGACCAGGCTGCTCACGGCCGGCGCTCGCATCACTCCTCCAGCTGGCGGCCGGTCAGGAGGAGGAAGACGTCCTCCAACGAGCTCCGCCGCACGAGCACCGAGGTGGGCTGGAGGGCGTGCTCGGCCAGCAGGCCCAGTGCCGCCTCGCCGTCGGACGTGTAGACGAGCACCCGGTCGGTGAGGCTCTCGACCCGCGGCGAGCCCGGCTCGAGCAGCGGCACCGACCGCTCCTGCTCCTCGGTGCTGGCGAAGCGCAGCTCGACGACCTCACGTGTGGCGTGGCGGTCGATCAGCTCCCGCGGCGAGCCCTCGGCCACGATGCGGCCCCGGTCCATGATCACCAGCCGATCGCAGAGCTGTTCGGCCTCGTCCATGTAGTGGGTGGTCAGTACGAGGGTCACGCCCGAACGCTTGAGCTGGTACAGCCGCTCCCACAACAGGTGGCGGGCCTGGGGGTCGAGGCCGGTGGTGGGCTCGTCGAGCAGCACCATCTCGGGTTGGTTGATCAGCGCCCGGGCCACGGTCAGTCGCCGCTTCATGCCGCCCGAGAGAGGATCGACCTTGTCGTCGCGCCGGTCGATCAGCTGGAAGAACCGCAGCAGCTCGTCGGCCCGCTCGCGGATCAGGGCGTGGGAGATCCCGAAGTAGCGCCCGTAGGTGACCATGTTGTCCCAGACCGACATCTCGGTGTCGAGCGTGTCCTCCTGGGGCACCGACCCGATCCGCGCCCGGATGGCGGGGCCGTCGACGGCCGGGTCCATCCCGAGGATGCGCAGGTGTCCTTCGGTGACCGGTGAGACGCATCCGATCATCCGCATGGTCGAGCTCTTGCCGGCGCCGTTGGGTCCGAGCATGCCGAACGCCTCGCCCGGCTGGACATGGAAGTCGATGCCGCTCACCGCGGTGAACGAGCCGAAGCGCTTGGTCAGCCCGGTCGCGTCGACGAGGGACTCCAACATGGAGGTCGAACGCTACCGGTACCCTCGACGGCGCCATGGGTGTTTCCGGGGACGGCTTCGTGACGCTGGCCGACGGCAGTCAGCGGTGGGGACGATTCGGTGCCGCGGGCGTGCTCGCTCGCCACGTCGATCCCGACGGCGAGCCGCACTACTTCGTCGCCCTGCGGTCGGCGTGGACGCACAACGGCGGGACCTGGGCCATGCCGGGCGGCGCGCTCAACCACGGCGAGACGCCGCTGGAGGGGGCGCTGCGCGAGTTCGTGGAGGAGATCGGCCACGAGATCGACGGCTACGAGGTGGCCCATGTCCACGAGGACGACCACGGTGGTTGGTCGTACTGGACTCTGGTGATTGACGTCGGCGACCGGTTCGAGCCGCCGCAGTCCCACAGCTGGGAGACCGCCGAGTGGCGTTGGGTGCCGGCGGCGGAGCTCGCCGACCTCGAGCTGTTCGACGCCTTCCGGGTGACGCTCACCCGGCTGGGCGTGCTCACCTCCTAGCGCGGGCCTCGTCGATGGCCTTCTGGGCCTGACGGAGCAGGGACGCCACCCGGTCGATACCCGACGAGAGGGTTTCGATGTTCTGGCCCCGCCAATCGTCGGCAGCCACCGCGTCCATGCCCTTGGCCAGGTGCTCGGAGGCCGCATCGATGCGATCGAGCACATCGCCGCCGCGGCCGGTCGATGGCAAGCCCGGACGCACTCGCTCGGCCGTCGCCTCGAGGACATCGGCCGCCTGGCCGGCGAGCTGCTCGGCGCCACTGCGCTCGAGGATCTCCGTCGCGCCCTCGTCGCCGACCGCGCTGGCGAACAGGGCACGCCACCGCCGCGGGAACGAACGAGCAGCAACAAGTGCGTCCGGCGGGTTGATCGTCATGCCTCTGATCCCACGAGCCGGTCGACCAGGTTGGGTGGCACGGGGTCATAGTGGTCGTGGTGGACGCGAAACGCCCCGCGCCCACCAGTGAGCGAGCGCAGGTCGATGGCGTAGCGCAGCAGCTCGGAGGTGGGGACCTCGGCGATCACCACGCACGAGCCGTCGCCGTTCGACTCGCTGCCGAGCACGCGGCCCCGTCGCGAGTTCAGGTCCCCCATCACGTCGCCCAGCAGCGGGTCGGGCACCGTGACCTCGAGGTGCGACACCGGCTCGAGCACGACCGGGTCGGCCTTGGCCATCGCCTCCCGGAACGCCAGGGCACCGGCGGTCTTGAAGCTCATCTCCGACGAGTCGACGGCATGGAACTTGCCGTCGTAGAGCTCGACCCGCACGTCGACGACGGGGTAGCCCCGCACGCCGCCCTGCTCCATGGCCTCCTGTATCCCCTTCTCCACGGCCGGAATGAACTGGCGGGGCACGGAGCCGCCGACCACGGCGTCGACGAACTCGAACCCCGCGCCGCGTGGGAGCGGGTCGACCCGGATGTCCGCCACGCCGAACTGCCCGTGACCGCCGCTCTGCTTCTTGTGCTTGCCCTCGGCCTCGGCGTGAGCGGTGACCGTCTCGCGGTACGGGACCTTCACGACCTCGGTGTCGAGATCGACGCCGAACTTGCGGTGCAGGCGTTCGAGCGTGACAGCCAGGTGGGTCTCTCCCATGCCGTCGAGGAGTGTCTGGTGGGTCTCCTCCTCGTGACGCACCCGTAGGGCCGGGTCTTCCTCCTGCAGCCGGTGGAGGGCCGTGGCCAGCTTGTCCTCGTCGGCCTGGGTGCGGGCGCGGACGGCGATGGTGAGGGTCGGCTCGGGCAGCTCGGTCGGCGGCACCACCACCGGTGTGCCCATGGGGGCGAGGGTGTCGCCGGTGAGCGTGGTCGACAGCTTGGCCACCGCGGCGATGTCGCCGGCTCGAACCTCCTCGACCTCCACGTGGTCCTTGCCACGCAGCAGGAACAGCGAGTGGAGCCGTTCGTCGGCGCCGGTGCGCGGGTTGCGCAGGTGGTCGTCGGCCCGGATGGTCCCCGACAGCACCTTGAACAGCGAGATGCGACCCACGTAGGGGTCGGCCACCGTCTTGAAGACGAGAGCCAGGGGTGGGCCGTTGGGATCGGCCGTGACGCCGGAGATGTCGTCGCCGGCCTGCACCTCGATGGGCGGTCGGGCGGCGGGGGAGGGGCCGATCTCGCAGATGTACTGCACGAGGCGGTCGACGCCGACGCCGAGGGTCGCCGAGCCGCACACGACAGGGAACACCTGGGCGGCGGCCACACCGTCGGCCAGCACGTGTTCGAGCTCCTCGAAGGTCGGGATGTCGCCCTCGAGGTAGCGCTCCATCAGGTCGTCGTCACCGACCACGATGCCTTCGACCAGGCTCTCGTGGATCTGGTGCTCCATGGCCTCCATGTCGTCGGGCACGTCGGTCTCGGTGACCTTGCCGTCGGCGTACAGGAAGGCCCGGTCGGTGAGCAGGTCGGCCACACCTCGGAAGGAGGACTCGCTCCCGATCGGCAGCTCGAGCGGGGCCACGCCGGCACCGAACCGTTCCTGGAGCTCCTGGAGGGTGCGGTCGAACGAAGCCCTCTCCCGGTCGAGCTTGTTGACGAAGATCATGCGGGGCACGCCGAGCCCGGCCGCCAGTCGCCACGACGTCTCGGTGCCGACCTCCACGCCGTCGATGGCGCTGACCACGAACACGGCCAGGTCGGCGACACGGAGCGCGGCGTGCACGTCGGCCGCGAAGTCGAGGTAGCCCGGCGTGTCGATGAGGTTGATCTTGTGGCCGTCGACCTCGATGGGTGCGATGGCCAGGGACAGCGAAAGGCGACGCTTGACCTCTTCGGGCTCGGTGTCGCAGACGGTGGTGCCGTCCTCGACCCGGCCCACGCGGCTCACCACGCCCGTGTGGTGAAGGAGCGCCTCGGCGAGCGTGGTCTTCCCGGAGCCGCCGTGCCCCACGAGGACCACGTTGCGGACCCTGCCTGGCGGATATCCCTGCACGGGAGTTCCCCCTTCCCCGAGCCGGCACCGGTGACCGGCTCCTGCGATCAAGGCTACGCCCAAGGGGTCGGGCGATGACGAGCGATCGACAGTTCGACATGAAATGCACTGTGGGTTGTCAGAACAGGTTGAAAAGCACAAACTGGGCACCGTGGATCTCGCTCGCCGCGTCACCCCGATGCTGGCCTGGGTCGCCGGCCTGGGAATCGTCCTGTTGGTCATGTCAGCGCTGGACCACGGCGCGCTGGCGGCCCCCGACCCGACCGACCCTGCGTCATGGGGTGACTGGTTGGCGGCCCGGACGGCGCCCGAGGCGGCGGTGGCCGTCCTGCGCCTGGTGGTCATCGGCCTCAGCTGGTACCTGCTGGCCGTGACCGCGGCGGCCGTCGTGGTCCGCGTAGGCCGCGCCCGACGCCTGGTGTCGGTGGCCGACGTGGTGACGCTTCCGTTCGTGCGCTCGCTCGTCCAAGCCGGCCTCGGAGTCGGCCTGGCCGGCGCCTCGGTGGCGGCGGTGGGCTCGGTCACCGTCCACCACGCCGGGCCATCGGCGGCGCCCACCGCCGCCGATGTTGCCCTGGTGTCGTCCGTCTCGACCGCGGACGCTGTCATGCAGCGGCTGCCGGCCGAAGGCGCTCCGCCGGTGATGCAGAAGGTCGGGCCGGTCGAAGCACCGGTCGAGGGTCGTACGTGGACGGTCAGGCCCGGCGACCACCTCTGGTCGATCGCCGAGCGGGTGCTGGCCGAGTCCAGGAGCAGGCCGCCGACCGACGGCGAGGTCGTGCCCTACTGGGAGCAGCTGGTGGCGGCCAACCGCGATCGCTTGGCCGACCGCGACAACCCCGACCTGCTCTTCCCCGGGCAGGCGCTCGTCGTTCCGGCGCCGCCGTCCGCCCCCTGAGTACCGTCGGCTCCTGTGACACGAAGCGACGACACCGAGGTACCCGACTACCCATCGATGCTGCGCCTCGACGGCCGCCGCTTCGTCGTGATCGGGGCGGGGCAGGGGATCGGCCGCCAGGCCACCCACGCCCTCGCGTCGGCCGGCGCCAGAGTCGTGTGCGTCGACCGCGATGGCGACCTGGCCAAGGACATCGCCGCCGAGGTCGGCGGCGTGCCGTGGGTCGGGGACGTCATCCAGCGGCCCGAGGTCGAGCGCCTGTTCGACGATGCGGCGGCCGAGCTCGGAGGTGTCGACGGCGTCGTCGACATCGTGGGCATGGCCCAGTACGCCGGCCTGCTCGAGCTCGACGACGAGCTGTGGCAATGGCACCAGGACATCTGCCTGCGCCACGTGTTCCTCGCCCTGCAGTACGGCGGTCGGAAGCTGCGTGACGCCGGGGGTGGCTCGATGGTGTTCGTGGCCTCGGCCTCCGGCATCACCGCCGCGCCCGACCACGCGGCCTACGGCGCGGCCAAGGCCGGAGTGATGTCGCTCGTTCGCTCGGCGGCCGTCGAGCTCGGGCCACACGGCATCCGGGTCAATGCCGTCGCTCCCGGGGTGGTGTGGACGCCTCGGGTTTCGGGCTACCTGGGCGAGAAGGGCCGGGCCATCAACTCCGACAACGCCCCGCTCCGGCGGGTGGCCCTGCCGGCCGACATCGCCTCGGCCATCCTGTTCCTCGCGTCCGACATGGCCGGCTACGTGTCGGGCCAGACGTTGTCGGTCGACGGCGGGGTGGGCGTGAAGTTCCCGTACCCGATGCCCGAGCTGTGAGTTCGGTAGAGGTCGGGCGCTCGCCGGAGGACGTGGGGACCCCCGGTCGGCCGGCGGCGGTCGAGCCCTTCCTGCGGGGCGCGGCGTGGCCCTCGGGGGCCGGGGCGACCTACCCCCGCGCCGACCCCGCCGACGTGGGCCGGCTGCCGGCCGACACCTGGGGCACGGCCACGCTGCCCGTCGGCGTTCGGCTCGAGCTGGTGGGTGACGCCACCGCCCTCGACCTGTCCTACATGACCCGCACCGACGACCTGGGCTACCGCGGTCCGGGCGCCGGAACGACGTTCTCCGTCTGGCGCGACGGCAAACAGGTCGACCAGCAGGCCGCCGTGCTCGGCGAGGGCCACGCCCGCCTCGAGCTGGGCCGCGGCGACGCCCGGGCCATCGTCTATCTGCCCGAGGGCATGAAGCCCACCGTGCTGTCGATCGACGGCGTCGGCGGCGACATCGCCCCGGCGCCCCACCAGCCCCGGTGGCTGGCGTACGGCGACTCCATCGCCGAGGGGTGGATCGCCTCGGGCCCAGCCCTGGCCTGGCCGGCCATCGCCGGTCGCGACCGGGCGCTCGACGTGGTGAACCTCGGCTACGCCGGCTCGGCCCGCGGTGAGATCGTCTCGGCCGAGCACCTCGCGTCGCTCGGCGCCGAGGTGATCTCGATCACCCACGGCACCAACTGCTGGACCCGCATTCCCTACTCGGTCGACATGATGTGCTCGACGACCGAGGCGTTCCTGCGCATCGTGCGGGCCGGTCACCCGGGCGTGCCGATCGTGCTGGCCAGCCCGGTCGTCCGGCCCGACGCCGAGGCCACGCCCAACAAGCTGGGCGCCACGCTCGCCGATCTGCGAGCCGCCATGGAGGAGGTCGGGTGGGCGCTCGTCGACGAGGGTGACGAACTGCTCACCGTGGTGCCGGGCGGCGAACTCCTCGACCCCGCGCTGCTGGCCGACGGCATCCACCCCGGCGACGAGGGCCACCAGGTGCTGGCCCAGGCGTTCGGCGAGGCCGTCGTGCGGGCCTACGAGAGCACGCAGAGCACGAACGCCGGGTAGAGGGCGAGCAGCACCACCCCGGCCCGACGGTCGAGACGACCCCGGAGCGACAGCAGCAGCGGGACGGCCAGGGCGATGACCATCAACACCCACGGCAGGTGCAGTGCCGACGCGTCGATGACCCGGAGCGGACGGGCCAGGGCACCGGCACCGAGGGTCATGGTGGCGTTGTAGGTGAACGACCCGACGACGCCGGCGACCACGGCCGAGGTGATGCCGCGGCGGGCGGCCGACCAGGCGAGGACGACCAGCTCGAACCCGGTGGCGAAGCCGACCACCACCAGGCCCAGGCCCCGCTGGGTCGACTCGACGTCGCTGATCCGGCGGATGCCCTCCACCAGGGCGATGGCGCCGAGGGCCATGGCGGCCACGCCGAGCACCACGAGCACCAGCTCCCGTCCCACCCTCCCGGGCGCCCGGTCCTCGTCGAGCTCGGCGACCTCGCCCAGCGCGGGCGGCTGGCGTTCCAGCAGCCAGATGGTCGCCACGAACACGACGTAGGCGATGACGAGGAGGGCGCCCTCGGGCCGCGTGACCTGGCCGTCCCAGGCCACCCAGGCGGCCAGGGCACCGGCTGGCAACCCGGCGCCGGCGTAGAGGCGCACCCGCCGGTCGAAGGGGAGCGGGGCGATGAGGGCGCCCACGCCGAGCGCCACCAGGCACACCACCACGTTGGCCCCGATGACGTCAGCCAGGGCGATGACCGGCGCACCGCGCAACGACGCCGTGACCGCCGTGGCCAGCTCCTCGGGTTCGGCCCCGGCGAGCAGCACGGCCAGGGCGAAGGTGCTCACGCCCAACCGTGTCGACGCCGCCGCCAGGTGCTCGGCGAACGTCTCCGCCCCCCACACGATGGCGCCCACCCCCGCCGCGGCGAGGAGCAGCCAGAGGGCGATCACCAGGGCTGTCTAGCTGGATCCGATGAGACGCGTGGGTTGTCACATCCGGCGGGTCCATATCGTCCTAGTTGCATGACCGATCCGCTCACCGACGTCTGGGTGGAGCACCGCGCCTACGTCGTCGACCTCGCCTTCCGGATGCTCGGCAACATCCATGACGCTGAGGACGTGGTGCAAGACGCCTTCGGGCGGCTGCTGGCCCAGGACCTCGACGAGATCGACGAGATCCGCGGCTGGCTGGTGGTGGTCGTCAGCCGGTTGTGCCTCGACCAGCTCCGCTCGGCCCGGGTCCGCCACCAGGGCAGCAACGACGGCCTGGACGAGCCCACTGAGGTGGTGGCCGGGCCGCCCCCTCCTGTCGACCCGGCCGATCGGGTGACGCTGGACGACAGCATCCACATGGCCCTGCTGGTGGTCCTGCAGCGGCTGACCCCGGCCGAGCGGGCCGTGTTCGTCCTGCACGACGTGTTCCGCTACTCCTTCGACGCCATCGCCGAGATCGTCGGCCGCAGCCCGGCCGCCTGCCGCCAGCTGGCCAGCCGGGCCCGCAAGCGAGTCGAGTCCGAAGGCGCCCCGGCGCGCTTCGACGCCAGCCCGGCCGACCAGCACCGCGTGGCCCAACGGTTCATCGCCGCCTGCGCCGGCGGTGACCTCGACGCCCTCCTCGAGCTGCTCGACGTCGACGCCGTCGGCGACTTCGACCTGGGCGGCGGCATCTTCCGTGGCCCTCAGCATGGCCGTCAGGTGATCGCCCGGACCACCCTCGCCTACCTCGGTCCGGCCAGCGGGGCGACCCTGGTCTCGCAGCCGGTGAACGGCCATCCCGGCGTGCTGGCGTTCCGGGACGACGAGCTCGTCGCCTTCATGTCGCTCGAGGCGCGCGACGGGCTCATCCACGACCTCCACGGCGTGGGCGATCCGGCCAAGCTGGCCGTGGTCGGGCTGCAGCTCGCGCTCAGCCGTCCTCGCTGAACGAGCGCGAGCGAGAGGCGAGCAACCCCCCCCAGGAGTTCGGGCGTACTGCGGGGGTTCCGCCAGAGGACAAAGACGCGCCCAGGGGGAGGGCGTCCCGACCGTTC
>JAOBWJ010000366.1 GCA_025463335.1 Acidimicrobiales bacterium
CCCGCTCGACTTGCATGTGTTAAGCACGCCGCCAGCGTTCGTCCTGAGCCAGGATCAAACTCTCCATCGAGATCTCTCGAGCTCCCGGCAAGCCGGTCACTCTTCGATCATGTTATTGAGAGCCAGGATCGGGCCTGGTGGCCGTCCCCTGTCTGGCATCAAACTGCTGGACTTGTTGTCCTTCAAAATGATGCGGAAATTGCTATGAACATCAACACCAGACGCCGAAGCGACCGGTGCGGATGCCCGCACTCGCTTTTGAACCTTCCTCTGTTCCGTTTTCAAGGAGCACATAATGCTCGTGGCACACCTCTCCCGAAGGAGATGTTCGTGCCGGTGTCGCCAGGTCGGTCCGGATGCGTCCGGTCCTCTGGGGCTCGTGATGTTGCTGAGCCGCTCCCTGGGGCGAAGAGCAACTCTATCGTTGCGCTTCGGTTGTGTCAACTCGGCTTCCGGATTTTCTGGGAAGTCCCAGAGCCTCTGTCACCGCCGCCCCGGAGGGCGGAAGTGAGACGATAGCCGAGCCGCGCTGCAGCTCCAACTCGGTGCCCTACTGGGCTAGCCAGCAGCGCTGAGCCCGCTACCCGGCAGCTCCCGGGGTGTGACGGGACGAAGCGGGGTCTCCCCCACCTCGAGCCGTCCCCGGAAGTCCGAGTTGGCAGCGATGGCCGCGTAGTAGGCCGCCTTCTTGCGGGCGACCCGGCTGTCGGGCCGGTCCTCTTCGGCCATCAGCTCGGGGTCGAGCTGGGAGTTCATGCCGTCACGGAGGAGCACGAGGGCCTCGGCCCGCATCTGCGAGACGCGGGACTCGGTCACGCCGAGCTCGTCGGCGATGTCCTGCATGAGCCGCTCATGGAAGAAGTAGCCCTCCACGACGACCCGCAAGCGTTCCGGCAGCGCCTCGACGGCGTCCCGGAGGTAGCCGCGGCGCTCGCGCTCGACGAGCAGCTCGTCTGGGGCGCTCCCACCAGCGGGCAGGAGATCATCGGCCTCGCCGGCGGCAGCCACGGCGTCGTAGTGCACGATCACGGCGCGGTTGACGTCGTCGACGATGCGCTGGACATCCACCGCCTCCAGCCCGAGGTGGGTCGCCACCTCGGCGGGCGTGGGCTGGCGCCCGAGCTGCACGGTGAGGGCGTTCGAGCGCTCCTCCACCAAGCGGGCCTTGGTACGCACGGACCGGCTGGCCCAGTCGAGGCTGCGCAGCTCGTCGAGCAGGGCACCCCGGATGCGGGTGGAGGCGTAGCCGTCGAACGGCACGCCCCGGGACGGGTCGTAGGCCCGAGCCGCCTCGGCCAGGCCGAGCATGCCGGCCGAGACGAGATCGTCCCAGGCCACATGACGGGGGACGCGCGCCGAGATGCTGCTGACGGCGTGCTGTACGAGGGGCAGGTACTGCTGCACCAATGCTGCTTGTCGTCCTGCTGCGCCCGCCGACGCTCCGGACTCCTGGTTGTGCACGCGTTGAGTGTCGGTGGTGCAACCGGGGGGTCGGCAATCCCCCTCGCTCGGGGTTTCACCACCCCCCACTCCCCCGCCCGGGGGTGGTGACAACCGGCCAATTGCCCGTCTTGCGGGCAGAACCACGGCTCGAATAGCTCGTTCGGGCCGTGGCCTCCTGATCCTCACTCTCAGTACCGTGTGCGCCAACAACGTGACGGTGGGTGACGTAGGAGGGGACAACGTGGGAACAACCGTCACGGCGGTGATCGTGGATCAGTGGGAGCTGGTCGCTCTCGGCGTCAGCGCCGTGCTGGCCGAGCGCGGGATAGAAACCGTTGCCACCAGCGCCGACGCCCGCCTGGGTGTGCGGGCCGCCCGCGAGCACCGGGCCGACGTGCTCGTCCTCGGCGCCACCGCCTCGGGTTCGCTGGTCGACACCGCCCACCATGCCGTCCGCCTCCACCCCCGCCCGGCCGTGCTCGCCCTGGTCAGCGGGGCCGACCACGGCGAGCTCGGGCAGCTCATCGCCGAGGGAGTCGATGGCCTGCTCGTGCGCGCCGCGAGCAGCGACGAGCTGGGCGAGGCCATCGACCGGATCCGCAAGGGCGAGCGGTACGTCGCCCCCGCCCTTCTGTCCTCCCTGGTGGGGGTGGTGGCCCCGATCATCGCGGTCGACGGCGACACCTTCCTCACCTCACGAGAGCGGGACGTGCTGGCCTGTCTGGCCCAAGGACGCACCTACCGCCAGATCGCCACCGAGCTGTTCGTGGGGGTGGAGACGGTCAAGAGCCACCTCTCTCGCCTCTACGCCAAGCTCGAGGCCCGTGACCGCCACGACGCCGTGGCCCGGGCCCTCGCCTCCGGCCTGCTGGGGTAACCGCTCCGAAACGCTCACCTCGGGCCATCAGCTGCCGATCAAACCGCCAGCGATGGGCCTGAGCGAGGTGTCGAACATCCTGTGGCGGGAGCGCCAACTTCTCGAGCTGCTGCTCTTCAAGCTCGAGGAGGAGCAGTTGCTCCTGGTCAACGGTCGAAGTCGGTGGCTCTCGCACGCCGCCAAGGAGATCGAGGACGTCCTCGATGCCATCCGGATGGCCGAATTGGCTCGGGCCGTGGAGGTCGAGGCCCTGGCCGCCGACCTCGGCATGGCCGACAACGCAAGCCTCCGCGAGTTGGTGGCCGCCGCCCCTGCCCCGTGGGCCCACATCCTCGATGAGCACCGGCAGGCGTTCCTGGTCTCCACCGAGGAGATCAACGGGGTGGCCAGCAGCAACCGGGAGCTGATCGCCCGGGGCCAGCGCGACGTGCACGACGCCCTGGCCTGGCTGGGTGAGGAGCGCGACGAGACCTACGCGCCGGACGGCACCTCCGGCGTCCGGGCAACCGCCGCCCGTCTGATCGACCGGAGCCTCTGAAGTGCCGTCGGACTTCTTCGGCCTCCAGGTCGGGCTCTCGGCGCTGAACGCGGCGCGGCGCCAGATGGAGGTCGCCGCCCAGAACGTCTCGAACGCCAACACCGACGGCTACTCCCGCCAGCGGGTGGAGATCGCCACCATCGGCAACCCGACCGTCGCGGCGGTCACCGCCCGATCCGACGGGGCGGGGTCGGGCGTGGCCGTGGTCGGCACCTTCCGGACCATCGACGACTTCCTCCAGGCCCGCTCGCTCACCGAGCACAGCACGAACGCGCAGCTCACCCGCTCACAGACGCTGCTGAGCCGGCTGGAGCTGACGTTCAAGGAGCCGAGCGACACGGGCCTCCAGGCCCAGCTGGCCGACTTCTGGGCTGGCTTCGAGGACGTGGCCAACTCCCCCGGCAACCTGGCGTCGCGGTCCCAGCTCATCCAGCGAGGCAACACGCTGGCCACCAGCATCAACCAGGCCGCCAACGACATGGACCAGCTCTGGAAGACGTCCGTCGAGCAGCTCCAGACCGTGCTGACCGGCGTGAACGCCACCGCTGACCGCGTGGCCGAGCTCAACGGTTCGATCAAGCGGGCCACCGCCGCCGGGCTGAACCCGAACTCGTTGCTCGACCAGCGCGACCGCCTGGCCCAGACGCTCGCCGAGCAGGTGGGCGGCGTCGCCAAGCCCGGCGTGCTCGGCCAGCTCGACATCTACGTCGGTGGCACCGCCATCGTGCGGGGCGAGGACGCCGAACACCTGCTCGTCGACACCAACGGGTCGAACATCGTCAACGCCTACGACTCGGGCGCCCCCCCGCCGGCCCCCAGTCCCAGCCCGATCCCGGTGCTGGTCGTGTGGCAGAAGGACAACTTCCCGGCCACCGTGACCGGCGGCGAAGCTGCCGCCCTCCTCGACGGCGTGAACCGCATGCTGCCCGCCTACCGCGCCGCCGTCGTCGGCCCCGGCCCCACCGTGGGGTCGGTCGCCTCGCCCGCCGCCACGCCGGTGCCGGCTGCTGGCCTTCAGCAGAACTACGACATCCTCAACGGCGGGGTCGCCCGGTCGTTCGACGTGAGCGTGAACGGGGGGACCGCGGTCACCGTCACGCTCGACAGCGTCGACCTCAGCTCGGGGACGGCGAGCGACGTCCAGAACGCCCTCAACGCGGCGTTGGGCAAGGCCGGGCTGAAGGGCGTCGTGGCCAAGGTGACCCCGAACGGGCCCGACTTCAACGTGGCCCTCATGACCACCACGGCCGGCGCCGGCCAAACCGTCGACGTGCTGCCCACCGCGGGCGACCCCACGTTCGTCGTCGCCGCCCTGGGCACCGGCCCCACGGTCACGGCCGGGGCGAACTCGTCCACCGGGATCGTCAGCCTGGCCTCCCAGATCGCCACCACCGTGAACGCCCTCCACCTCCAGGGCGTCGACGCCAACGGCCAGGCGGGCGTCGACTTCTTCAACTTCGACCCGATCAACGGGCTCTCGGTGAACATCACCGACCCGAAGCAGGTGGCCGCCAGCAGCGCAGGAAAGCCGGCGCTCGACGGCGGCAACGCCCTCTCCCTGGCCGACGTGTCGAACGCCGCCAACGGGCCCGACAACAACTATCGATCGTTGATCATCACCCTCGGCGTGGAGACCCAGACGGTCAACCGCCGGGCCGACATCCAGAGCGACATCACCAAGCAGGTCGACGCCGCGAAGGACTCCGCATCGGGCGTGAACATCGACGAGGAGATGGCGAACATGATCGCCTTCCAGCACACCTACAGCGCCGCATCCCGGGTCATCACCGCCATCGACCAGATGCTCGAGCGCCTCATCAACGGCACCGGCCTGGTCGGCCGGTAGGAGCCCGCATGTCCGTACGGATCACGCCCCGCACCACCCAGCAGACGGCGATCGACAACCTGGGCAGCACGCTGTCTCGCATGGCTCAGCTCCAGGAGCAACTGGCCAGCGGGAAGTCGATCAACCGCCCGTCCGACTCGCCCATCCAGACCGTCGAGGCCATGCAGTACCGATCCGAGATCCGGCGGAACGACCAGTTCCAGCGCAACGCCAGCGACGGCCTGAACTGGCTGGGCATGGCGGACAACACGCTGACGTCGGTGCTCTCCACGCTCGGGCGGGTCAAGGAGCTCGTGCTCCAGGGGCTCAACGGCAGCTCCGACCCGGTCCAGCGGGGGAACATCGCCCAGGAGATCATCTCCCTGCGCGACACCCTGGTCGGCCAGGCCAACACCAAGTACCTCGACCGCCCGATCTTCGGCGGCAACGCCGGGGGGACCGCCGCCTACACCCAGCTCGGCAGCTTCGTCGGCTCCGTCAACGACCAGATCGAGCGACGTGTGGGACCGAACCAGAAGGTGCGGGTCAACCTCACGGGGCCCGAGGTCTTCGGCCCGGACGGAACGGGCGCCGGCGGCAACCTGTTCCAGGTGGTCGACCAGATCGCCACTGACCTCCAGAGCAACAACGCGAGTGCCCTCAGCGCCGATCTCGCTGCCCTTGACACCCGTCGGGTGACGGTGGAGAACCAACTGGGCGCCGTGGGCGCTCGTTACAATCAGGTGGACGGCATGAAAGCACGAGCCGAGGATCAGCAGCTCACGATGAAGAACGGTCTTTCGGAGGTCGAGAACATCGATCTGCCGAAGACCATCGTCGACCTCCAGCTGCAGGAGATCGCCTACAAGTCGGCGCTCTCGGCCACGTCCCGCGTCATCCAGCCCTCACTCCTGGACTTCCTCCGATGAGCACGATCGTGACTGACACCGACACCGACATCGACGTTCCCGCGCTTCACTTCGCCGCCGGCATCCCCGGGTTTCCCGAGGCCCGCCAGTTCGCACTGGTGTGGTGGGGTGACGAGGACGGGCCGTTCTCGATCCTCACGTCGCTCGAGCAGACCGGGCTCGAGTTCCTCGTCGTGCCACCCCATACGTTCTTCCCCGACTACGCCCCCGAGATCGACGACGACACGGTCGAACGGCTCGGACTCGCGTCATCCGATGACGCCATCCTCATGGTGATCGTGACCGTCGGCGACCAGCCCGGGGACGCCACCGCCAATCTGCTGGCGCCCGTCGTCGTCAACCGCCACACCCGTGAAGCGGCTCAGGTCGTGCTGACCGAAGGCGAACTGCCGCTCCGCGCTCCGCTGTTCGACGCCTGACGCCCGGTAGGGTTCGGCGGTGCTCGTCCTGACCCGTCGCCCCAACCAGAGCATCGTGATCAGCGGCGGCATCGTGGTGACCGTGCTCGAGGTGCGGGGCGATCAGGTGCGCCTCGGCATCAAGGCCCCGCGTGAGGTCGACGTGCACCGCGACGAGGTGTGGGCCGAGCTGCAGCAGGCCAACCGAGCAGCCGCGCTGCCCGATCGCTCCGCCGTGGAGGGCCTCGAGCGCCTCCGGCGCCAGCGCCCCGACGCCTGAGAATTTTCTCCGGGAACTCCTCAACTCGGCTGGCTAGCCGCCGATCCTGCTGGCCGTCTCGGGTGCACTGCCCGGGATGACGCACGGTCACCAAGGATGGTGACCGGCGGTCCCAGCATCCAGGAGGAAACCCGTGGGGATCCGCATCAATCAGAACGTGATGGCGATGAACGCCTACCGGAACCTGACCACCACCGAAGGTCAGTTGTCCCGGAGCCTCGAGCGCCTGTCGTCCGGCTTCCGGATCAACCGGGCCGCTGACGACGCCGCCGGCCTCGTCATCTCGGAAGGCCTGCGCTCGCAGGTCATGGGCCTCAAGATGGCCACTCGGAACGCTCAGGACGGTGTCTCGGTCGTGCAGACCGCTGAAGGCGCCCTCACCGAGACGCACGCCATCCTCCAGCGCATCCGTGAGCTGGCGGTGCAGGCGGCCTCGACCGGTTCGTCCGACCAGCCGTCCCGTGACGCAGCCCAGACCGAAGTCGTGCAGCTCAAGGCCGAGCTCGACCGCATCGCCAACACGACCAAGTTCGGCCAGCAGACGATGCTGAACGGCAGCTACGGCGTGTCGAACTCGACGGCTGACATCCTCACCCCGCCGGCGCAGAGCGCTGCCGGCACGGCCCTCACCATCACCAACTCGAACAACCAGTTCAACATCGACGTGGACGACACCGGCCTCGGCGGCAACATCCTGGTCACGATCGCCAACGGCACCTACGACCCGGCCGTGGCCGGTTCGGCCAAGGCCCTCGAGACGGCGCTCAACAACGCGCTGCAGACGGCCCTCGCGCCCACCTACGGCGCCGGCTCGGTGCCGTTCTCGGCCAAGGTCACGGTGAGCGGCGCGGCTGGAGCCGAGCAGTTCAACACGTCGTTCTCGAGCAGCAACCCGGCGCAGAAGTTCACGCTGACCACCTCGGCGAACGACCTCATCGGCGGCCAGCTCGGCTTCGGCGCCACCACCACGAGCACGCTGACGGGCTCGGGCGGCACCTTCCAGGTGGGCTCGGGGACCTCCTCGTCCGATCAGATCAGCATCACGATCGGCGACATGCGCACCGCTGCCCTCAACCTCAGCGCCGTGGACGTGTCCAGCGCCACCAACTCGGCGTCGAACATCACCGCAATCGATGCGGCCATCACGACCGTCTCGACCCTCCGAGGCAACCTCGGCGCCTTCCAGAACCGGTTCGAGCGCACGATCTCGAACCTCTCGGTCACCACGGAGAACCTCTCCGCTTCGGAGTCCCGCATCCGGGACACCGACATGGCGTCCGAGATGATGAGCTTCACCCGGGCGCAGATCCTGCAGCAGGCCGGTACGGCCATGCTGGCCCAGGCCAACGCTGTCCCGCAGACCGTCCTGCAGCTCCTCAAGTAAGGACACCCCGACGAGGCCGGGCGGTGGGTGAGGACCCGCCGCCCGGCCTCTGACGGAACCGAGCAACCATGGGCATCCAGAGCGTCACCGAAGTCAGCCATCGGGTACCGGCCCCGCCGCCGGTGCCCCCCGTCGCGTCCGGTGCCGCGCCCGCGGATCAGCCCGGGAAGGGAGCCACGCCGCAGCCGGTGCACGTGGCACCGGCGGCCCCGCCGCCGCCTCCCCCGCCCCCGCCCAGCAAGGGCTTCAACATGGACATCCAGATCGGACTCCACGAGGAGACCAACACCAAGGTCTACAGCTTCGTGGACCCGGACTCGGGCGACACCGTGGTGCAGATCCCGATCCAGAACGTCCTCAACCTCGTCGCCTCGATCCTCCGCCGCATGGAGGCCGAAGGCCAGCGATGACCAGCTCCGTCGACGGCTTGGTCTCCGGACTGGACACGACCGCCCTCATCAACCAACTGATCACGGCCGAGAAGGCGCCGCAGGACCAGCTCGTCGCCAAGCGCGACAAGGCCAAGCAGGTCGTCGCCGCCTACCAGTCCCTGAACACCAAGCTGGCAGCGCTCCGCGACGCCGCGGCGGTCCTGGCGGACGGGGCCGGGTGGAACGTGATGAAGACGGCGTCGTCGACGTCGACCGTCGCCACCGCCACGGCGGGTGCATCGGCGCTCGGCGGCAGCCTGGCCATCAACGTGATCCAACTGGCCACCTCGGCGTCGGTCGTCTCCTCGGGCACGGCTTCGGCGTTGTCGTCGGTGGTGACGAGCGGGCCGCTGCTGGTCTCCGCCGGCGGGGCTGCCCTCGGGGTTGCGACGTTCGGGGGCAACGCCGGCCTGGCGCTCGGCGCCCACACCATGAAGGTGACGCAGGCGTCCACCGCTGCCACCAAGACGGCGACCACGGCACTGGCCGGCAGCATCGTCATCGGCGGCGGCAACAACGCCTTCAGCGTCGACATCGCCGGTGTCACCAAGAACTACACGATCCAGAACGGCACCTACACCCCGGCCGGGCTGGCGGCAGCCGTGCAGTCCGCGTCGAACGGCGAGCTCACAGCCAGCGTCGACGGCACCGGCCGCTTGGTCCTGCAGACGGTGGCCGAGGGCAGCGCTGCCACCCTCACGCTCAATGCCGGCGGCTCGGCGCTGACCGATCTCGGCATCACCGCCGGCGACACCGCGGCACCCGCCAGCGCCGGTACCGACGGAAAGATCGACGTCGACGGCGTGTCCACCACCGTGAGCGACGTGCGGGCGGGCGTGACCGTCGCGCTTCCGAGCACGGCCGGATCGATCACCGCGACCCTGGCCAGCGGCCTCCGGCTGGGCACCGTGCAGGCCAAGAACGTCGACATCGGCGACGGCAGCCTCAACGCCGTGGTCAACGCCGTCAACGGCGCCAACCTCGGGGTGACGGCGGCGGCCGTCCAGTCGGCCCCCGGCCAGTACAAGCTCCAACTGGCCTCCGCCGGCACCGGTCTGCAGGGCGCGGAGAGCATGGCGACCGGCTCGATCAACCTGGGGACGTTCAACTCGATCGGGACGGCTCAGGACGCCAAGGTCACCGTGGGCGCCGGGCCGGGGGCTTTCACCGTGTCGTCGTCCAGCAACCAGGTGAGCAACCTGCTCCCGGGCGTCACCATCTCGTTGGCCACCACCGGCTCGACCACGATCACCGTCAGCCGCGACGCCGACGCCCTTGCCGCCAACGTCGGCAACCTCGTCGACCAGGCGAACACGGTGCTGAAGGAGATCGCCACCCAGACCAGCTACGACCCGGACACGCAGGAGGCCGGCCTGCTCATCGGTGACTTCTCGGTGCGCCAGCTGCAGTCGAGCATCGTCAACTCGATCATCAACAGTGTCTCGACCAGCTCGGTCGCCACCGCCGCCACCGCTGGCGTGAGCGTCACCAAGACCGGCACCTTCACGTTCGACAAGACCAAGTTCGTCGCTGCCTACACGGCCAACCCCACCGAGGTGGCAAAGCTCTTCCAGCGGGGTGGTTCCTCCGCCAGCACCAACGTCAGCCTCGCCACGTCGACCAACAAGACCCAGCCCGGCAGCTACCCGGTGGTCATAACCCAGGCCGCCACCCAGGGCCAGACGACCGGCACCGTGCTCGGCGGCGGCACGATCAGCGGCGCCGAGACGATCGACGTGCGGGTGGGCGGCGCCACGGGCACCACCATCTCGTTCAGCGCACCGCCCGGGGCCACGCTCCAGTCGATCGCCGACGGGCTGAACCAGCTCGCCGCGACCAACGGGGTGGCGGTACTGGCATCGGTGCAGGGCAACGCCCTCGTGATCGGCTCCACCGGCTACGGGGCCAACGCCTCGTTCGAGGTCCGCTCGAGCTCGGTGGCCGTCGGCCAGACCGGCGTCACCGTGGCGGCCGGGGTCTTCGAGACCCACGCCGGAACCAATGTCGCCGGCACGATCAACGGCGTGGCCGCCACGGGGATCGGGCGGCTCCTGCAGGCACCGCCCACCGATGTCACCTTGGCCGGTCTGACCCTGGCTGTCACCGCCACCGCTGCCCAGGTGTCCGGTGCCGGCGGGACGCTCAACTTGGGCAACTTCGACTACGTGCCCGGCGTCGCCCAGCGGATCGCCTCGGCCGGCACCTCGGCCGTCGACGTGGTCTCCGGCACCCTCACCGCCGCCATCAACGGCCGCAAGAGCGAGATCGACGACCTCGACAGCCAGATCGAGGTCTGGGACCGCCGCTTGGCAGACCGCCAGGCCCAGCTGAAGAAGCAGTTCGCCGCCATGGAGACGGCACTGAGCAGCATGAAGCAGCAGAGCGCTTGGCTTTCCAGCCAGGTGAACTCGCTGAACGCGAACGTCAACGGAGGGAATTGATGGCCAGGACGGCCGCTGTTCGTACCGCCTATTCCAACGACACCATCGTGACGACGCCCGAGCGGCTCATCACGATGCTGTACGACCGGCTCGTGCGCGACCTGGTGAGCGGCGAGGCCGCCATCGAGCGGCAGGATCGGGAGGTTGCCAACGAGGTCCTGGTGCATGCCCAGGAGATCGTGTTCGAGCTGCTGTCGGCGCTCGACGTCGACGGCTGGGAGGGCGGCGAGGCGTTGGCTTCGCTCTACACCTGGCTCCTCAAGCAGCTCGTGGAGGCCAACATCCAACAGGATGCCGGCAAGGTCACCCATTGCCGGAGCCTGGTGGAGCCCCTGGCCGCCGCCTGGCATGTGGCGGCCAACGAGGTGAGCTCGAGCGCGTTCGGGACCGCCGTATGACCTCGTGGGCGGCGACCTTGGACGACTACGAGTCCCGACTCGTCGCCCAGCGCGCCGCCCTCGACGCCGGGGCGCCGGGAACCATCGCCCCGTTCGCCCCGCCCGGCGGACTGGGGCCCATCCCGCCCGAGCTCCGGACGCGAGCTGAGCGGTTGCTCGTCGAGGCCACGGACCTCGAGCAGGAGCTGAGCGACAACGTCCGGGCCCTCGGGCAGGATCTCGCCGTGGTACGGCGACTCGAGGCGGCCACAGCCTCGGCGCAGCACCCGCACTTCGTCGACTTCAGCGCCTGACTCAACTCCGGTCGGCGCCTGCCGATCGTGGGGCCAGTGATCTGGGAGCTTCGGGGCGACGACGTCTGGCTCGCGCTCGCTCCAAATGAGGAGGTCACCCTCGACGACCTCCTCGCCGAGACCACGGCGGTCGGCTACGAGGACGTCGACCAGACGGCCCTCCAAGAGGCATTGGCCGAGCGGCAGTCCCGCCGAGTTGCCGTGGTGGGGACCGCCCGCCGGCCCGGCTTCGTCGCCGTCACTGTCGACGAGGACGGCATGCGAGCCAGCGCCCGGATCTACCCGCCGGGACCGCTCGCCTCCCCGCTCACGACGGACGACGTCCTCGCCGCGCTGGCGGGCGCCGGGGTCGTCCACGGCATCGAGGATGCTGCCATCGACGGGCTGGCCCTTGACCGGACCGGCGTGCACGTCGTCGCAAACGGCAGTGAGCCGGTCGACGGCGAGGACGGCGAAGTCCAGTTCGTGGTCGAGGCCACCCACGAGATCAAGCCGGCACCCCGTGAAGACGGCGGCGTCGACCTGTACGCGGCGGCGACCATCCCCAAGGTCCTGGCCGGACAGTTGCTGGCCGACATCATCCCGGAGACGCCCGGCGAGTCGGGCTGGACCGTGCGGGGCGAGGAGCTGCTGGCTCGCAAGGGGCGGCCGCCCAAGCTGCCCAAGGCCAAGAACGTCGAGGTCACCGAGGACGGGACCCAGCTGGTCGCCACCATCGACGGGCTGCTCGAGCTGTCGCACACCCACATCGCCGTGCGTCCCGATCTGACGATTGCGGGCGACGTCGACTTCGAGACCGGCTCGGTCGACTTCCATGGCGACGTCCTCGTCAACGGCTCGGTCCGACCTGGCTTCCACGTCAAGGCCGGCGGCCGGGTGATCGTGGCCGGTGACGTCGATCAGGCCGAGGTGGAGGGCGAAAGCCTGGTGTGGGTGCGGGGCGCCGTGGTTGGCGACCGGTGCATCGTCCGCTCGAACGGGGACGTCAAGGTGCGCACGGTGCACGAGGCCCGCATCGAGGCCCGCGGTTCGGTGTTCGTGGAGAAGGAGGCCAGCGAGGCGACGATCCTCGCCTCGCAGGACCTCGTCTTCGAGTCCCCCCGCAACCGGTTGATCGGGGGCACGGTGTGGGTGGGCCATGAGGTCATCGCCGCCGAGATCGGCGCCGTGGGCGAGATCGTCACCCGAGTGACGGTCGGCATCGACCCGTTCACCGCCGAGGAGATCCAGACCCTCCACGCCGAGCGCACCACTCAGCTGGCCACGCTCGACCGGGTGAAGGCCAGCGTGGGGCAGTTCATCGACCGGCCCGAGGCCGTGGAGGCCCTGGACGCCGAGCGCCGACCGGCGGTCCTGCGCCTCATCACCGCCCACGACTCGCTCATCGACCGGTTGGCCCAGATCGAGGCCCGCCTCGAGGAGCTCCAGCGACGGAGCGAGGACGAAACACAACCCCGGGTGGTGGCGCGCCTCGCCATCCGTCCCGGCGTCATGCTGACCGTCCGGCGGGCCAGGCGGACGGTGGACGTGCCCCGCTTCCGGGTGGCGGCCACCGAAGTGGCCGGCGCGGTGGAGCTCCTGCCCCTCGAGCGGGACGCGGCGCGGATCCCCCGCAGCCACGCCATCAAATAGCTTCGAACTCGACCGTGCGGGTGGCCGGGTTCGCCGTCACCAGTCGGACGGATACGACCTCGCCCACGGGGAGATCGGACCCCAAGCACCGGGCCCGTACCGCCGGCTCCCGCAGCTGAACCGTGCCCTGAGTGCCGTCGGCCTCGACGACGGTCGCAGCGAAGGTCCGTCCCACGAGGGGACGCAGCACCAGGGCCTCGGCCAGATCGTGCACGGACCGGTCGAGCGCGTGGGCCCGCTGGTCGGCGGTCGCCATCAGCGCCGGGAGCGCTGGCAGCGCGGAGCGGGCCCACACCGGCACCGCATCCCCGGCGACGAGGGCCAGGCACACCTCGCTGACGAAGCGATCGGCCAGGCGGCGGATCGGCGCGGTGGCGTGGGCGTACGGCGCCGCCACGGCGCTGTGCAACGGCTGC
>JAOBWJ010000376.1 GCA_025463335.1 Acidimicrobiales bacterium
CTGGCCGTGGCCGTCGGCGGGGTCGGTGGACCAGACCTTCCCATCGGGGGTGACGGCGATCGAACGGCCGGCGTCGATGGCAGCCGATGCCGCCAGACCCTGGCGCGGGGCATCGGGGGGCAGGGGCACGCTGACGGCCAATCCGTCCCGGATCATCAGGGCCGACGGAGAGGACCCGTTCCCGGCACTGAAGCCGCCGGGCACCGCCGTCGGCGGCGCTACCGGCGCCACCGGGTCGGGCCCGGGTGCGGCGATGGTGGTGGGCGTCGTCGTCGGCACCGGGGCGGGGGTCGCCGGGGCGGCGACGGTGGTGGTCGTGGTCGAAGTGGAGGTGGTGGTCTCGTCCGTCACCGTGACCGAGAAGGCACGGATGGGTCGGACCCCGTACGACACGCTCTTGTAGTTGCCGTTCTCGCCGCCATCGACCATGGAGAGGGCACGGATCTCCACGTCGCTGACTTGGGTGGACGGCAACATCTGCGGGGCGAACGTTCCCATCTCGTTGCCGAGCGTCTGCTTGACCACCAGCAGCAGCTTCAGCTCGTCGGTGGAGGGGAGGAACCAGTCGGAGCGGGAGTTGTGGGTGTAGGCGTCCGTGTAGTGCGCGGCGGGGGAGTCGTTGGGAGGGGAGTCGCTGGGCAGGGCCGCCAGGATCGCCGCCGTGTTGCCGGCGCCGGTGCCGACGGCCGCGAAGCTCGCACCAGGGACGTCGATGTGGCTGTGGCCCCCCGGGCCCTCGCTCCAGGCCTTGTTGGCCTCGGCGCTGGCGGGCGCAACCTCGAGGTAGTCGAACGGCAGCGCCGCCTGTTCCTCGGCTGTGAGCGACACGTCGGTGACGCGGTCCGAGCACTCGTTGTCGTGCTCGCATCCCGGTCGGCCCGGGTCCGGGAAGAGGTGATTGGCGGCGAACGGGCCCACCGCCTTGACGAAGAACACCGTGCCGCCGCCCGGCCCGAGGTCGCCGAGGGCACACGGGCCGCCGTCGGCGCAGTCGGTGGCGTGGGCCGTGACGGCAAGGCCGGCGACCGCGGCCACGGCGATGGCGATCGCCAGCACCAGCCGGACCCCGGCCCGGTGGGCCGGTGAGCCCTCTCGACTTGCGTGCACGCCGGTCCTGTCGCTCGAGGGTCTGCACCCTCATCGACCGGGTGGGCACCGAGCCTGAGCGTTCCAGGCCCGGTGCCCTGCTTCAGCGAGGCCGGGTCAGGGTGACGGTGTCGAGCGGCCTGTAGGTCGCCGAGCCGGCCGTGGTGCCGTAATAGGTGAACGTGATCGACGTCGTGCCACCGGGCCGGCCCGGGTCGACGTCGAACACGCCGAAGCCGTACTCGTTGACGAGGTCGCGATGCGCCGACCAATGCGACGGTTCGTCGGTCACCTTCAGCGACGCCCGGTTCCCGTTGACGGGCGCGCCCACGTCGTAGATCACCACGCCGTGGGTGTCGTCGTCGAAGGACGACGGGGGTGTCGCCGACGAGTGGCCGCCACCCCCCAGGATCATGTGAACGGTGCCCTTGGTGGTGTCGATGGTGGCGCCCGACCCGCTGGCCGCCAGGGGCGTCAACAGGTCCTTCCCGGTGGGGGCGTGGTTGGCGTGGCTCGCGCCGCGCACGGGGTGGCTCCGCTCGTAGTGGTGCTCGTGCCCGGCCACCACCAGGTCGACGCCGTGGCGGTCGAACAGCGGCAGCCACTCCTCGCGGACGCCCAGGTCGGCGCCGTTGAAGTTCGCCGACGACATCGCCACCTGGTGCATGCACACGACGATCCAGTCGATGTCGTCGTCGGCCCGGAGCTGGCCGAGGGTGCGATCGAGCCAGGCCTTCTGGGCGCCATGGGAGTAGCCGCGGATGTAGTCGTCGCGGTTGGCGTCGGCCCGCACGAGGTGGGACTGGCGGTAGGGGCTGAACGAGCCCTGCTGGTAGCAGACGTCGTCGTTGTTGAGGGACACGACCCCGACCGAGCCGGCCTTGAACGAGTACCAGTTGCCTTGGTAGTCGTCGGGCTGGTCGTTGTCGGGCAGCGTGAACCAGGTCTGGTAGCCGCGGTAGCCCTCGGGCCCGTTGCCCACCTCGTTCTCGTGGTTGCCGGCGCATGGCATCCACGGGAACCGACTGGCGGCCCGCATGTTGTTGGAGAAGAAGCTGCGCCAGGTCGCCACTGGGTCGTCGCTCACGTTGGCGTAGCAGAGGTCGCCGTTGAGCAGGTGGAACAGCGGCGCCCGGTCGAGCCCGGTGAGGGCGTCGACGATGTAGCCGGCGTTGGGAGTGTGCGGCCCGGGCTGGGCGCCGGAGCCCACGGCGGCAGGGATGGCCTGGTCGCCGAAGCTGGTGAAGCGGAACGGCGCCCGCCCGTCGGGCGCGGTGCGGAAGCTCCCGTCGACCGGGTGGGCGCCGTCGGCGAACACCTCGTAGCGGTAGTCCGTGTCGGGGTGGAGGTGATCGATGGTGGCGTGGTAGGTCCACACCGTCTCGCCGGTGATGCCTTCGGTGTAGGTCTTCACGTCGGCGTCGACGACGCGGCCGTAGCCACCCGACGGCGTGCCCAACCGGAGCCGCGGCCGCCGGACGGGCACGGGCGTGGACCACGAGGCCACCATGGTCCGTGCCGTGTCGGCGCCGAACTGGAGGTGCAGCTGGTCGGCCATCGGCGCGCCAGCGACGTCGGGCTGTCGCTGGAGGGCCGGTCCGGATGACGGTTGGCGCAGCAGGGGCGTGGCCACGGCGGCCACGCCGGCGAGGCCGCCCAGCTTGAGGAGCTGGCGACGGGGCAGTCCGGGGGCGGCGGTGGGATCGGTGACGTACTCATCCATGGGGGGCAGCCTCCTCGCGGGAGGTTGCCGAAACGGAAGGTGCAGGCGACCGTGGAGGGAACTCCACGTAAAGGTCAGAAGCCAGGAATCGACCGATCGGCCCTCAGCCCACCAGCGCCGCGTCGTAGGCGTCGGCCAGGGCCCGGAGCTGGGCGGCGCCGTCGCCCGAGAACGACGAGCCGTGCATGCAGGTCAGGGTCGTCGGCTCCAGCTCGGCGAGCGAGCGGATGGTGGCGGCGATGGCGGGGCCCGTAGAGGTGGCGTGGAAGACCTCCTCGGCCACCATGGCGCCCTCCACCAGGTCGGTCTCGACCAGGGCCGGCCCGTCGCCGAGCGAGGTGAACAGATCGCCGGCGAGGAGCGTGCGGGTCGTCTCGTCGAACCACAGCCCGCTCTCCCAGTTGTGGGGGACGTGCGGGGTGGGCAAGAAC
The DNA here is from genome assembly GCA_025463335.1 of Acidimicrobiales bacterium. GTDB lineage: Bacteria > Actinomycetota > Acidimicrobiia > Acidimicrobiales > CADCSY01 > RYN-34. The sequence goes on from JAOBWJ010000376.1 coordinate 3,241, forward strand.
CGCATCCGGTGGCCGCCGATGTCGAGCGGCTCGTCGCCGGCGATGACCGGGGGTCGGTCGGCCAGGTCGTTGAGCGACACCATGCAGGCCAGCGGCCCGTGGATGACCTGGGCATCGGGGGCGGGGGCCAGGAACAGGTTCATGGCACCGCACTCGTCGGCCTCGACGTGGCCGAAGGCGATCCACCGCAGGCGCTCGAGCCCCACGAGCTGGTCGACGGCCGCGGACACCAGCGGGAAGAGCTGACGCATCCCGCAGTGGAAAAGGAACGGCTCGTCGCCACGGACGACGAACTGGTTGAAGGTGAAGCCGGCGGGCGGCGCCACCGCCGGCACGTATGTCGACAGCCGGAAGATGTCGGGGGCGATCTCGTCGATCCGGGTCTCCATCGGTGCGCTCCTCGGGTCGGCCCGCCACGACGGCGGATGCGATGTGCTCACCCTGCTCGGCCGCCGGCCCGGTCATGCCCCGACGGTAGGAGTGGTCGGTCGGCGGTCGACAGGGAGCGGGTCGCGCCCCCTCCGTAGGCTGGGGTCCATGGCCACCCGGCAGGCCTCCATCGGCAGCGAGCCCTTCACGTTCCGCGACCTGGAGGGCATGCCCGATGACGGGCGCTTCTACGAGCTCAGCAACGGGGCGCTGGTCGTGACCCCGGGACCGAAC
>JAOBWJ010000380.1 GCA_025463335.1 Acidimicrobiales bacterium
CTTCGTGCTCGACATCACCGGCTGAGGCCACGCACCAGCGTCGACAGCACGCCGTCGATCAGGACGTCGAGGTCGGGCCAGGTGAACGTGGGCTTGGCGATGAGCAGCGACGTGACGCCGTGGACACCGGCCCAGACGGTCAGCGCGGCGAGCAGCGGGTCAGTGCCCTCGACGAACAGGCCGGCGTCGGCCGCCCGCTGGATGGCGTCGAGGTGGTGGTCGAAGGCAGCGGTGGCGGGGATGGCGGCGTCGGGTTCGAGGCCGACGGGCCGGGTCATGAACAGGATCCGGTACTGCTCCGGGTTGTCGAGGCCGAACCGCACGTAGGCCTTGCCCCGCGCCCGCAGCTCGTCGCCGAGGTCGTCGATGCCGGCCGCCGCCTTCTCGATGTGGTCGTCGAGGGCGTCGAAGGTGGCCTCGCAGACGGCGAGGAGCAGGGCATTCTTGTCGGCGAAGTGGAGGTAGATCGAGGGTGGGGAGACGCCGACCGCCCGAGCCACGGCCCGGATGGTGACGGCCTCCTCGTCGCCGGTTTCGAACAGCAGGCGCTTCCCCGCCTCCACGATCTCGTCGCGGAGACGGTCGCCCTCCCCTCGCTTGGCCCTCGCCCGCACCATCACGCGTTCACCAGCTCCTGTTCGGGCTCCGGTTCGGGCTCCGACTCGGAGATGCCCCACCGGTCGTAGATCCGCCGCAGCGGCCTGGGTGCCCACCAGTTCGCCTCGCCGGCCAGGCGCATGAAGGCCGGAACGAGGGTGGCCCGCACGATCGTGGCGTCCATCACCACGGCGACCGCCAGGCCCAGGCCGAACAGCTTGATGAACGTGATGCCCGAGGTGGCCATGGCGAGGAAGGTCACCGAGAGCAGCGCGGCCGCAGCGGTGACGATGCGACCCGTCCGTTCGAGGCCCATGGCCACCGACGCCGTGTTGTCGCCGGTTCGGTCGTGCTCCTCCTTGATGCGGCTGAGGAGGAACACCTCGTAGTCCATCGACAGGCCGAAGGCGACGCAGAACATGAGGATCGGCGTCGTGGTGTCGAGCGTGCCGGTGGCGGTGAAGTTCAGGAACCCCGAGCCGTGGCCCTGCTGGAACACCCACACCATGGCGCCGAACGTGGCCGTGAGCGACAACAGGTTGAGGACGATGGCCTTGAGGGGCACGACCACACTGCCGAACAACAGGAACAGCAGGACGAAGGTCGACACGACGATGATCAGGCCGGCGAGCGGCAGGCGGCTGAAGATCGACGCCTTGGAATCCACCAAGCCGGCGGCCGAGCCGCCCACCAGCGTCGGCACGCCGGCGTCGATGGCCCGCACCTCCTTGACCAGATGCTCGCCGGCCAGGGACATCGACTCGACCTTGGGCACCACGCTCACCCACGTGCCGTCGCCGGCCTTGGTGCTCCCGACGAAGCGGACGGTGGAGGCGTTGGGCTCGGCCACCCGCTGGCCGCCGATGTAGTTGCCGGTGGCGGCGTCGACCCGGGCCACGGCGGGCAAGGCCGAGACGCTGGCGGCATAACGGTCGACCTGGGCCGAGGTGGCGGAGCCGTCGAGCACCACGCTGAACGCCTCGCTCTCGTTGGAGTCGAAGTCGCGGCGGAGCTGGTCGGACACCTGGCGGCTGTGTGCGTCCTCCGGCAGCGACCGGTCGTCGGGGGTGCCGAACGCCACGTTCAGGAACGGGACGCCGAGCAGGAGCAGCACCGCGATGACAGCGCCGGCGATGCCGACCGGGCGCTTCATCACGCCCATGGCGATGCGGTGCCAGAACCCGGTGCCTTCCGGCGACGGCTGGCGGTGGATGACCTTGAATTTGTCGACCCGGTGGCCGAGCACGGCCAGCAGGGCCGGGAGGCTGATCACCGAGGCGAGGGCGGCCACCAGCACCACGGCCACTCCGGCGTAGGCGAAGGACCGGAGGAAGTAGAGGGGGAACACCAGGAGCGCCGACAAGGAAACCGCGACCGTGAGGCCACTGAAGGCGACCGTGCGGCCCGCGGTCTCGACCGTCTTCACGACGGCGTCCTCCACGCTCTTGCCCTTGCCCAGCTCCTCCCGGAAGCGGGAGACGACGAACAGGCTGTAGTCGATGGCCAGGCCGAGACCCATGGCCGTGCACAGGTTGATGGAGAACACCGACACGTCGGTGACCTGGGCCAGCAGGAAGAGCGAGAGGAACGCCCCGAACACGGCGACGGCGCCGACCACCAGCGGCAGGGACGCGGCGACCAGGCCGCCGAAGATGAACACCAGCAGGATCAGGGTGATCGGCACGGCGACCGCCTCGGCCTTGGCCAGGTCGCTCTCGATGGTCTTGCTCATCTCCTCGTACACGGCGCCCATGCCGCCGACCTCGACGCCGGGGGCGGTGTAGGTGTGGACGATGCGGGCGGAGACCTCCTTGACCTGGTCCTCGTCGCCCTCGACGAAGGCGAAGGCGAGGGCCTTGTCGCCGGCCTGGGAACGGAGGGGCGCCACGTTACCGAGCGACCAGTACGAGGCCGCCTGCGTCACTCCCGGCTCGGCGGCCAAGCGTTCGGTGAGCGTGCGGCCGGCGGCCTGAGCGGCCGGGCTGTCCACGCTCCCGCCCGGCGGCGTGAAGAGGATGACCACGTTGGGGTCGCCCTGGCCGAAGCGCTGCTCGAGGAGGAGTTCGGCCTTGGTCGACTCGGCGTGCGGGTCCTCGAACCCGCCGCCCTTGAGGGCGTTGAACACCCCGCCGCCGGCCGCCGCCGAGACCACGAGGAAGACACTGGTGATCACGAGCACGAGCCGGCGACGACGCACGGCGAATCGTCCGAGGCGGGAGAACATGGGGGGACCTCCATCGGTTAACTGTGTTCAGTTAACGATGTTCTTCTATCCCAGGTCAAGCAGATTCCTGCCATCGCCCCCACGATCAGCGACGGTTCGGCGATCTCCCGGAAGCGGGTGTTGCCGTACGCCAGCACGCTGATGACCACGACCAGGCCGAGCATGGCCACCAGCGGCACCGCCCGCCGACCTAGGGCCACGACACCCAGCACGAACGCCGGCAGCAGCAGCCAGTCCGCGAACACGCCGGCCAGCTGCACACCGGTCACGCGGCCCTCCCGGGCCTCGGCCCGAGCCTGGCCCACCGGGTCCACGATCCCCCAGGACCGCCCAACGCGGGCGGCGGCGACCACAGGCAGCCTGCCCGCGTGATTCGTGGCGTAGGTGATGCCGGCCTGCCGCATGCGGGCCGAGCTGTCGACCTCGTCGGTCGGGTCAGTCTTCACTCGGTCGGCGCACACGAACGTCCACGAGCCGATGTCGTGACCTCGGTACGAAGGTTGGCAGTTGGCTCCGTTGAGCAGGCTGCCGAGGTTGTTCGACAGCACCAGCTGCCCGTCGAATCGGGCGGCGTTGCGAGCCAGCCACGGGGTGATCACGACCAGGACGCCCAGGAGCAGCGCCCCGAGCCGCTCGACCAACCGGCGGTCGAAACGCCCATGCCGGATCACCACGACGGGCACGGCCAC
>JAOBWJ010000397.1 GCA_025463335.1 Acidimicrobiales bacterium
CGACCACGGCCGGGTTGAACCACATGCCGGCCTGGGCCGCCGGGCCGTTGTGGCCGTTGGCCCAGTTGAGGAAGTTGGCCGTGCCCGGGCCGATCGGGAGGCGGACGCCCTCGAAGGCGCCGACCACGCGGTCGGCGGCGCCGGGCACCAGGTCGTGGATGATCTTGCCCAGCTCGAGGTCGGCCTCGTGGTCGCCGGCCGAGGACCGGGCCAGCAGGTCGGCCAGGGCCGGCTCCAGGCCGGCCGTGGCCCAGCCCCACACGGCGTGCATCTCGTCGTGCAGGCGGTCGGTCGAACGCCGGAACGTGGTCGCGAACTCGGCCGACGTCTGGGTGTCGGACGTGACCCGCGCCTCCAGTTCGGTCATGCGGGCGTTCGTGTCGCGGGCCAGCCGGCGGGCGTCGTCGACGCCCTGGGCGAGGTCGCGGAAGCGAGGATCGAAGAAGCCACGCACTGGTGCTGCGAGCTTGAGGAGAACCTTCCGGAGCAGGGACTTCACCGGCCGGACTCTACTGCCGCGTACCGAGACACCTTCTGCCAGCCCGCGGGTGTTCGGATCCCCCAATTGGGCTGGTCTACCGTTGCCGAGGACGTTTGCTCCCCACCGAGAGATCCCATGACGCGCCTTTCATCCCGATGCGCGGCTCTTGTCGCCGTTCTCGCCCTCTGCACCGCCGCCGTGACCACCATGGTCGCCAACGCCCCCCCGGCGAGCGCCTACGCCAACGACCTGCTCCGGCTCGAGGGCCACGGCTGGGGTCACGGCCGGGGCCTCGGGCAATACGGCAGCTACGGCTACGCCGTCGACGAGGGCCGTACGTACGACTGGATCCTCGACCACTTCTACGGCGGGACCACGGCCGGCACGAAGCCCGAGGGCGACATCACCGTTCGCCTCACCGAGTTCGACACCAGGGACATGGTCGTCACGTCGGGTTCGCCGTTCGAGGTGTCGGCCATCCCGTTCGCGGCCGGTGAAACCGCCATCGTGCACCACACGGCCACCGGTGCCGACGTCTTCAAGGGCACGTCATGCAGCACGGCGGGGGCGACCAAGGTCGCCTCGCTCGGCCCTCCGACGCCCGTGGCAAAGACCGCCTACGCCGGCGACGACGTGAAGCTGATGCTGCGGACCACCTGCGGGACCACCGGCAACGTCCGCTCCTATCGCGGCACGCTTGGCCTGGTCGCGTCCGCAACCAGCACGTGGGTGGTGAACACCCTCCCCATGGAGCAGTACCTCCGCGGCGTCGTGCCGCGGGAGTCGCCGGCGTCGTGGGGTGACGCCGGTGGGGGCAAGGGCCTGGAGGCGCTGAAGGCCCAGGCCGTGGCCGCCCGCGCCTACGCATGGGCCGAGAGCCGCAGCACCCTGTTCAAGACGTGCGACACCACCTCGTGCCAGGTCTACGGCGGTGCCGGCCTGAACGGGGACCGCATCGAGGACAGCCGCTCCGACGCGGCCGTGGCGGCCACCGCCGGCCAGATCCGCCTGACGTCGGCCGGGGGCATGGCTCGCACGGAGTTCTCGTCCTCCACGGGTGGCTACACGGCGGGCGGCAACTTCGCCGCCGTGCCCGACACCGGCGACGACACGCCGAACAACCCCAACCACAACTGGGTGTCTCAGATCCCGACCACCACGGTCGAGAAGGCGTACCCCACCATCGGGACGCTGCGGGCCGTCGCCATCACCAAGCGCAACGCCCTCGGGGTCGACGGCGGGCGGGCGGTCACGGTGCAGCTCACGGGCTCGACGGGCTCGACCACCGTCACCGGTGACGCGCTGCGGTCGAAGCTGGCCCTCAAGAGCGACTGGTTCACGCCCGTCGACATCGCCCTCGACGTGCACCGTGTCCAGGGCAACGACCGGGTCGCCACGGCGGCGGCGGTCTCGGCCGACCTGTTCGCGGCGGGCGCCGCCCAGGCTGCCGTCCTGGTGTCGTCGCAGAACTACCCGGACGCCCTCGTCGGCGTGCCCCTCGCCATGGCCAAGGGCGGCCCGATCCTGCTGAGCGACGCCGCCGCCGTGCCCGAAGCCACCATGGCCGAGCTCAAACGGGCCACCGGTGGGGGCCCCAAGTTCGTGTACCTGCTCGGGGGCACGGCCGCCTTGAGTGACGGGGTGAAGGTCCAGCTGGAGGGAGCCGGCTTCCAGGTCGAGCGCTACGGCGGGGCCACCCGCTACGCCACGGCCGTGCAGGTGGCCGAGGCGCTCGGCAACCCGACCACGATCCTCGAGTCCACCGGCACCAACTTCCCCGACGCCCTGGCGGCCGGCGCGGCGGCAGGCAAGGCCAAGGGTGCCGTGCTCCTCACCGCCGGTTCGACCCAGGCGGCGGAGACGGCGGCGTACCTCCAAGGCAAGACCGTCACCCGCTACGCCGTCGGCGCCGAGGCGGCTGCCGCCGACCCGTCGGCCAAGCCCCTGAAGGGCGCCGACCGCTATGACACCGCCACCAAGGTCGCCAACCAGTTCTTCCCGGGGCCGGTGGTGGCCGGGCTGGCAAGCGGCACGACCTTCGCCGACGCCCTGGGCGGCGGCCTGCACGCCGCCATGAAGGGCGGACCGCTGTTGCTCTCGGCGGCGACGACGCTGCCGATCACGACCAAGCAGTACCTCCAGGGCAACTCGGACGTGACCCTGCGCGATCTCTACGTCTACGGCGGCCAGGCGGCCGTCTCGGACGCCGTCATCACCGACCTGAAGAAGCGGTAGCCAGAAACATCAAGCCGCTGTTCCGAAGGCTCGCCGAAGGCGTCCGAGCCTTTGAGCCTCCGGCAGGCGGGCGTTCTAGGCGGCCGAGGCCGGGCGAACCAGGTCGAGGAGCTGGCCGGTGGCGTCCTTGGCCGCGCCGACGGCACTGTCGAAGGCCTCGAGCGCCTGCTCGGGCAGGAGGGTCCGGACCTCCTCGAGGGCCTGGGCCAGCTTGGTCTCGACCTCCTCGACGGTGCGGTCGAGTTGGTCGCCGAGGGCGCCGACGCGCTCCTCGACCAGCTTGCGGGCTTCTTCGACGGCGGCGGCCAGCCGGTCGATCTGGGGGCCGGCCTCGGCCAGCTGCTTCTCGAGCTCCCGGCGGCGGACCTGGCCGCGCTTGAAGGCGATGACGCCCAGCCCGACGGCCACGTAGCCGGCGTCCTTCAGAAGGGTGCGAGGATCGGTCATGCGAACCACAGTAAGCCTCCTGTGTAACTTTTGCAAGCACTTCGGGAGCCGTCCTGCCCCAGACCGGCCGACGTACCGAGCTACCCTCGGCACCCCGTGACCCTGACCGACAACGACGAATCGGCGGAGGCGCAGGCCCCTCCGGTCGTCGTCGCCCTGGTCACCCGCGACGCCGGACCCTGGCTCGAGGAGTGCCTGGCCTCTCTCGCCGCCCAGGATTACCCGAACCTCTCGGTGCTGGTGCTGGCCACCGGTTCGTCGGAGGACACCCTGGCCCGGGTGGCCGCCGTCCTGCCCTCCGCCTACGTGCGCCGGCTCGACGGCGACCCCGGCTTCGGCCCGGCAGCCAACGACGTGCTGCAGGTCGTCGACGGCGCGGCCTTCTATGCCTTCTGCCACGACGACGTGGTGCTCGACGGCCACGCCATCCGGGCCCTGGTCGAAGAGGCCTACCGGTCGAACGCCGGCATCGTGGGGCCCAAGCTCGTGGAGTGGCATGCCCCCGAACGGCTGCTCCAGGTGGGCCAGTCGGCGGACAAGGGCGGGGTCGTCTCCCCGCAGGTCGAGCGGGGCGAGCTCGACCAGGAGCAGCACGACGCCGTGCGCGACGTGTTCGTCATCCCCGGCGGGTTCACGCTCGTTCGAGCCGACCTGTTCGGCACGCTGGGCGGCTTCGACCCCGCCATCGGCCTGGTCGGCGAGGACCTCGACCTCTGTTGGCGCGCCCAGGTGGCCGGCGCCCGGGTCGTCGTCGTGCCCGCCGCCCGGGTCCAGCATCGGCAATCGCTCGACGACCGGCCGCCGGCCGACCCGCAGGCCGAGCTGGCCGCCCGGCACCGGCTGCGGACGGTCCTCACCTGTTACGGGCGATTCCATCTGTTGCGGGTCCTACCCCAGCTGCTCGTGCTGGCCGTGGCCGAAATCGTCTACGGCGTGGCCTCCGGCCGACGTCACCTCGCCGGCGAGAACATCAAGGCGTGGTCGTGGAACCTGCGGCGCCTGGGCGACATCCGCGCCCGCCGTCGATCGTTGCGGGCCATCCGCCAGCTCCCCGACAGCGAGGTGCGCCGGCTGCAGGTCGGAGGCAGCGCCCGGGTGCGTGGCTACGTGCGCGGAGAGCTCCACGCCGGCGAGCGACTGCGGCTCCAGCTGGCCGGGCTGAGCCGCGAGCTCAGCGACGGGACGACCGGACCGCTCAAGGTGGTGTTCGGGGCGTGGGGCCTGGTCGCCCTCCTCTTCCTGGTCGGCTCCCGCCAGCTCCTCCTACACCGGCTACCGGCCGTCGGCGGGCTGGTCCCGTTCGACGTCGGCGTCGGCGGTCTGCTGCGGACCTACGTCAGCGGCTGGCGCGACGCCGGGCTGGGGGCCGAGGCGCCCCAGCCCACGGCCTTCGCCCTCCTGGGGCTGGCCGGCATCCCGCTGCTGGGCGGCATGGGTCTCCTCCAGCAGCTCCTCGTGCTCGGCGCCCTGCCCGCCGGCGTGCTCGGCGGTTGGCGGCTCACTCGCCCGCTCGGGTCCCGCCTGGGTCGGGCCGCGGCGATGGTGGTCTACGCCGTGAACCCGCTGCCCTACGACGCCCTGGCCAGGGGCAGCTGGGGTGGGCTCCTCCTGTACGCGGCGGCGCCCTGGATCCTGATCCGCCTCATCGCGGCCTGCGGCGACCTGCCCTCGGCCCACGGCCCGGCCCTGCGCCGCCGCAACCTCCGGGCCGTGCTCGGCCTCGGGGTGCTGGTCGCGCTGCTGGCCGCGTTCGTGCCGCTCGCCGTGGTCATCGTGCCGGTCGTGGCCGCCGCCCTCGTGCTCGGCGCCCTGCTCACCGGCGGCGCCCGACGGGCCGCCGGCGCGGTGGGCGTGGCCCTCGGCGCCTCCGCCGTGGCGCTCGTCCTCCACCTGCCGTGGACGCTCGACTTCGCCCTGCCCGGCAGCGGCTGGTGGGCGACCGGCGGCGTCTCCCCCCTCGTCAACCATGCCCCGAGCGTGGCCGACCTGCTCCGGTTCCACACCCGGTCGGGCGGCTTCTCGTCGCTGGGCTGGGCCATCCCGGTGGCCGCCGCCCTCCCGCTCGTCATCGGCCGCGACTGGCGGTTCGCGTGGGCCGTCCGCTGCTGGTGTGTGGCCATCGCCTGCTGGTCATTGGCGTGGGCCGGGGGCCAGGGGCTGCTTGGCGTCTCGCTGCCGCCGGCCGACGTGCTGTTGGCACCGGGCGCCGCTGCCCTCGCCCTTTCCGTGGCCTTGGGCGTGGTGGCGTTCGAGCGCGACCTGCGGGGCTACCACTTCGGATGGCGCCAGGTGGCCTCGCTGGTGGCCGGCGCCGCCGTGCTGCTCTCGGTGGTGCCCGTGCTCGTCGGTTCGCTGAACGGCCGGTGGGACCTTCCGAAGACCGACCTCGCCGCCCAGCTGTCGTTCATGAGTCGGCCCGAGGTCCGGGCCCAGGGGGCGTTCCGGGTGCTGTGGCTCGGGGATCCCGAGGTGCTCCCCGTGGCCGGTTTCCGGCTGGCCGACGACCTGGCCTACGGGCTGTCCGAGAACGGCCCGGGCACGCTCACCGAACGGTGGTCGGCGCCCGCCTACGGGTCGACCACCCTCGTCGCCGACGCCCTTCGCCTGGCCGGCCAGGGTGACACCGAGCGGCTCGGTCGCATGCTGGGGTCGCTCGGGGTCCGCTACGTGATCCTCGCCGAGCGGGCCGCGCCCGAGCGCAGCGGCGCCGAGCGCCATCCGATCCCGGCCGGTCTCGCCGCCACCGTGGGCCGCCAGCTCGACCTGCGACGCATGGACATCGACCCGGCGCTGACCATGTACGAGAACACCGCCTGGGTGCCGGAGCGGGCCCAGCTCAGCGGCGCGGCAGCATCCCGGCTGGCCAGCGGAAGCCCGTTGCGCACGGCGGCGGCCACCGATCTGGCGGCGGCCGCCGACCCCGTGCTCGTGGACCGCGCCGGCCATGCTCGCTCCACCGGCGACGTGGGGGCCGGCACCGTCTACGTGGCCGCGGCGTCGGCGCCGGGCTGGCAGCTCGAGGTCGGCGGCCGCACCGCGACCCGTTCGCGCTCGCTTGGTTGGGCCAACTCCTTCCGCGTCCAACAGGGTGGCCCGGCGACGCTGCGCTATCGCACGTCGCCGCTGCGGTGGGCCGCCGTGTTGTTCCAGGCCCTTCTCTGGCTGGCGCTCCTCGTCTGGTTCATCCGCACCCGCCCGCGGCGACGGCCCGACGCCGGCGAGCTGATCGGATGACCCGCCGCCTCCCCGCACTTGCCGTGATCGTGTCGGTGCTGGCCCTCCTCGTGGTGTTCGGCACCGAGGGCCATGCGACGCGCACGCCCGCCTTCGGCCGGGTCAACGCCGACGTCATGCCTGCCGCCGACCCGGCCGGCGCCCTGTCGTCGACGTGGTACTGCGCCGGTGGCACGGCCACGGCCGGCGGGGTGGCCAACCTCACCGTGGTGGTGGCCAACGTGGGCGCGTCGCCCCGGACGGGCACGGTGACCTGGATCCCCACCGGCGGCGGCAAGCGCACGGTCGTGCCGCTGCGCGTGGGTCCCGACCGCAGCCAAGCGGTGGCGGCCACCGACTCGGTGGACGCGCCGATCGTGTCGGCACTCGTCGAGCTCGACGGCGGCGAGGTCGCCGTCGAGCACGCCGTCAGCGGACCCCACGGAAGCGCGGCGGCGCCGTGCGCGTCCGAGCCGTCGAACCGCTGGTACCTGGCCAACGGGGTCACCGAGCGCGACGCCGACGAGACCCTCGCCTTGTTCAACCCGTTCCCCGACGACGCTGTGGTCGACATCGCCGTCTCCAGCGAGCAGGGGCGGGGCGCCCCGAGCCAGCTCCAGGGTCTGCCCATCGCCGCCGGGACCACGACCTTCGTGCGGCTGGGCGACCACGTGCGCTACCGGAAGGTGGCGGCCGTGGCGGTGGTGGCCCGCACCGGTCGGCTCGTCGTCGACCGCATCCAGTCGTTCGACGGCACCGCCGGCCGTTCCGGCATCTCGCTTGCCGTGGCTGCTCCCGCCCCGGCCAGCACCTGGTACTTCCCGGATGGGCTGTACGAGGGCGGATTGGCCGAGTCGTGGCACGTGTACAACCCCGGCGATCGCGAAGCCCAGGTCACGCTCGAGATCGTTCCGGCCAAGGGCAACCCGCCCGAGCCCTACGACATCACCATCCCGCCCCACACCCAGCAGACGGTCGAGGCCACGCCCGACCGCGTGGCCTCCGGCGTGGCCCACTCGTCCACCATCCGCTCGCTGAACGGCGTGCCGGTCGTGGCCGAGCGGGCCATCGACGCCCGCAAGCCGGCGCCCCGACAAGGCTGGTCCTCGGCGCTCGGCGCGCCTCGTGCCGATCGACGGTGGGTGTTCCCGATCGGCGAGGCCAACGTCAACACCGACGAGTGGATCGTGATCCACAACCCCGGCGCCCAGCGGCGAACGGTCTCGGTGGTGGCGTTGGCCAACGGGCAGCGCCTCCCGATCGAAGGCCTCCAGGACCTGCGCATCGGCCCGGCCGGGCGCCTCGCGCTCCGGCTCGGCGACCACATCTCGCGCACGCCGCTGCCGGTGGTGGTCGAGGCCGATGGTCCGGTGGTGGCCGAGCGTGAGGCCTACGCCGTGGGCCGCCTCGGCCTGTCGGCGATCATCGGCATCCCCGTCGGCTGACGTCGAACGGCTCGACCGGGTCGAGGGCCGGTTGCGCGATCCACCTCGGCGCAGAGCCCCGGTGGGGCCACGTCGCGGCGTGGACAAGGAACGGATGGCACAGGTACACATCGCCGGCCTTGCCGGTGGCCAACTGCACCTCGCAGTTCTCGGTGCGGGGCACGATCTCTCGGCAGGCGGAGAAGAACTCCATGCCGTTCTCGCCGGCCGGCTCGAGGACGGCCCGAGCCGCGCGGTGAGAGCCGACGCGGATGCGGGTGGGTGCGTCGTCCGGGCCGACGTCGGTGAAGAGCATCAGCAGGAGCAGGGCCCGGCCTCGGGACCGGGCGTTGAGGTGCCAGGCACCGTCGACCTCGTAGCTGGCGTCGACGTGCCAGCCGGCGTCGCCGGGATCCCCCTCGCTCGGGAAGCGGACGGGGAACGTCCCGACCCCCAGCTTCGGCTGCCACCGCCCGGCACCGACAAGCTGGTCGAACGCCTGGTGCAGGGCGGGCGTGTTGGCGGACGCCACGAATGGCGGCTCGCCCGAACCGTTGAGGCGGATGACCGGCCGCATCCACGTGGCCGAGTCGTCGCGATCCACGCCCAGCTCCGGCCACAGGTGGTCGACGCACGTCTCGGCCACCGCTCGGGGAAAGGCGCCGCGCACGGCCACGAAGCCATCAGTGTGGAAGTGCTCGATGTCCACGTCGGAGAGCATCCGGCCCATCATGGGGGCGTGGAGCGCGTCGTCGTGGCCCTATTCCTGGTCGCCGTGGCCGTGGTGGTGGCCGTCGTGCTCGACCGCCGCACCAAGGCCGACGCCCCGACCCAGCCGACGTGGACGGTGCCCGGCCAGCTCGACCGGGCCGACTTCGCCCGACCCGAGGCACCGTGGCTGGTGGCGGTGTTCACGTCGGCCACGTGCGGGTCGTGCCAGGGCACGTTCGAGAAGGCCAAGATCCTCGCGTGCGATGACGTGGTCGTCGACGACGTCGAGGTGACGGCCCGCAAGACCGTGCACGATCGCTACGGCATCGACGCCGTGCCCACGCTGGTGGTGGCCGACGGCGAAGGCGTGGTTCGGGCCAGCTTCATCGGGCCCATGACCGCCACCGACCTGTGGGCGGCCGTGGCCGAAGTCCGCTTCCCGGGCTCGTCGCCCGAGCCCCACCTCGGCCAGGAGAGCGGATGAGCGAGCGCGAGGCGTACTCGGATCACGAGTGGCAGACGCTGCAGTTCGCGCCGCTCGCCGCCTTCCACGCCGTTGCCTACGCCGACGGTGGGATCTCGTCGCCTGAGTCGGGCGTGTTCATGACCAAGCTGGGCCAGGTCTCGGGCCTCTCCGTGCCGGCGGCCAGCTTGGTCCGGGAGGTGTTCGAGTCGCTCCGGGACGACCATGCCCGGCTGCTCCAGCGCTTCGAGGACGCCCGCCTCGGTGGCGTGACGTTCGACCTCGTGCTGCGGGAGACCAAGGAGCTGCTCGACACCAAGGCCGAGCCGGCCCAGGCCAAGACGTTCCGGGACGTCATCCGGATCCTGTGCGTGGCCATCGCCGAGGCGGCGCCCATCGTGGGCCTCAAGGTGACGGCCCAGGAGCACGAGGCCATCGAGCACGTGACCGCCCAGCTCGGCTGAGCGAACCAGGCGCCGCAACCACCGGGTAGCGCCCCTTCCCTAGGCCTCAAAGACAAGGACGCAACCACGGGGGCGAGGGTCACACGACTCACGTCGGTGCCGCCCGCCGATCCGTTCTGGGGCCCCAGGAAGGCCGAGGATGGTCGGATCTGGGCCCCGGAATGGCTGAAGACCCCGCGACGACCTTCGGCGACTCCGCCCCTGGGCGCGTCTTTGTCCTTTGCGCAACCCCGCAGTACGCCC
>JAOBWJ010000006.1 GCA_025463335.1 Acidimicrobiales bacterium
GCCATCCCACCCTCCTCGACCAGGTAGCGGTCGATGGTGCCGTGCTCCTCGTGAAGGATGGCCAGCCATCGGGCCAGCACGCCACGGGGCGCCGAGAAGAGGGACGCGAAGCGGTCGATGTCCAGCCCGGCCGCCTCGAACTTCGGGCGCAGGCCGGCCATGCGGTGCTCGGTCCAATGACGGTTGGTCAACTCGTAGTCGTCGAGCACCGTCTCCTCGTCGACGCCGAGGACGGACAGGAGCATGGCCGCCGTCATCCCGGTGCGATCCTTGCCGGCCGTGCAGTGGAACAGGGCAGGAAGCCCGCCGGGGTCGGTGAGGCCGGTCAGGAGGGTGGCGAAGGTACCGGCGTCGGTGGCCGCCATGTGCTGGTAGGCGGCGGCCATGTAGTCGTCGTCGATGCCGTCGATCTCACCATCGAGGATGCGTTCGGTGATCTCCTTGGTCGCACTGGCCGACCCACCGATGGCGAGCTGCACCGAGCGGACCACGTCGCCCAGGGCCGATGGCGCCCGGTGCCGCTCGACGTCGTTGCGGAGGTCGTAGACGACCCGCAGGCCGAGCTGGCCGACGAAGGCGGCGTCCTCCACCGTCAGGGCATGCAGGGCGTCGGATCGGAAGACCTGGCCCCAACGGGTGCGCCCGCCATCGGCCGTGCGATAGCCGCCGAGGTCGCGGAAGTTGACCGCCCCCTCGAGCGGCACCAGTCGCTCGGCGGCAACGATGCCTGAACCGGTACCGGCCGGCGCCACCGACACGTAATGGCGACCGGGCCCGAGGTCGGCGAGGACGACCTGCGCGTCGCTGTCGATGATGGCCACCGGGTGCTCGTGGTCCACGGCGTCGGGCGTGGGTCCCACCGCCACCTCTACGCTCCCACCGCCCTCGAGGGTCCAGGAGACCTCGAGGCGCCCGCGACCATCACCCTCGACCGCCACCGCCACCACCACGGGATCCATCGGGCCGACCGTAGAACACGGCCAGGCCCCACCCCTGCTTGACTGGATGAAGATGTCGGAACGCAAACGCGGGGAGTTGGCGGACGCCCTTGCGTGGATGCTCGACCAGAGCCACCAGCTGCATCCGGACAACCTCCCCGCTGTCACCGAGCAGGCCGTGGCCATGGTCGGGGGCCGGGACGTCGAGCTGTACTTCGCCGACCTGGCCCAGGACGTCCTGTTGCGCTTCAGCGGAGACGGTGAGCCCGAGCTCGACATCGACGCCACGGTCGCCGGGCGGGCGTTCCGTACCGGACAACCGGTCGTGCTCGAGGTCGACGACGGCCGGCGCCTCTGGGTTCCGATCGTCGACGGCGCCGAGCGCCTGGGCGTGCTCGGGGTGGTGCTGCCCGACGGGGATGGCAACGAGGCGACGGTGGAGGCCATCGAACGCATTGCCGCCCTCGTGGCCGAGTTCGTGGTGGCGCGATCCCACTACGGGGACAACCTGGCCCTGGGCCGTCGCCGTCGGCCGCTCTCGCTGGCCTCCGAGCTGCGGTGGGCCATGCTCCCGCCGCAGACGTTCGCCACCCCGCAGATGACGCTCGCCGCCGTGGTGGCCCCGGCCTACGAGATCGCCGGGGACAGCTACGACTACTCGGCCAACGGGCCGATCGCCCACGTCGCCGTGTTCGACGCCATGGGCCACGGCCTCGAGGCCAGCCGCATCGTCAACCTCGTCATGGGGGCCTATCGCCACGCCCGCCGCACCGACCTCGACTTGATGAGCACCTACGCCCAGATCGACTCGGTGGTGAACAGCGAGTTCGGCGACTTCACCTTCGCCACCGGCGTCATCGCCCAGCTCGACCTCGAGCGCGGCACCCTTCGGGTCCTCCTGGCCGGGCACCACCGCCCCCTGCTCTTTCGTGGCCACCGCTTCATCGGCGAGCTCGAAGTGGCACCCACACTGCCCTTCGGCATCGGTGACGCGAAGCCGATCACCGGCGAGTTCCAGCTCGAGCCCGAGGACTGTGTGCTCTTCTACAGCGACGGCGTGATCGAGGCCCGCAACGCGCAGGGCGAGCTGTTCGGCGTGGAGCGGCTGGCCGACTTCCTCGTCCGGGCCCAGGCCTCGGAGGAACCGGCGGCCGAGATCATGCGCCGGTTGAGCAAGGCCATCCTCACCCACCAGGGCACGACGCTCGAGGACGACGCCACCCTGCTGTCGCTTCGATGGCGCCGGGTCGACATCTGACCTACTTCACACCCAGCAGGCGCTCCACCGGATCGATGGCGAAGTACAGGACGAAGCCGGCGGCGATCACCCACAGCAACGGGTGGATGTCACGGCCGCGACCCCGAACGAGCTTCAGCAGGGCGAAGGTGACGAAGCCGGCCCCGATGCCGTTGGTGATCGAGTACGTGAACGGCATGAGGATGATCGTCAGGAAGCACGGGATGGCCAGGTCGTAGTCGTCCCACGGGATGGACCGGACTTGGAGGAAGAGCAGGAAGCCGACCACCACGAGGGCCGGCGACGCCGCCTCGTAGGGGACGATCTCGAACAGCGGCGTGAAGAAGAGCGCGACGAGGAACAGCGCACCGGTGACGACGCTGGCCAAACCGGTGCGGGCCCCGTCGGCCACGCCGGCCGTCGACTCGATGAAGGACGTGTTCGACGACGCCGACGCCGCGCCACCGGCGGCGGCGGCCAGCGAGTCGACCAGCAGGACCCGCTCGACGCCGGGCAGGCGACCCTTCTCGTCGAGCAGGCCGGCCTCCGCCCCCACGCCGACGACGGTGCCCATGGTGTCGAAGAAGTCGGCCAGGAGCACCGTGTAGACGAACAGCAGGGCGGCGATCACGCCGACCGCCTCGAACGAGCCCGTGATGCTGAAGTGTCCGAGCAGCCCGAAGTCGGGGCTGGCCACGATCGTGTCGGGGACCTTCGGCACGTTCAGTCGCCACGCACCCGCCCCCTTGGCCGGTATGTCGACCAGGGCTTGGACGATCATGGCGAAGATCGTCGTGCCCACGATGCCGATGAGGATCGCCCCGCGGACTCGCCGGGCCACCAACACGATGGTGAACAGCAGTCCGGCCACGAACACCACGGTGGGCCAGCCGACCAGACGCCCGCCCACGCCCAGCTCGACCGGCACGGCCGCGCCCTGGGGCGTGCGTATGAAGCCGGCGTCAACGAAGCCGATGAAGGCGATGAACAGTCCGATGCCGACGGAGATCGACTGCTTGAGCGCGAGTGGGATGGCGTCGAACACTGCCCGCCGGAGCCCGGTGAGCACAAGCACGGTGATGACGAGTCCTTCGAGGACGATCACGCCCATGGCGGCCGGCCACGACATCTGGCTGGCCAGCGTGAAGGCGACGACGCCGTTGAGCCCGAGGCCGGCGGCCAGGGCGATCGGGTACTTCCCGACCACGCCCATGAGGATGGTCATCACGGCGGCCACCAGCGCCGTCGACGTGGCGACCTGCTTGAAGTCGAGGTGCGCACCGGTCACGTCGGCTGCTCCCGAGAGGATGATCGGGTTGAGCACGACGATGTACGCCATGGTGAAGAAGGTCGCCAACCCGCCCCGGACCTCGGTCTGGACGGACGACCCCCGTGCGGTGATGCCGAAGTACCTGTCGAGCATCTGACCCCCCTTAGTCGGCCACATGGTGACACCAGCGCCGACCACCAAAGCGGATGGTCCAGCGAGCCAGAGGGTGTCACCGTCCTGGCCACGGATCGTGAGCACCGACCGCCCTGCGCGAGCGAAGGGGTGGTGCGCGTCATGACCTGTTCGCCTCATTTGCGCCGGGCGTCCTCCACTCGAGTGGGGGTCCTGCCGACAGTCCCGACGTCCACCGACAGACGTCAGGAAATGGCGGCGTGCTTCCTCTCGAACAGACCTCACCGGCGCGGCGCTGCGCTGCCTGTCTCGTCGCGGCGGCGCGCAAGCGCCTCGCCGGACGCTCCCGTCCCGTCCCTCGCGGCCGACTGGGCCGGCTGGTCCGCCGCGCCGGCGTAGCCCTCGTGGTCGGCGGTCTGGCAGCGGTCCCGTTGACGCTCGTCCCGGCGTCGAAGGCCGAGGCCCTCACCTTCCTCACCGTGCCCCGGGTACGAATCCCTGTCCGCCAGCCCGGCTACCAGCTCGCCACCGTGCAAGGTGACGTGGTGCCCTTCGGCGCGGCGGCCAGGGGCAGTGCCCCGGCGGTCGGTCTGGCCAACCCGGTGGTGGCCGTGGCCCGCACCGCCACCGGCGCCGGCGCGTGGACGGCGACGGCTGACGGCGGCGTGCTCACGTCGGGCGACGCCAGGTTCTACGGCTCGCTCGGCGGGCGTCGGATCAACGCTGCGGTCGTCGGCGTGGCCGCCACGCCGACCGGCCACGGCTATTGGCTGGTGTCGGCCGATGGTGGCGTGTTTGCCTTCGGCGACGCCGGCTACCAGGGCTCGCTCGTCGGGGCCCGCCTCAACGCCCCGGTCGTCGAGCTCGTGCCCACGCCCACCGGCGAGGGCTACTGGCTGACCGGGGCCGACGGCGGCGTCTTCACGTTCGGGGATGCCACGTTCCGCGGCAGCGTCACCGGCCCACTGCAGGGCCGAGTCACCTCCATGGCGGCCACGCCCTCGGGGCAGGGCTATTGGCTGGTCGGCACCGACGGTGGCGTCTTCGCCTTCGGCGACGCTGGCTATCTCGGACGTCCTGCTGGCGGGCAGCTTCGGGGCGAGGTCGTCGGCATCGCCGCCTCTCGGTCGGGCCGGGGCTATTGGCTCGCCTCGTCCGACGGCGGCGTCTTCTCCTACGGCGATGCTCCGTTCCTCGGCTCCTCGGGTGGACAAGCCCCGGCGCGCGTCGTTGGCATCGCCGCCGGCGCGGGTCGGGTGTCGGCGGTGAGCGAGGTCGCGGTCGAGGCGCCGATCATCGCCCCGCAGCTCCACAACCGCTACGGCAACGACATCTCCTGGCCGCAATGCGGTGGCCCGGTGCCCGCCCCCGGCTACGGCTTCGGCATCGTGGGCGTCACCCACGGTCGCCCGTTCACCCGCAACCTGTGCCTGGCCCAGCAGTGGCAGTGGGCCACGAGCAGCTCGTCGGCCGGCAGCGTCTACGTCAACCTCGCCTCGCCCGTCTTCGGCGACCCGGCCGGGATGCATGGGCCGGCCGGCGACTGCAGTCCGGTCGACCTGCCGTGCCAGACGTACAACCACAGCGCCAACAACATCGGGGCGGCGCTGGCCTACGCCCGTGAGGTGGGCGTGGACGCGCCCATGTGGTGGCTCGACGTCGAGATCCTCAACCGCTGGAGCGCGAACGACGCCCTCAACACCCTCACGGTGAAGGCAGCAGCCGAGACCCTGCAGAAGGCCGGCATCCGCGCCGGCGTCTACTCGACGCCCTACATGTGGCGCCTCATCACCGGCGGAGCCCGCATCGGACTGCCGGCCTGGGTGGCCGGAGCACCCACCGACGCCTCGGCCCCGGCATGGTGCGACGCCCCGGAGAAGGACTTCACCGGCGGCGGCGTCTGGCTGGTCCAGTCGCTTCCGGTGAACTTCGACGTCAACTACGCCTGCACGCCCGTCCTGACCGCCCAGGCGGCGACGTTCCGCTTCCCGAACTGAGCGCTCCGCGTCGGCGGTCGGGCGTGTCAGAGATCGATCGAGGTGCCGGTCCCGCTGGATGCGGCGGCCCGCAACACCAGCGCCGCGGCGGCCGCGTCCTGCACCGCTACTCCGACGGACTTGTACAGCGTGATGGCCTGATCGTCTCGACGGCCCTCGGCGGTGCCAGCCACGATCTCGCCGATCTCCGCGTGGATGCACTCAGCGGTCACGATGCCGGCCTCGATGGCACGTCGGATCTCGACGGCCCCCGACGGCATAGGTGCGAGAACAGCGTCGCGCGACTCGACGACGATGAGCGCGTCGCGCAGGACTTCGCCGTCGATCTCCCCCTCACCGGCGGTGTTGTAGCCGACGGAGTTCACGTGCGTCCCCGGCCGGAGCCAGCTCCGCCGGACGACGGGCCTGTCCGCGTGTGTTGCAGCGCAGACGATGTCCGCCGACCGAACCGCCTCCTCGACCGTCGGCGCCGCCTCAGCGGGCATTCCGTCGGCCACGAGCTCTGCGACGAGGAGCTCGGTCGCCGACCGGCGGCGGGCAGCGATGCGCACCAGCTCGAGCCCTGACCAACGACGGAAGGCACGGGCATGGGCGCGCGCCTGCACGCCGGAACCGATGATCGACAGCACGCGCGCATCGCTTCGAGCGAGGTGGAGCGACGCCAGCACTGATCCGGCGGCGGTCCGCGCCGCGGTGATGTAGGTACCGTCCATCAGCGCGAGCGGAGTGCCCGTGTCAGCGTCAAAACAGCAGATGAGGGCCTGGTGCGTCGGGCGGTCCCGGTTCTCGGGGAACAACGACACGATCTTGGTCGTCAATGCTCGAGCCGACGGCAGGAACGCCGGCATGACCGCCAGCATGGCGGCATGCTCAGGCACCCGCGCGGCGACCCGTGGCGGCACCGACGCCAGTCCCGCGCTCAGGTCCGCCATGGCGACCCCGAGCGCTTCGACCAGCTCGTCGACGTCGAGCAGTGCCTCGACCTCAGGCCCCGACACGAGCAGCACCCACCAAGGATGCCCGACCGGGAGCGGATGCCTCAGGTGGGTGGCGGATGAGCGCTGTCACGCGTCCCGGCGTACAAGGGTGACCGCGGCGACGCCGAGGGCGACCGCGGCATAGAGGCAGAAGACGAGGAAGCCGGTCCACGGAGAGAGCAAGTGGATGCCGGGTGCGGTCTCGAAGATCGCCTGCCCGGCACTGCTGGGGAGGTAGGGCCCGATCGTGTTGACCCACGAGGAGGGGAGCACCGAGACGACACCGGGGAGAACGAAGAGGAGACCGAACAGGGCGGCCATGGCGCCGGCGCTGTGGCGGATGATGGCGCCGATGCCGAGCGAGAGAAGTCCGAGCACGGCCAGGTACAGGCCAGCCCCAATGATGGATCGGAGCACACCGGGCTGACCGATGTGGGCCTCGATGTGTCTTCCGGACAGGATCGCTTGGCCGACAGAGAACGCGGCGAACGACGAGACCAGACCGACGACGACCGTGACCGCGGTGAAGGTCGTGGCCTTGGCCGCCAGGACGACCCGCCGCTGCGGTACTGCGACAAACGTTGATCGGATCATCCCGGTGCTGAACTCGCTGGTGATCACGAGGACGCCGAGGACGCCGATCGCAAGCTGGGCCAGGAAGATCCCGCTGAGACTGAATGACGTCGGGTTGAACTCGGCCCTGTCGACGGCGCTGAGCGAGTTGTAGCGGTTGACGTAGAGGCTGCAGATGAGGGCCGAGAGGCCCACGACGGAAGCGGCGGCAGCCAGGAGGCTCCAGTAGGTCGACCGGACGCTTCGCAACTTCGTCCACTCGGAACGGAGTACGTCGGGGAGGAGCGGGCCCGACGAGCCGCTCGAGGCGGGCGCCGCGGCGCCGCTGGTGGCGGTCATCGTCACGCTCCCTTCGCCAGCGTCAGGCCGGCGCCATTGGTGCCGCCGTGGTACTCGACGCTGCCCTTGGTGAGCTCCATGAAGGCCTCCTCGAGCGAAGCCGTTTGCGGGGAGAGCTCGTGTAGCGCGATCCCGTGAGCGGCGGCAAGGTCGCCGATCGCTGCGCTCTCCATGCCAGTGACGTGCATCGCACCGTCCGGCTCGGTGCGGGGGTCGCCTCCGTGCGCCTGGAGCAGGGCCATCAGCCGCGACGCCTCGGAGGTGCGGACCCGCACGAAGTTGTGGGAGCTGGCGTGGACGAACTCGTCGACGCTGGTCGCGGCGATGAGCCTGCCCTTGCCGATGACGACGAGATGGTCGGCCGTGAGCGCCATCTCGCCCATCAGGTGGCTGGACACGAACACGGCGCGGCCTTCGTTGGCGAGCGACCGCATCAGGGTGCGGATCCAGACGATGCCCTCCGGATCGAGCCCGTTCACGGGCTCGTCGAAGAGCAGGAGGCCGGGATCGCCGAGGAGGGCGGCGGCGATGCCGAGCCGTTGGCCCATGCCCAGCGAGAGTCCCCCGGCCCGCCTGTTGGCGACGTCCGTGAGCCCGACGAACTCGAGCACCTCGCCGACGCGGCCGGCGCCGATGCCGTTGCTCTGGGCCAGGCACAGGAGGTGGTTGCGGGCCGAACGCCCACCATGGAAGGCGTTGGCGTCGAGAAGGGCACCGACCTCGAACAGCGGGCGGCGGTGCTGGCCGTAGGGACGACCATCGATGAGAACGGAACCGGAGGTTGGGTTGTCGATACCCAGGATCATCCGCAGGGTGGTGGACTTCCCCGCTCCGTTGGGCCCGAGGAACCCCGTCACCTGGCCGGCCTTGACCTCGAAGCTGAGGTCGTCCACGGCCACCGTCGGTCCGTACCGCTTGGTCAGCCCGTGGGCCTCGATGATCGCCACGCCCTTCCGGACCCTCCTCGTCGCCTCTCCCCCATCTTGAAGGTGAGCGTCGGGGCTGAACCTCAGGCAACCGAGTAGATCCGCGCTCCGACTGACAGGATCGCCGCATGAGCGGCGACGAGTACCAAGCCCGGTTCGACGCCCTCGCCGCTTCGGGCACCGACGTCCATGGCGAGGCCACCCTGGTCCGGACCTTCGGGCCAGCTCGCGTGCTCGACGCCGGCTGCGGCACGGGGCGGGTCGCCATCGAACTGGCCCGGCACGGCATCGAGGTGGTCGGTGTCGATGTGGATCCGGCCATGCTCGAGACCGCCCGGACCCGAGCGCCCGACCTCGACTGGCGCCTCGGAGACCTGGCCACCGCGGAGCTCGGCACCGGCTACGACGTGGCCGTGCTGGCCGGCAACGTCCTGGTCTTCACCCCACCCGGGACCGAGGCGGCGGTGCTGGCCAACGTGGCCGAGGCCGTGCGCCCGAGTGGCATGGTGGTCGCCGGGTTCTCCCTACAGCCCGGGGGCTACGACCTCGGCCGGCTCGACGCTGACGCTTCGGCGGCCGGACTCAGCCTCGTCGACCGCTGGGCCACGTGGGACCGCCAGCCGTACGCCGGGGGCAACTACGCCGTCTCGGCCTTCACCCGCTCGTGACGAGGAGCGCGCGCAGCTAGGCGAGCGGAGCCCTGAAGATCGCCCCTGCAAAGGACGGCATCGCGTTCGTGGCCATTCGGTGTGTTCTGGACTGGTCACCGGAGTGGGAGCACGCTGAAATCCGCGGGGTCTGGCGAGGAGAGGCGTGGCTTAGGTGGGGCGGAGACCCTGATGGCCCCCGTGCCGAGCGAGCGGATCGCTGAGGAGCAGGCCGCA
>JAOBWJ010000009.1 GCA_025463335.1 Acidimicrobiales bacterium
GGTCCCCTTGATGGTGTCGTTGAACTTGCCACCGGAGTCGGCTTCGGTCTCCTGCCAGCGGTCCCGGTTGACGATCAGCTGGATCGGCAAGCCGCCCAGGTTGTTGTTGATCATCATGTCGTCGTCAGCCGCAACGGTGTTGTACTGGTGAATCGCCCAGTCGAAACCACCTGAGCCGGCGTTGCGATCGACGGCCGAGTTCTGGGACATGACGTCGTCCCCGCCTTCGGCGTCGTAGTCGTTCTCGCCCACCTGACCGACGAAGACGTCGTTTCCGGGCGCGACCTGGGCAGGGTCGTCGAAGAACGGTGCACCGTGGTCACCGATCAACAGGTCCTGGCCGGAGCCACCCTGGATCCAATCGTCACCACCGTCGCCGAACACGGCATCGGCACCCTGGCCGGCGATCACGAAGTCGCTGCCCTCGCCGGCAAAGGCCTCGTTGTCGTTGGCGCCGCCGTTGATGAAGTCCTGGTCATCGCCACCCATGAAGATGTCGTCGCCGATGCCTCCATCGAGAGCGTCGTTGCCCGGGCCACCCTTCTGGACGTCGGCACCGCTCAGGTCGGTGATGATGTCGTTGCCGTCGCCACCGAGGGCGACATCGTCGCCGCCATTGCCTTCGATGACGTCGTTGGCACCGCCACCCCAGAAGGTGTCGTTGTCGTTGCCGCCCCAGATGCGGTCCACTCCGGGAGTGCCGTTGTAGACCGATTGCCCGTTGATGCCGACGGGGTCGACGCTGTTGACCTGGCGGTACTGGATCGTCCCGTTCGGCTTCCTCAGGAGAAGCTTGGTCTCGTCGCATTCGGTCGTCGGGTCATCGGCAACCGTTGAGCCAAAGGCGGCGTAGCCGGCGGCCGTCCCGGCCAGGTTGGCCAGCTGGAACTTGCAGTCGGCAGAGGCGAACGCATCCGCCTTCAGCGTGTTGGTGCCCTCCGTGTTGCGCTGGATCATCTCGGCGAACGAGTTGCCCTCGAGCGCTGACCGCAGGTTCATGCCCGGGGTCCGGAACAAGTAGTAGAAGCGGTCGCCCTCCTGGAGGTTCTCCATCTGCGTCTGGAAGACGTAGTTGAAGGTGCTGCCCAGCAGGCCGCCGAACAAGTTCGTGATCTCGGCGAGTCCACCCATCCAGAGGTCGATGTCATCGACACCCGTGATGGTCACGCCAGCAGGGGTGTTCGCCCAGTCGCCACTGCCGAACATGAAGTCTGCTGCGTCAGCGGGGATCAGGGCGGGGTCTGTCGCCGGCGCCGAACTCGGGTCGACGATGGCCTTGGCGGCCGCCCGCTTGCCAGCCAGGGTCGTCTCGGCGGTGATGGTCGGGTGCTTGCCATACGCCGCAACGAAGTTGACGAGTGACTCGGGATGCTTGATGTTCTGCCCGAAGTCGGCCCAGCTCTCGTACGGCTTCAGTTGGCCGTCGTTCGTTGCCGCGTGGATCTGCCGCCGGAGCTCGTTCAACGGCGGCACGCCCGCGTCACGGGCACGCGTCATGTTGAGCGTGGCGAGGTCGAGAGGCAGGCCCAACAGCTGGTTGCGGAGCGTGTCGGTCACGAACTCGTCGAGCTCGTTGCCGACCTGGTCGGCCGATCCCATGACGACGGCGCCGGCGGCCTCCTCGGAGGTGAGCGAGCCGAAGGAACCACCATCGGTGTACGCCGGTGGGTTGAGGAACCCCTCGAGCAACGAGATGGTGTTGTTCGAGCCGTCCGGGTTGGTGCGGACCACGTCCTCGTTCAGCATCGAGTGCCCGAAGCGATAGACGGCGTGGGCGAACTCCGCCTGGACCGCCGGGTTGATGTCCGTGTGGTACTGGTGGAACGGCCGGATCGCGGGCTGGACCTTGCGGCCGAACTCCTCGAACACCAGGTGTTGGTACTCCATCTCGGTGACGAAGCGAGCAGCCTGGAAGAGACGTTCACCGTTCCACCCGTCCGGGGTGCCGGTCGCCAGCTTCCATTCAGCCAACGCAGCAACGCCGCCTGCGGAGGTGTCGTTGCTGAGGGTGTTCCTGATGTCGGCCACGAGACGGTCGTGCTCCGAGTGGAAGACCTGATGGATGGCGGTCAGGGCGATGTTCTCGTTGACCCGACCGTCGCCGGCAGCGAAGTGCGCGTCCAGCATCTCGTCGTCGTACGTCCCGGCCGGCTGGTTCGCGAAATCGGCGGACGGCGTCGTGTCTCCATCCGGAACCAGTCCGGCCTTCGGCTCGGCGTTGTGGGCGATGTCGGTCAGGAAGGGAGTGTCGAAGTGCAGGACATCGGCCGGCACGGCAACGGGTGCGGAGGTGTTGCCCTCGACCAGGCCAGTCGTCGTGACGTACTGCGGGAGGCCACGCAGGGGGCCGGGGAGGAACTTCCCGTACGGGTCCGTGGCGAGCATCGGGACGTCGAAGACGTCCTGGTCGACGAGCTTGAGGCCGAGCAGGGTCGCGGCTTGATCCTTGACCCTCGCCCAGGTGGCCATGCCACCCGCCGTGGGCCCAGCGGGGCCACCGAGCAGCTGGCCGGTGGACACCGGCCTGCCGGCGCTGTTGTTCACGTACTCACGCAGGAACACCTGGTGCGACGCGTGCGACGTGTAGGTCTGGCTCTGGTCCACCCAGGGCGAGTCCGTGTTGTTGGCGTCCTGGATGTTGTCGGCGGTCTCGTCGACGGGCGTCGCCGGGTCGTTGTTCAGGATGCCGTCCGGACCAGGCTGGTTCTGCGCCCGGGTCAGGACCATGAACCGCAGGTTCGGGTCCAGGTCGTCGGCGTTGCCGAAGAGGTGGTCCGGACCGGCGACCAGCGGATCGTCAGCGTGGAGCGGCACGAAGACCGTGCCGCCGCTCTTGACGGTCTGATCGACCCCATGGTCGAAGAACTGACCGAAGAACGTGAACAGGCTGTTGTACGGGGGGGAGAGGCCGACGTCCGTGGTCACGTTCGGAATGAACAAGGTCTGGTGCGACGGGACGCAGCCTGCCGGCATGCCCACCACCGGCGGATCGGCAGCCGGATCGGGGTCCGTCGTGCACGGGAACAGACCGGGGTTGCCCTGCGTCCTGACCGGGAAGGCGGCCGCCGCCACTGCCGCCGGGTTGGTCGAGGTCTGATCGACGATCAGGTTGCTGACCATGCGAGGCTTCGAGTCGAAGACGAGGCCCTTCTTCTGGACGTAGGAGGTCGGGTTGGGCGGACCGAACCCCGCTGGGGTGTTCTCGGCGGCCTTGAACACCGGGCTGGTCAGACGGGGGAACGGCTGATCGGCAGCGCCGAACTTCTCCCGACCGGGGACCAGGTTGTTGCACGACCCGTCGACCGTTCGAAGGCCGTACGACGTGAGGGCATTGGGGACCTGGTCGGGGCCTGACCCCACCAACGTCCCGCACGGGTTCGCCGGGGTGAACGTCGCCGAATGCCGTTCAGAGATCTTGATCTGCTTGAGGATGAAGGCCAGGTCAGCGGGGGTGACCGTGAAGCCCTGTCCTACGGGGGCGTTGGCTGCATTGGTGGGAAGCGCGTTGCCTCCCGCCACCAAGCCGATGCACACGAGCGCAGCGACGCCGATCCTCCGAGGTGAACGACGAAGCGTCGGCCCCCTCTCTCTCCGAATGGAGTCCTTCTTCGACCTCTTGAACACCGACATGTGTCGTCTCCCATCGTTGGGCCCAAGCGGCACCACATGGACCGCCCCGTGGGAGCTAACCGATCCGACCTTTGAAAAATGGTTGAGCCGGAATTGACCGCTCGGCGGACGGGGACGCTGGGATGGCGTGGCTAGCGCGGCCACATCCGCCAGAGGACACGTCCCACGATGGCCTCAACCTCTACTGGACCGTACGACCTCGAATCGATCGAATCACCGCGGTTGTCACCCATCACGAACACCGTGTCGTCGGGGACGGTCTTGGGACCGAAGTAGACCGAGTCGACCATCCGTTGATCGACATAGGGCTCGCGCCGGGGACGTCCATTGACCACGAGAACGCCATCCTCGATGGCGACGGTTTCCCCCGGCAGCCCGACGATCCGCTTCACCATCAGCTGGCCGTTCCCGGGCCGGGAGAAGACGATCAGATCGTTCCGCCGGGGCGCGTGCAGGCGGTAGGAGAGCTTGTCCACGAGGAGCTGGTCGCCGGCCCGCAAGGTGGGTTCCATGCTCACCGAGGTGACGCGAAGCGGCTCGGCCACCAACCACCAGGCGACGACCAGCATGAGCACGACGGCCACCGGCCGGCAGCGGCGCAGCAACGGCGGAGCGCCGGGCCTGCGGTCGACCGTCTTTCGGCGCGTGGCTACGCCAGCACGCCCGAGAGCCGAAGCGCCCATAGCCCCAGCCCCGCGACCAGCAACACGTTGACGGTGGCGCGGCCGATGCGTGGGGGCATGAGCGACACGAGCACCGCGATCAAGATCACCTCGACAGCGGTCGCCGTGAGGTCGAGGACGCCCACGCCCTCCGGTCCGTGTCTGGAATGCCCAGGCCCAACCGGCACGCCGTTGGTACGGCTGAGCACGTACACGCCCACCACGATCAGGTTGCCCGTGATGCCGGCGACCGCCGTCATGGTCCGGGGCCACCGGAGCACCAGGAACGCGAAGAGGACCTGGGCGATCGTGACGCCGAGGAAGAACACGCCGTAGCCCCACCACTCGCGGAAGTGCTCAGGTGTGACGTAGAGGTGGAGGACACCGGCGTAGACCGACAGCACGGCGGCCCCCGCGGTCGGGGCGCGCCAGGCGTCGATGGCCGAGTCGATGGCCCTGGCAACGAAGCAAGCCTTTGGGCCGGCTTCCGTTCGAACGATGCCCACGTGAACGCGCCTACACCGGTGTGGCTGGAAGCGGATGGGTCGGTTCTCCGTAGATGGGATCGTCGCCGTCTTCACCGACCTCGAATTGGGTCATCATGTCGTGGTCCTCGTGGACCAAGTTGTGGCAATGGATCATGTATCGCCCGACACGATTCTTGAATTTGGCAATGACACGTACGGATTCGTTCTCCCCGATGTACGCCACGTCCTTGGGCCCTCGCTCGTGGGGTAGCGGTGGCTTGCCGTTGCGGTCGAGGATCTTGAAGTCGATGAGATGGACGTGCAATGGGTGGTTCCAACCGCCTGACAGGTTGCGGAACTCCCAGACCTCGATGGCGTTCGGCTTGGGATTGGCCGCCACCCAGCGGAAGTCACTGTCAATGATGTCCTGCCAGGTCTTGCCGTTGATCGTCCAGCGGCCGTGGGTCCGGACGAGATCGAAGCGTCGGCTCTGCGTCGACATCGCCTCCGTGAGGTTCATCGTGTCGTTGCCGGGATTCAGCTCGGAGGGAATGGAATTGCCCTCCTGGGAGGTCGCCTCGGCGACCACGTCGAAGGCCATCACCTTGTTGGTGTTTGCGAAGTCGATGTTGTTCTTGTTGCTCAGGTTCTTCAGCACCACCCGCCGACCGATCGGGTACCTCGCGAAGTCGATGATCACCTCGTAGCGCTCCGCGACCCCGTGACGGAACTGGTTGACCGGCACGGGAGCCGGACAGAGCCCACCGTCGGTGCCGATCACCGTGAGGGGCTGACCGGAGTCGAGCTGCCAGCGATACGACCGGGAGACCGACGCGTTCAGGATCCGGAAGCGGTACTTGCGCCGCTCGACCTTCATCACCGGCCACGGCTTCCCGTTGACCAGGATGACGTCTCCGTACACCCCCGAGTGGTCGTGGTCGTTGTAGAGCAGCTGGCCCGAGGTGTCGAACATGGCGTCGCGCACGATCAACGGCACGTCGTAGCGACCGTGGGGGATCGGCAGCGACTGCTCGAGCGGATCAAAGATCCGGTACATGGCGGCGAGGCCCATGAAGACGTTCGACGCCGTGTGGTGCGCGCCATGGTCGTGGTACCAGAGGGTCCGGGCGTCCTGGAAGTCGGGGTAGTAGTAGTCCTTCCAATTCCCCGGGCTCGTGACGTCGCCGGCATAGCCGTCGTACTGGGGCAGCGAGGCTGAACCGTGGAGGTGCACCGACGTCGACGGCGCGTACCCCAGTTGCGGATGATTGGGCAGCTGGTTGCACTGCTGCACCCGCACCTGGCGGCCCTGGGCCACGTCGATCGTCGGGTTCAGGTTCCCGTAGTGATCCTGATAGGCCCAGATCGCGGTGGTGTATCCTGGCAGGATCGATTGGTTCACCTGGACCATGTCCATGGCGTAGTGATCGGTGTCGGAGTCCGGATCCCACCGGCTCGGTCGCGCCACCGGCGGCAAGGTGAAGGGGATCGTGAACGGCCTCGGCAGATTGCTCGCGGCCATGCGTGCGGGAGCGGCGGCAGTCGCCAGGCGCTCCAGCGGCAGCAGCACGGCCGCGCTGCCGAGGGCACCCATCTTCAAGAGATCACGTCTCGACAGTTCCACCAGCTTCCCCCCGGTTCGTCCTCGCGATGGACGGTAGGGAGGCGACCTTGGAGAAACCTTCTGACCGGATGCTCGAGGCAACCCTTCTCGGTCGCCGGCGCGTGTATGAGGCTGTGACGATGTCGGATGCCGCCGCGGCCGTCCCCGCCGTGCACCTCGAGGCGGTGCAGCTCCGCTGAACGCCGGTGAGGCCGGGACTACGGTCCGGCGCGTGCACCCGCGCCTCGCCGTGAACAGCCTCTCGTCCGCCACGTGGACGCTCGAACAGGACCTCGAGCTGTACACCGATCTGGGCGTGACGGCTGCCGCCTTCTACTTCGACAAGCTGGCCGCCGCCGGTGTCGATCGGGCCAAGGACCTCATCGGGTCGAGCGGCCTTCGCACCGTCCACGTGTTCACCCGCGGCCTCACGTTGCATGACGAGGGAACGTGGCCGGACGACCGGGCCCGCATCCGCGAGGGCATCGAGCTGGCGGCCGAGCTGGGCTCGCCGTGGTTCGGCCTCACCGCCGGTCCGGCCGGTCCGCTCGGTTGGGACGAGGCGGCGACCGCGCTCGGCCGGGCCATCGAGCCGCTGGTGGCGGCGGGGGAGGCGGGCGGCGTGCGCCTTGCCGTCGAGCACTCCCTGCCCGTCCGGGTGGAGATCGGGTTCGTCCACTCGTTGCGCGACTGCATCGACCTGGCCGATCGCCTCGGCATCGGGGCGACGATGGAGTGCAACTACTGCTTCGCCGAGCGCGACCTGGCGACGACGGTGGCCAAAGGGGTTGCCTGTCTTGCCACCGTGCAGGTGAGTGACCTCGTCCCGCCGAGCACGACCAT
Source organism: Acidimicrobiales bacterium (assembly GCA_025463335.1). GTDB lineage: Bacteria > Actinomycetota > Acidimicrobiia > Acidimicrobiales > CADCSY01 > RYN-34. Next base: position 7,206 of record JAOBWJ010000009.1, read on the forward strand.
CCCGGACCGGGCCGTGCCCGGCGACGGCGTCATCCCCCTGGGCGACGTGCTCGGGATGGTGCTCGCCGCGGGATACGCCGGGCCCATCGAGCTGGAGATGCTCGGACCCCGGATCGAGGCCGAAGGATACGAACCGGCGCTGCGCCGGGCCGTGGCCAACTTGGACGAACTCCTCCATCAACTCGAACCGGTCTGAGGCGCCTGTCCGCTGGGCCATGCTGCGAACATGACGACCGAGCACCCCAGTGCCTTCCAGCCCGACCTGCTCGCCGGCAGGGTCGCCCTCGTGACCGGTGGCGCCACCGGCCTGGGTCTCGAGATCGCCGCGGTGCTCGGGACCCACGGCGCACGCGTTGCCGTGTGCAGCCGCAAGGAGGACAACCTCCGGGCGGCCGTCGACCAGCTCACCGCCCAGGGCATCGATGCCATGTACGGGGTGTGCGACGTGCGCCAACCCGATGAGGTCGCCGCCGTCGTCGATGCCGTGCTCGCCCGATTCGGTCGGCTCGACGTGGTGGTCAACAACGCGGCTGGCAACTTCCCGACGCCGATCACCGGGCTCAGTCCCAACGGGTTCAAGGCGGTGGTCGATATCGACCTGCTCGGCACCTTCCACGTGTCGAAGGCGGCGCACGAGGCATGGCTGGGGGAGCACGGTGGCTCGATCGTCAACATCAGCGCCGCCATCCAGTACCGGGGCATGGCCATGCAGGCGCACGTGACCGCGGCCAAGGCAGGGGTCGACGCCCTGAGCCGGACGTGCGCCATCGAGTGGGGTCCCGACGGCGTGCGGGTCAACGTCGTGGCCCCCGGAGGGATGGCCGGCACCGAGGGCATGGCCCGCTTCGAGACGGCCGGGGTGGTCGGTGGTCAGAACCCGCTCGGGCGAGTGGGCACCCGGCGGGAGGTGGCCGACTGCGTGCTGTTCCTGGCGAGCGACGCCGCGTCGTACGTGACCGGGGCGACGCTCGTGGTCGACGGCGGCGGGTGGCTCGCCGACGGACGGATCAGCGGAGCGACAACAGTCGGCGGGTGACGAGGGCGGCGGCCAGGAGCAGGGCGCCGGGCAGCGCGAAGGGCAGGCCACCGGTGCTGGCCAGCCCGTTGCCGCCGGCCGAGCCCGAGCCGCCGGTACCAAGACCCGACGATGGCGCTGCGGTGGTGCTCGTCGACGAGGGCTCGACGGCAGTCGTCGAGGTGGTGTCGTCGGGGACCGGTTCAGCCGTGGTCGACGGGCCCGCCTGCGCGGCCGACGCCGGCGGGCTTGCTGCCGCCTTCGTGCTGCCGTCACCCGCCCGCGCCCCAGCCACCGCAACGCCCAGGACGAGCAGCAAACCGATGGTCACCATGAGGAGGCGAGTTGGCTGACTGATCGGCAGCCGGTCGCGCTCAGCCAGGGGGATCACCTCGTCCGTTCGTCATCAGAGCGGGTGACGGGAGTCGAACCCGCGCCGCCAGCTTGGAAGGCTGGAGCTCTACCATTGAGCTACACCCGCGTTGCTAGCACGCTAGACGGCGCGCCGAGTGGACCTGGACGGGCCGCTCGATCGTGTCTGCGTGTCAGTCGGGGAGGTGGGATTTGAACCCACGACCTCAGCCACCCAAAGGCTGTGCGCTACCGCTGCGCCACTCCCCGTACGAACGTGCAGGTTACGTTCCCAAAGCATGGGGACCGTCGAGCTCTCGCAGCCTGCCGAACACATCACGCTTATCCGGCTGGACAAGCCCGATCGGCTGAACGCGATCAGCTTCGACCTGGTGGCCGATCTGCACGACGCGCTCGACCGGGTGGCGGCTGACGACGACTGCAAGGTGGCCATCCTCACCGGCGCCGGCCGCGGGTTCTGCGCCGGCCTCGACCTCAAGGACTGGGGCGCACCGCCCGAGGCCGGCGGGCACCCCCACTACCCGGCCGGCCGCACCGGGCAGGCGTTCATGTCGAATCTGACCCAGCACATCCGGGCCACCCCCCAGATCGTGATCGGCGCCGTGAACGGGGCGGCCTACGGCGGAGGGTTCTCGCTGGCCCTGGCGTGCGACCTCCGCATTGCTGCCACCTCCGCACGGTTCTGTTCGGCGTTCATCAAGACCGGCCTGACGGGCACCGACATCGGCGTGACCTACCTCCTGCCCCGACTCATCGGTGCCGCACGGGCCTTCGACCTGATCGTCACCGGCCGCACGGTCGACGCCGCCGAGGCCGAGCGCATGGGGATCGTCTCCCGGGTGGTGCCCGACGAGTCCCTCATGGCCGAGGCCATGGCGATCGCCACCACCGTCGCCGGCTACACGAGCTACGGCCTCCGCAACACCAAGGAGGTCATGTGGCACAACCTCGACACCAACAACATGGCCGCGGCCATCGCCCTCGAGAACCGCAACCAGGAGCTGGGCGGTCACACCCCCGAGGTCAAGGAGTTCATGGCTGCCTACATGGCGCCCATCAAGAAGTAGCTCGCGCTACAGGTCGGGCTGGGGCGACGGGAACAGCGGACCGGGCACCCCACCGTCGACGTCGAGGAGCTTGCCCGTCACCCACGAAGAGGACGGCGCCGCGAAGTACAGGACCGCGGCGGCGATGTCCTCGGGCACGCCGTTGCGTCGCATCGGGGTGGCGGCGACCATCTGCTCGCGCAGGGCGTCGGGCATGTGCTCGGCCCACGTCTTGAACGATGCCGTCTCGATGGCACCGGGGAGTACGGCGTTGACCCGGATCCTCGGCGACAGCTCGGCCGCCATGAGCCGGGTCATCTGCCCGACGGCCGCCTTCATGAGGCTGTGGGTGAAGGAGCCTCGCGGCGCGTTGCGGCCGGCGACCGACCCGATGTTGACGATGGCGCCGCCGCCCCGCTCGAGCAGGTGGGGCACCGAAAGCCGCACCAGCTCGAACGGTGAGCTGATGTTGAAGTGGAACGAGCGCTCGAGGGCGCCGACGGTGGTCTCCAGCAGCGGCTTCGACACCGAGCCGCCGGCGTTGTTGACGACGACGTCTATGCCGCCCAGCTCGGCGACCGTTCGCTCGACCAGCTCCGCGAGGAACGCCAGGTCGTTGACGTCACCGGGCACGGCCAGGGCCCGGCGGCCCTTCGAGCGGACGACCTCGGCCACCTGCTCGACGTCCTCGGCGGTGCGGGCCGTGACCACCACGTCGGCGCCGGCTTCGGCTGCCAACTCGGCGGTGGCGGCACCGATGCCCTTACCCCCGCCGGTGATGACGACGACCTTGTCGGTGAGGAGGAAGCGCTCCAGCATGGAGCGCACCCTAACCAGACTGATTTCGTCAGCCCCGCCAGAAGAGCTGCACCACGTACACCGCGCCATCCTTGCCCCTGGCCGTGCCCACGCCCGTGTGGGTGTAGGCCGGGTTCACCATGTTGGCGCGGTGTGAGGGCGAGTCAGCCAGGCGGGCATAGACGTCCTCGATCGAGCTGCTGCGGCCGACGTTCTCGGCCGCCGCGGTCCAGGACACGCCGAGCTGGCGGAGATCGGAGTGGGCCAAGGTGCGCCGGGCGGCCAGGCCTCCGGCCAGGGTGCGGGCGCGGACCGTGAGCTCGTCCATGCCCCCCAGCGCGTTCACGCCCTGGTCTCGGCGGAGCTGGTTGGTCTTGTTGAAGACGTACTGCTCCTGGCTGTTGTACGGCAGACAGGCCGAGGCCACGGCGACGACGCCCACCAGCAGGGCGGCCAGGGGCACGGTCGAGCGGGTAGTGGGGCGGCGCGCGAGATCGAGCACGTGTGGGCTCCCATTCATGGTCGGGGAAGCGGCGCGGTGATCGAAAAGGGGGCGAATGCCGCAAGGTGGGCGTTGTGTTGCGGAATGGTTACCGAACGGACGCTGCCGAAGCAAGGACTCCCGGTGAAATCCTCCGGCCGGGGGGCCCGGGAGCGGCCAGTACACTGCGGCCCCTGTGAGATCGAGCGTCGAGGCCCTTGAGGGCAACAAGGTCAAGCTGTCCGTCGAGGTCGACGAGACGGAGTTCGACGAGGCCATCGGCGAGGCGTTCCGGCGCATCGCCAAGGAGGTCCGCATCCCGGGGTTCCGCCCTGGGAAGGCGCCCCGGCGGATCCTCGAATCCCGGCTCGGCCCTGAGGTCGGCCGCCAGGAGGCGCTCCGCGAAGCCCTGCCCGAGTACTACGCCCGGGCCGTCGGCGAGCACGAGGTCGACGTCATCGCCGCCCCGGAGATCGACATCACGGCCGGGCAGGACTCGGGCCCTGTCGTGTTCGACGCCGTGGTCGAGGTGCGCCCCAAGATCCAGGTCGCCGGCTACGGCAGCCTGCGGGTGGAGATCCCGAGCCCCGACGTCACCGACGAGGAGATCGACGCCCAGGTCGACCGCCTGCGCCGCCAGTTCGGCGAGCTGCAGGACGTCGAGCGCCCGGCCGCCGAGGGCGACCACGTCACCATCGATGTGGCCGGCGCCATCGGCGGCGAGCCGGTCGAGGGCCTCTCGGTCGACGACTACCTCTACGAGGTCGGCAGCGGCGCGGTGGTGCCCGAGCTCGACGAGCACCTGATCGGCGCCAACGTGGGCGACACGGTGGTCTTCGACGCCGCCCACCCCGATCCCGACCAGACCGACCCCATCACGTTCAGCGTGCTGGTGAAGGCTGTGAAGGAGCAGATCCTTCCCGAGGCCACCGACGAGTGGGCCAAGGAGGCCTCGGAGTTCGACACGCTCGAGGAGCTGCGGGCCGACCTGCGCGAGCGGGTGTCCAACGTGAAGCGGGTCCAGGCCCAGCTTGCGCTGCGGGAGGGCGTCATCGACTCCCTGGTCCAGCTGGTGGAGGACGAGGCGCCTGCCGCCCTCGTCGACGGCGAGGTCCAGCGTCGGCTCGAGGATCTGGCCCATCGCCTCCAGCACCAGGGCGCCACCCTGGAGCAGTATCTCGACGCCACCGGCACGGCACCCCAGGACATGCTCGAGCAGCTCCGCGAGCAGGCCACGTCGGCGGTGAAGGCCGACCTCGCCGTGAGGGCCGTCATCGAGGCCGAGGGCATCGCTGCGGACGACGACGAGGTCGACGACGAGATCGAGCGCCTGGCCACCCGGATGGGTCAGCCGGCCGACGAGATCCGCAAGCAGCTCGAGCGCGCCGGACAGGTTTCGGCGGTACGCTCGGACGTCACGCGAGGCAAGGCCCTCGAGTGGCTGGCCGACCACGCCGAGGTCGTCGACTCCGACGGCGCTCCGATCGACCGAAGCTCGCTCGAGCCTCCTCAAGTCGACGCTCAGCCCACCGATGAGACCGACGACACGGTCGAGGAGTCCGAATGACGCACCCCCACCGCACGCTCGAGACCCTCGCCGGTGGCGAGGATCGGCTGCGGGCCTTCAACTACCTCGTGCCCACCGTGGTGGAGCAGACGAATCGGGGGGAGCGGGCCTTCGACCTGTACTCCCGGCTGCTGAAGGACTCGATCATCTTCTTGGGCACGCCGATCGACGACACGATCGCCAACCTCATCTGCGCCCAGCTGCTGCACCTCGAGGCCGAGAACGCCGACAAGGACATCTCGATCTACATCAACAGCCCGGGTGGCGACATCACGTCGCTGTTCGCCATCTACGACACGCTGCAGTACGTGCGCCCCGACATCAGCACGATCTGCTTCGGCCAGGCCGCCTCGGCCGCCGCCGTGCTGCTCGCGTCGGGCACGAAGGGCAAGCGTCTGGCGCTGCCCCGGGCGCGGGTCCTGCTGCACCAGCCCTACGGCCAGGCCATGGGCCAAGCCGCCGAC
>JAOBWJ010000042.1 GCA_025463335.1 Acidimicrobiales bacterium
TCGAGCGCTACCTGCTCGAGCGCGAGGCGCTGGCCATGATCCTCGTGCTGGTCGACGGCGAGATCGGCCCCACCAAGCTCGACGTGCAGATGCTCGAGTGGCTGCGGGCCAACGGCCTGCCTCACACGGTGGTGGCCACCAAGCACGACAAGGTCAAGGCCTCGCTGCGCGACAAGCGCAAGCGGGAGCTGGCCGCCGGCTGCCAACTCGAGCCGTCCGACATCGTCTGGGTGAGCGCGGCCAAGCACGTCGGCATCGACCGCCTTCGCGACCTCATCCGGCTCTGGCTCTCGCTCGGATGAGCCGCGTCGCCGTCGTGGGCGGGGGCCCCGGCGGGCTGATGGCTGCCGAGGTGCTCGCCCGGTCGGGCGCCGAGGTCACCGTGTTCGAGGGCATGCCGTCCGTCGGCCGCAAGCTTCTGCTGGCCGGTCGCGGCGGGCTCAACCTCACCCACACCGAGGCGCTGGACGAATTCCTCGATCGGTACGGATCGGCTCGGGCCCGCCTCGAGGCGGCAGTCCGAGCGTTCGGGCCCGACGACCTCCGGGCATGGGCCTCGTCGTTGGGCGAAGACACGTTCGTGGGATCCAGCGGGCGGGTCTTCCCGAGCTCGTTCCGGGCCACCCCGTTGCTGCGGGCATGGCTGCGCCGGCTCGACCAGCTCGGCGTCGACATCCGGACCCGGCACGCGTGGCGGGGCTGGGGCGACGACGGCGAGCTGCGGTTCGACGGCGCCACCACCGCGTGGGCGGCCGACGCAACCGTGCTCGCCCTGGGCGGGGGAAGCTGGCCCCGCGTCGGCTCCGACGGCACGTGGACCAGCACCCTCCTGGCGGCGGGCGTCGATGTCCGCCCGCTCCGGCCCGCCAACTGCGGCTTCTCGACCCGGTGGACCGATGCCTTCCGCACCCGGTTCGCGGGGAACCCGTTGAAGAACGTACGGCTGACCGGCGCCGGGAGCTCGGCGCGGGGCGACGCCATGGTGACCGACGCCGGCATCGAGGGCGGCGCCGTCTACGCCTTGGCGGCCGGGCTGCGTGACGCCATCGACCGCCACGGCGAGACCGAGCTGCTGGTCGACCTCCGCCCCGACCGCGCCGTCGACGAGATGGCCGACCGCCTCGGCCACCGGTCGAAGGACTCGCGGTCGAGCGCCCTGCGACGGGCCGGCGTCTCCCCCGTCGGCATCGGCCTGGCCCGGGAGGCGACCGGCAACCGGCTGCCCGACGAGCCGGCAGCGTTGGCCGCGCTGCTCAAGGCCGTGCCCGTGCGGTTGGTCGGCGTCCAACCCCTCGACCGTGCCATCTCCAGCGCCGGCGGGATCGCCCTCGCCGAGGTCGACGACGCCTTCATGCTGCGCCGCCGGCCGGGCACGTTCGTGGCCGGCGAGATGCTCGACTGGGAGGCACCGACCGGTGGCTACCTCCTCCAAGCCACGTTCAGCACGGCTGTCGCCGCCGCCCGGGGCGCGCGCACGTGGCTGGAGGAGCGCACGTAGCCTCCGAGCATGGAGGAGATCGACGACGGCGACACCGTGTGGCGCTTCGACCCGACGTTCCTCCGCTCGAACTGGACCTGCATCTGGGGCCGGGGCTGCCTGGGCATCCACGACGAGCCCACAGAGGAGCTCGGGCAGGGCTGCTGCTCCGTCGGCGCCGAGTTCGGCGACGAGGACGAAGCCCGCATGATCAGCGCCCTGGCCGCCACCCTCGACCCCACCCGGTTCGAGCACCACGCCGCCGCCGCGGACGGTGGGATCTTCGCCGACCCCGCCCGCATGTCGACTCGGGTGGTCGACGGTGCCTGCATCTTCCTCAACCGCCCCGGCTTCGACGGTGGCGCCGGCTGCGCGCTGCACCTGGCCGCCATCGACGCCGACGAGTCCCCGCTCGACTGGAAGCCGTCGGTCTGCTGGCAGCTGCCGATCAAGGTCGACTGGGCACCCACCGACGACGGACGCGAGGTGGCGACCGTGCGGGGCTGGACCCGGAGCGACTGGGGCGACGAGGGCGAGACCATGGCCTGGTGCTGCACCGAAGGCGAGCGGGCCTACGTCGGTGACCGCCCGGTGGTCGAGTCCCTCGGCGAGGAGCTCTCCGCCATCGTGGGAACCGCCGTGTACGTCGAGCTGCGGCGCCGCCTCACCCCGTAGGGGCTCGTAGGCTGGAGCGATGACACTCGGTGTCGACGACATCATCGCCCGCTGTCAGGCGGCCCTGGCCGAGCACACGCCCGTGCTGGCCGTGCGCGACGTCCTGGACGAGCTCGTCGCCGACCCAACGGCCCTCGAGCAGGCGCTCGGGCCGGTCGAGCGCGGCGGGATCACCCCGCTGCACCATGCCGCCGACCTCACCATCCTCCACGTGGCCTGGACGCCGGGCATGGCCCTGAACCCGCATGAGCACCGGATGTGGGCGGCCATCGGCATGTACGGCGGCCAGGAGGACAACGCCTTCTACCGCCGCGTTCCGGGCGGTCTCGAGACGGCCGGAGGCCGCGAGCTGCCGGCCGGCGACGTGCTCGTACTTGGCGACGACGTCATCCACTCCGTCGCCAACTCCCGACGCGAGTTCGCCGCGGCCCTGCACGTCTACGGCGGCGACTTCTTCGCCGGCGAGCGCTCCGAGTGGGACTTCGACACCTACGAGGAACGGCCCCGCGACCTCGAGCGCACGATGCGGCTCTTCGAAGAGGCGAACACCCGCTGGCGCGACCAGACCCAAGAAGAGATCAAGCCGTAGCCGTCCGAGCGTTTGAGCGCTCGCTACTCGGCCCCGCGAGCCCGTGATAGCGCCCCTTCCCTAGGGCCTCAAAGACAAGGACGCTCTGAGGGGGCGAGCCCGGCTGTGCTGACGTCGGTGCCGCCCGCCGATCCGTTCTGGGGCCCTAGGAAGGCCGAGGATGGTCGGATCTGGGCCCCAGAACGGCTGAAGAGCCCGGGCGACGACCTTCGGCCACCCCGCCCCTGGGAGCGTCTTTGGTCTTTGGCAACCGTGGGATAGCGCCCGAACTCCTGGGGTCCCTCGCCTATCTGTCCGGCCCCGAGGGCAACAGGACGTTCGGGTTGAGGATCCCGGACGGGTCCAGCGCCCGCTTGATGGACCGGAAGGCGTGCAGCTCGGCCTCGGTCCGGGCGAGGTGGAGCCATCGCTTCTTCGCCGTGCCGATGCCGTGCTCGGCGCTGATGCTGCCGCCCCGCTCGACCACCAGCCGCAACACGGCGTCGTCGACCGACTCGTCGTCGGCTGGCGGCCCCACCACGTTGACGTGGATGTGGCCGTCGGCCACGTGGCCGAACAACACGACCCGGG
>JAOBWJ010000081.1 GCA_025463335.1 Acidimicrobiales bacterium
AGGAGGCGCCCTACATCGCGCGCAACATCACCGCCACCCGGGCGGCGTTGAACATGACGCCCGCCCAGGTGACGAGCACACCGTTCGCGGCGACGTCCAACCTCAACAGCGCTGCGCTCGCGGCCAATGCCGGCACGGTCAAGAACATCCGGCTGTGGGATCCCGAGGTCCTGCTGCGGACCTATCAGAAGCTCCAGGAAGTGTCGGACTTCTACGCGATCAACGACGTCGACGTCGATCGCTACCAGGTCAACGGCGAGACCCGGCAGATGCTGGTGGCGGCCCGGAACCTCAAGACCAGCGGCGTGCCCCAGGCCAGCTGGGAGGCCCGGCACCTCACCTACACCCACGGCTACGGCGCGGTCGCCGCCCCGTCGAACGCCAAGGACGCCGACGGCCGCCCGACGATGTTCCTGCGGGACATCCCGCCGAAGTCCACCACCGACTCCCTGAAGCTCGACCAGCCGGGTGTGTACGTCGGCGAGCAACTGAGCGGCTACGTCATCGTGAACTCGGACCGCAAGGAGATCGACTACCAGGGTCAGAACGGGCAGACCCAGCTCACCCAGTACCAGGGCAAGGACGGCGTCAAGCTCGGCAACTACGTGCGGCGGGCGGCGTTCGCCCTGCGCTTCGGTGACATCAACCCGCTCATCTCGAGCAGCGTCAAGGCCGATTCCAAGATCCTGCTCGTCCGTGACGTGCGTGATCGGGTGAAGCAGCTGGCGCCGTTCCTGTCGTTCGATGCCGACCCGTATTCCGTCGTGATCGACGGCCGGGTCAAGTGGGTCATCGACGGCTACACGACGACGAGCAAGTACCCGAACGCCCAGCGGGCCGACCATGCGTCGCTGCCGGTCGGGAGCGGGTTGGACAAGGACTTCAACTACGTCCGCAACTCGGTGAAGGCAGTCGTCGACGCCTACGACGGCACGACCACGTTCTACGCCGTCGACACCAAGGACCCGATCCTGCGGGCCTACCGCGCCGCCTTCCCGAAGCTGTTCACCGACGGGTCCAAGGTCCCGGCCGAGCTGCAGGCCCACTTCCGCTACCCGGAGGACCTGTTCCGGGTGCAGACGAACATGTGGGGCCGCTACCACATCGACAACCCCGACGACTTCTACAACCAGAACGACGCCTGGAACGTGGCCCAGCAGCCGGACGCCGGCAGCGCCGCCCTTGCCACCCAGACCACCGACGTCCAGGGCCGGTTGATCACCAGCAAGGAAGCGCGGATGGATCCGTACTACCTGCTGATGCGGCTACCGGGGGATACCAAGGAGTCGTTCCTGCTGCTCCGGCCGTTCGTGCCGGTGTCGGGCAGCGACACTCGCAAGGAGCTGACCGCCTTCATGGTGGCCAGGAGCGACCCCGATAACTACGGGAAGCTCGAGACGTTCGTGATGCCGCAAGGGAACCGGCCCGACGGTCCCGGCATCGCGGCGGCGACCATGCAGTCGGACCCGGCGGTGTCGGAGTTGGAGACCCTGCTCGGCCAGCAGGGGTCGAAGCTGACCTACGGGAACTTGCTCCTGGTGCCCATCGACCAGTCGCTGCTGTACGTGCGGCCGGTCTACACCGAGGCCACCTCGACCGCCGTGCCCACGCTGCAGAAGGTCATCGTCGAGTTCAACGGCAAGGTGTCGGTGCAGGACACGCTGGCCCAAGCCCTGACCGCGCTCTTCGGCGCCTCGCCGCCCACGGGGGAGACGCCCCCCACCGGCACTCCGACGGCGCCGTCGCAACCGTCGACCGACAGCATCGCCTCGCTGCTCGACCGTGCCGCCAAGGCGTTCGCCGACGCCGACCAGGCGCTCAAGGACGGTGACCTCGGGACCTACCAGAGCAAGATCAAGGAGGGCCAGTCCTTGGTGCAGCAGGCCCAGAGCCTGGCGAAGGCCACGTCGAAGTCGTCCACCTCGACGACCTCGACGACCGCCTCGACCACCTCGACCACCTCGACCACCTCGACCACGTTGCCGGAGGCCTAGCTCCTCAGCCGGCGACGGCTTCGCCCCGGCCGGCCAGGTGGTCGGCCAGGGCGTCGCCCAGGCGGGCGTGGTCGGCGCGGAGCTCGGAGACCGTGCGACTCACCTCGGCTGCCAGCCGGGCAGCGTGCATCCGCACGCCGAGGAGGTCGTCGTGGGTGGTCGAGGTCATGGCCAGCTCGTCGAGCTGCTCGGCCAGGTCGTCGAGCCGGTTGCGGTCGAGCACGGCGGCCACCGTGTCCTCCATGTCGGCGACACGGCGCTCCAGCCGGTCGAGCTGCTCGAGGTGGGCCACCTCGGCGTCCGCTTGGAACGCGGCTCGCACCCGCTTCCTGCGCATGGGACGAACGTAGTGGGGTGGTCCGTCCGGTTCGCGGACCCGCTTTGGAAGCGGGCCGACCCGCTGGTACCCTGACTCGCACGCCGCGGGGTGGAGCAGTCTGGTAGCTCGTCGGGCTCATAACCCGAAGGTCGCAGGTTCAAATCCTGCCCCCGCCACCAACGAAAGTGCAGGTCAGGGCCGGTTTCCCACCAGGGGGCCGGCCCTCTGCGTTGGTGGGATTTCATGGATTTTCCTTGGGCTCCGCCGGCCGAGCCATGTCCCTTGGCGGTCTAGGACTCGTCGAGCGTCCGAGCCAGCCCTGGGTCGACGCCGAAGAGGTACGGCGTCACTTCCCCGTAGCCGATGCCTGCCATCAACTCGCACTCGGCCTCTTGAAGGAGCGCTAGGTCTGGGTCGGCTCTCTCCGGGGGGTCCATCGGATCGAAGACCTCGAACAGGAGTTGCCACCAGCAGTCCGTGGCGGCGCACCAGACCGTTAGCTGATCAGGCACCCACAACACGAAGAGACCGTCGATGCCCTCGGGAAGCTCCGGGGGCTCAAGCGTCATCGCCACCGGCTGGTGAGCTACGTCTGCTGCAAGCTGATCGAGCGGGTGCACGACGAGGAGGATGTATCGCTGCTGGGCATCGCCACAGCGCCGCAACTTCGTGGCGGCTGCCTCCAGCATCGGCATTGCGCCGTGCAGGATCTTTTGAGCTGACGTCGCCTTGATCTCGATTCCCGAGTCGTCCAGCAGCAGCTCTTCGTTGGTGCGGTGGATGCGACTAGCGAACTCCCGAAATGG
>JAOBWJ010000183.1 GCA_025463335.1 Acidimicrobiales bacterium
CCGAGGACGTGGCCAACCTGGCCCGCTTCCTCATCTCCGACGAGTCCCGCTGGATCACCGGCCAGGAGATCGGCGTCGACGGCGGACACACGTTGCGGCGTGGGCCCGACTTCAGCGCGTTCATCGAACCTGCTGTTGGCTCCAAGGCGCTCCGAGCGCAGGAGTGAAGAGTCCCCCTCCGCGAGACGACGGAGAGAAGGAGGGGGCAAGAGAGAAGAACGGTGCCGAGAGGCCAACCTTCGTTGCTTTCGTCCGTCCGGCCCACGAGTGTGAAGCAGACGCACGCCAAGCGCCGACGACGGCACACCGGCCGAGGACGAAAGCAGCGAAGGTGGCCGAAGGCTCCGCCCCCTGGACCCGCCGAAGGCGGCGGACGTGGGCCGCGCCGGAGGTTGTCGGACGGCGGTGGCGTCGTGCCGTCAGGAGCATGGGCCGGCGCGCTGCGGGCAGAAGAATCGGGGCGCCTGCGGCGCGTTCCGAAAGGCTCGGACGCCTTCGGCGAGCCTTCGGAACAGCGGCATCCGGCCTGCCTCGGCGCGCGTTGTTCGGCTTGTCCTGCGGCTCCCGGCGAGCGGTCGTCGAGGTTGGCGGCCTAGGCCGAATGCCGCTGTTCGCTACGGCTTGATGCTTCTTGCCCCGTCAGCGCGCGATACGGCCGCGGCGGGCCAGGGAATCAATCGTGACGGCGGCCAGCAGGACCAGGGCGGTCACCACGAACTTGGCCGCCGCGCTGTAGCCCTGCAGGCCCATGCCGTTGTCGAGAACCGCGATGACCAGGCCACCGAGCACGGCATGGATGGCCTTGCCTCGTCCGCCGAAGAGGCTGGTGCCACCGATGACCGCGGCGGCCACGGCGTAGAGCACGAGGGTGCCGCCGTCGAGGGCGGTGGAGACCGACCGGAGGCGGGAGGCGTAGACGATGCCGGCGATGCCGGCCGTCATCGACGCCAGGGAGAAGGCCACCGTGCGGATCATCGCGAGGTTCACGCCGGCCCGGCGGGCGGCCTCGGGGTTGCCACCGATGGCGTACAGGTAGCGCCCGAACTTGGTGCGGCTCAGCAGGATCGTCTGCATCGCCAGGACGCCGAGCACGACGAGCACGACCCACGGCACACCGCGGATCGGGGTCAGTGGGCCCCGGTTGGTGTTGCAGATCAGCACGACGGCGATGCCGGCCAGGGCGGCGCCGGCGATCTTGATGAGGGTCAGGCTGGCGGGCGGGGCCACCAGGCCGCTCTTGCGCCGGCGGGACTCGCGCAACCACATGCGGCCGCCGAACACGGCGACGATCGCCAGCATCACCACCCAGCTGGCGAGCGGCGTCAGATTGCCGCTGGCGATGTTGTTGATCGTGGTGTTGTTGATGGGCAGCGAGCCGCCGGTGCCGAGCATCAGCAGCATCACACCCTGCCATCCGAGCAGTCCGGCCAGGGTCACGACGAACGACGGCAGGCCGAGGCGGGTGATGATCGTGCCCTGGACGAGGCCGATGACGGCGCAGGTCAGGAGGGCGACGAGGATGGCGGCCCACCACGGCCATCCGTACTGCTGTTTGACCAGCTCGGCGGTGATGATCCCGCCGATGCCACTCACGTAGCCGATGGACAGGTCGATCTCGCCGAGCAGCAGCGGATAGACCTCTCCCATCGCCAGCAGCATGTAGGCCGCGCCCTGGATCAGGAGGTTGACCAGGTTGCCGGCGGTGAGGAAGTTCGAGTTGAGGGTCTGGAACAGCGCCGAGATCAGGATGATCCCGGCCACCACGGGGAGCACGCCGCTCTCGCCGCCGCGGATGCGCAGATAGCTGCCCCGTAGGTAGTCGCTCAGGGAGGTGGCCATCAACTCCGGGGCCACCGCCAACTCGGCATCGGCGGCTGCGCCCGGGGTCACCTCCGGCTCGCGCACGTCGGTCATGGCGCACCTCCTGCGGGCTCGGCGGTCCGAGTGGAGGCTCCGGTGGTCATGAGGTCGACCACGCTCTGGCGGTCGAGCTCCTTGGCCGGACGCTCGTCTGCCAGGTGACCGAGGTAGAGGACCGCGATCCGGTCGGCCACCTCGAACACGTCGTTCATGTTGTGGGAGACCAACAGCACCGCAAGCCCTTGATCGGCGAGGCGCCGCACCAGCTCGAGCACCATCGTCGTCTGGGCCACGCCAAGGGCGGCGGTGGGCTCGTCCATGATCACGAGCTTCGAGTTCCAGAGCACGGTCTTGGCGATGGCGACCGACTGCCGCTGCCCGCCCGACAGCGAAGCCACCGGCTGCCGGATCGAGCGCACGGTGGTCACCTTCAAGCCGGCCAGCGTCTTGCTGGCCGCCTTCTCCATGTCCTCCTCGTCCAGCGCCAGGCGGTGCGACTCCTCGCGCCCGAGGAACATGTTCTGGACGATGTCGAGGTTGTCGCACAGGGCCAGGTCCTGGTGGACGGTCTCGATGCCGAGCTCAGAGGATTCTCGAGGCGTCTTCAGGTGGACCGGTTGACCGTTCCACAGGATCTGCCCACCGTCGGGCTGGTGGATCCCGGCGATGCACTTGATGAGCACCGATTTTCCGGCGCCGTTGTCGCCGATCAGTGCCGTCACGTTGCCGGCCGACACGTCGAGGTTGATGTCGGTCAGCGCTTGGACGGCACCGAAGTGCTTCTCGATGCCCCGCAGCTCGAGGAGGGGTGTGCCGTTGGTAGGTGTGTCGGCGGTGCTCACGTGAACCGGGTCAGATCCCGGCTGCCGTGCACGCGGCGGCGACGGCGGCCACGCACAACTGGGCCCGGTTGACGGCGGCATCCTTGACGACGGTGGAGTTCATGTTCTCGGTGGTCACCCAGATCGGCGTCAGCAGGACCGACGGCACGTCCGTGCCGGATGAGCTGTCGGCGGTCGTGCCGTTGACCAAGGACTTGGGTGGCGTCTGACCTGCCCGGAGGTAGAGGGCGACGGCTGCAGCACCCTGGGCCTCCAGGTAGATCGGCTTGTAGACGGTGCCGCACTGGTAGCCCTTGAGGATGTTCTGCAGGCCCACGAGCGACGCGTCCTGGCCGGTGGTCGGGAACGTCTTGGCCGGGACCTTCTGCCTCTGCAAGACGGCGATGACGGCATTGGCGTTGTCGTCGTTCGGCGTGACCACGGCGTTGATGTTCGGGTGTGCCGTGAACTCCTGCTCGAACGTGGTCGCCGCCACCGACGGGGTCCACGTGCCGGCCGGCTCGCCGACCTTCACGTACGAGCCGTCGTCGAACTTCGGCTTGAGCACCCCGTTGTAGCCCTGGGCGAAGAGCTTGGCGTTGTTGTCGCTGGGGTCGCCGTCCATGATCAGGAGGTTCGGCTTGTTCACCTTCCACGCCGTGATGCAGTCGATCTCGCCCTGGCCGATCAGCTGCCCGACCTTGACGTTGTCGAAGCTGACGTAGAGGCGCCCCTGGGCGCCACCGTTGACCAGGCGGTCGTAGTCGATGACCTTCACGCCCTTGGACGTGGCCGACGCTTCGATGGCGGCGCCGCTGCCGGAGTCGATGGCGTCGACCAACAGGACGGTGGCCCCCTGGGTGATGAGGGCCTCGGCCTGCGTCTGCATGGTCTGGGCGCTGCCCTGGGCGTTGTTGATCTGGAAGTCGCTGGACGTCAGGCCCGCGGCCTCGAACGCCTTGGTCAGGTACGGGCGGTCGAAGGACTCGTACCGGGCCGAGGTGGTCGTGTCCGGCAGGAGCACGCCGATCTTGCCCTTGCCGGCCGAGGCCACCGACTTGAGCTGGGCCATGGCCGAGAAGTCGGACGTGAACGACGTCGGCGAGATTCCCGACCCGCCCCCGGTCGTCGACGAGCCGCCCGCCGTGGTGGTCGAGCCGGCCGACCCGGAGGACCCGCTGCTGCCGCAGGCGGCGAGCGCAAACAGGGCGAGCACCGCTACACCGGTGAGTGCTGTCCGCTTGAGCGAGACGTTCATGTGCCGTGCTCCCTTGCTTGGATCCTCTGCCGAGGCGGGGGATGAAGGTTCCCGGCGCGTGATCCACGCGTCGAGCAAGGCATGGTCAACGCAGAGAAGCGTTGTGAATGAGGCATAGACCTGTCCCTGGCCGAGAACGAGCAGGTGGACGTCCTCTGCCCTCAGGCCGCGGAGGTAAAACCCGTATCGCTCTCAGACCACGGTGAGATGGCAAGATCGCCGCGTCATGAGGCCGGCACCGTTCGACTACGTGGCCCCCACCACAATTGAGGAGGTCGTCGCCCTCCTTGCCGAGCACGGGGAGGACGCCAAGATCGTGGCCGGGGGCCAGAGCCTGATCCCGATGATGGCGCTGCGTCTGGCCCGCCCGGCCGTGCTCGTCGACATCGGTGGCGTCGACTCGCTGCAGCACGTCGGTCCCGGCTCGATCGGCGCCGGGGTCACCCAGGCGACGCTCGAGCGGGAAGCACCACACCCGCTCCTGGCGGAGGTGCTCCCGCTCATCGCCCACCCGGCGATCCGCAACCGTGGGACGATCGGCGGCAGCATCGCCCACGCCGACCCGGCCGCCGAGCTGCCAGCGGTCGCCCTCCTGTGTGACGCCGAGCTGGTCGCCCGTGGCCCGGCGGGGGAGCGGGTCATCGCGGCCGTCGACTTCTTCGAGTCGTACCTCACGACGGCGCTCGCGCCCGATGAGGTGCTCACCGAGATCCGCTTCCCGACCCACCACCGCACTGGTTTCGCGTTCCGTGAGGTGAGCCGCCGGCACGGCGACTTCGCCCTCGTCGGTGCTGGTGCCCGGGTGACCGTCGACCGTGCCGGCGACGTGGTCGACCAGCGGCTGGTGTTCATCGGTGTGGGCAGCACGCCGGTGATCGCCGAGGACGCATCCGAGCTGGAGCCGTCCGACGACGTGCACGCCACTGCCGCCTACCGCAAGCACGTGGCCGGTGTGTTGGCCCGAGACGTGCTCCTGACGGCGAGAAGCCGGGCATGAGTGAGCACCAGGTCGAGCTCATGGTCAACGGAAAGCCCCGCCGGGCCACGGTTGAGGGCCGACAGACGTTGGCCGACGCGCTGCGGGTCGAGCTCGAGCTCACCGGCACCCACGTCGGGTGCGAGCACGGCGTGTGCGGGTCGTGCACCGTGTTGGTCGACGGGGCCCCCGTCCGGTCGTGCCTCATGCTCGCCGTCCAGGCCAATGGTCGTTCGGTCACCACCGTCGAAGGCTTGGCCCATGGCGCCAACATGCACCCGGTCCGGCAGGGCTTCTACGAGTGCCACTCGTTCCAGTGCGGGTTCTGCACGCCCGGCATCGTCATGACCACCGCGGCCTTCCTCGCCGGCAACCCGTCGCCCACCGAACATGAGGTCCGCGAGTCGCTCGCCGGCAACCTCTGCCGCTGCACCGGCTACCAGTCCATCGTCGAGGGCGTGCAACGCGCGGCTGAGCTCATGCGAGAGGGCTGATGGTCGTGTTGCCGATCTCGGCGGCCACTCGGGTGATCTGAGGGCAGTCGCGTACGAAGGCGCGAGGACGTGGCCACGTTCCTGGAGAGAGCGGGGCGTCACGGCCCCGCGCTGGGTCTTCGGTGGCGTTGGCGGTTGTGGAACCCGCAGGCCGGCCGGCCGTTGGCCTGGATGGTGGGTCCGCCGTACGACCAGGGCTCGATGTGGTCGATCTCGCAGTCTGCGGCGGGGGTTTCGCAGGTGTCTTCGAAGCATTCGCCGCACGGCACTTCGACGGCTCGGCGGGTGGCGCCTTCGAAGAGGCGTCGTTCGACGCCGACGTCGATGACCCGGGACGGGTCGTCGAACACGATCCGTTCGATGGAGGCCTGGTCGAGCCA
>JAOBWJ010000191.1 GCA_025463335.1 Acidimicrobiales bacterium
CGCCGCAAAGGACCTGACGCAGAAGCGGCACGCGATCCTGCGCAACTACCCGGTGCTCGGGCACGCCCGGTTCCTGCTCGAGACGATCGGGCCCGAGCTGCGCCAGTACGTCGTGGCCGGCAACGACGAGGAGCGCCCTTTCAGCCGCGACCAGCGACGCTGGGTCTACGCCTCGGCCAAGCTCGAGAACAACTACTTCGGGTTCGGCACCGACAACGACCTCGAGCAGTCGAGCAACTACGTCGTCATCAAGCATTCGGCGTTCCCCCTCGACGCCGCCACCGAGGGCGGCGACCGGCTCCCCGGCGCCAAGGTCCTGGGCCGGGCCCGCGGTCGGCGCCACGCCTTCCGGCCGGCGTCGGTGGTCAACGCCTCGGGCATGAGCTTCGGCTCGCTGTCGGGTGCCGCCGTGGAGGCGATCAACCGCGGCGCCGCCCTTGCCGGCTGCTGGCAGAACACCGGCGAGGGCGGATTGGCGCCGTACCACTGCCACGGCGGTGACCTCGTGTTTCAGATCGGCACCGGCTACTTCAGCTGCCGCGACGCCAATGGCCGGTTCGACCTCGGCCGGCTGCGCGACCTGGTGGCCGCCAACCCGGTGCGAGCCCTGGAGATCAAGCTCAGCCAGGGGGCCAAGCCCGGGCTCGGCGGGGTGCTGCCGGCCGAGAAGGTCAGCCCCGAGATCGCCGCCATCCGCGGCGTGCCGGTGGGCGTGAGCTGCATCAGCCCCACCCGCCACTCGGCGTTCTCCACCACCGACGAGCTGCTCGACTTCGCCGAGCTGCTGGCGGCCGAGACCGGCCTGCCCGTGGGCATCAAGTCGGCCGTTGGCGAGGGCGGCTTCTGGCGGGAGCTGGCCGAGCTGATGGCCACCACCGGACGCGGCCTCGACTTCGTGACCGTCGACGGCGGCGAGGGCGGGACGGGCGCCGCCCCGCTGGCGTTCGCCGACCACGTGGCCCTGCCGTTCAAGGTCGGCTTCTCCCGCGTGTACTCCGCGTTCGCCGAGCACGACCTGACCGACGACCTGGTGTTCATCGGCTCCGGCAAGCTCGGCTTCCCGGAGACGGCGCTGTTCGCCTTCGCCCTCGGCGCCGACCTGGTCAACGTCGGGCGCGAGGCCATGCTGTCGGTCGGGTGCATCCAGGCCCAGCGGTGCCACACCGGTCGTTGCCCCACCGGCGTGGCCACCCAGTCACGGTGGCTGACCCGGGGTCTCGATCCCACGCTCAAGTCCGTGCGGTTCGCCGGCTACGTGGCGACCCTGCGCCACGAGCTGCTCCAGCTCAGCCTGGCGTGCGGGGTCGAGCACCCGGCGCTGGTCGGGCCCGAGCGCATCGAGGTCCTCGACGGCCGGTTCGGCTCGAGCACCGTGCAGGAGCTCTTCGGCTACCGGCCCGAGTGGGGCTTGCCATCGCCGGCCGACCGGGCGGCGATCGTGGCACTCATGCGGGAGTCGTCAGCCCAGACGTTCCCCTCGACGAACGTCTGAAAGGCTCGGACGCCCGGGCTACTTCGAGAGCAGGCTGGCCAGCGCCCACAGGGCGGCGATGGCGCCGACCACGATCATGGCCACGCTGCGGGCCACCGGCGGTCGCTCGAGATCGCCATCATCGTGCTTGTCGGGCGGTCGCACCAGGGCCAGGGCACTGCCCACGGCCATGGCCCCGCCGAAGGCCAACAGCAGGTACACGAGCAGGTTGTCGCCCAGCAGCACGGGGCGAGGGTAGGGCAGAATTCGCTCAAGCCCTCCGGAATCCCGCCGATGCATGGGCGATGCCGACACCGCCGTTGGCCGTCGCTCACCTTCTCCGGCGTGCCGGGTTCGGGGGTTCGCCGGCCGAGATCGCCGCTCTGGCGCCACTCGACATCAAGGTCATCGTCGACAAGGTCGTCAACTCGTCGTTCGCCGTTCCGCTCGCCGATCCGCCCCTGGTGGCCGACAAGGACGCCGACTACTGGGATCGCTACGTGGCCATGTCGTCGGCCTGGCTCGAGCGGATGCGCACGGCGCCCGTCGGACCGGCCCTGGTCGAGAAGCTCACGCTCTTCTGGCACGGCCACTTCTGCAGCTCGCTGGAGAAGGTGGGCCACCAGGCGATCTGGAACCAGAACCAGCTGTTCCGGGTCATGGGGCTCGGCAGCTTTCGCGACCTGGCCCAGGCCGTGGCCGTCGACCCGGCCATGCTGCGGTACCTCGACAACGACCGGAACACCAAGGGCTCGCCCAACGAGAACTGGGCCCGGGAGTCGATGGAGCTCTTCACCCTCGGGGTCAACCAGTACTCCCAGGACGACGTGGTGGCCGGGGCCAAGGCGTGGAGCGGGCACGGCCTCGACAAGGACGGCCGGTACGTGTTCACCGCCAACCGCCACGACTTCGGGGCCAAGACCTTGTTCGGCATCACCAAGGCCTGGAACGGGCCCGAGGTCCTCGACGAGATCACCCTCGGCGACAAGAAGCAGACATCAGCGAGGTTCATCGCCACCAAGCTGTGGTCGTTCTTCGCCTACCCGAACCCGGAGCCCGCCGTCATCGACGCCGTCGTGGCCCCGTACCTGGCCTCCAACCTCTCGATCGCGGCCCTGCTGAAGGCCATCTTCCTGCGGCCCGAGTTCTACGGGCCCAAGGCCAAGGGCGCCCTCGTGCGCTCGCCCATCGAGTACGTGGTCGCCGCCATGAAGGGCACCGGCCTCGGCTGCGGCATCGCCCATCCGGAGTGGTGGCTGGAGGGCATGGGCCAGCAGCCCTTCTACCCCCCGAACGTCTCCGGATGGCGCCAGAACGGCTACTGGATCTCGGCGTCGACCCAGTGGGCCAAGACCTCCTGTGCCGGCTTCCTGCGGTGGAAGGCCAACGAGGGCACGTCCGTCCTCGCGGGCACGCAGGCCCTCGCCGCGCCGGCCGCTGTCCGCCGGGCCCTCGCCCAGTTCGGCGTGGACACACCCAGCGCCTCGACCGTGAAGGCCATGGAGGCGTGGCTCCGCCAGGAGCGCACGACCACCAAGTGGGCCGAACGCCCGAACCTGATCATGCTCGCACTCCTGTCTCCCGACGCCCAGCTCGCCTAGGACGACCCTGCTCATGGACACCGAGACCGCCGACGTCCTGGCCGCGCTGTCGACGCCGGCTGCCACGGACCGCCGCAGCGTGAGTCGCCGCCGCTTCCTCCAGGCCACCGCCATGACGGCCGGCGCCACCGCCCTGCTGCCCACGTGGCTGGCCGACCTGGCCGAGGCCGCCACCCCGATCGGCCCCGGCGACGGCGTGCTGGTCACCGTTCAGATGGGTGGCGGCAACGACGGCCTCAACACCGTCGTCCCCACCGGCGACAGCGCCTACTACGCCAAGCGGCCGAACATCGCCGTCAAGGCCACCGACGCCCTGGCCATCGGCACCGGCGTCGGCCTCCACCCCAAGCTGACGTACCTCAAGAGCCGGTTCGACGCCGGCCAGCTGGCCGTGCTCCAGGGCGTGGGCGACATCACGCCCGACCTCAGCCACTTCACGGCCACCGCCCGCTGGATGACCGGCGACGGCACCGAGGGCAAGACCGGCTGGCTGGGCCGCTACCTCGACGGCCTGCCCGGTGGCAACGACCCGTTCCACGCCGTCACCGTGGGGACCTCGGTGCCGCTCCTCATGAACGGCGCGACCCGCAAGGCCACCGCCCTGCCCCAGCAGGTCGACGACGGCCTGAGCACCTCGGCCAAGGACGACTGGGTCCGCCGCTCGGCGGAATGCCTGCGGGCCATGGGTGGCGGGACCACCGGCCTCGGCGCGTGGGGCGACGCCATCGCCGCCGCCGGCCGCGCCTCGGTCGACCTCACCGACAAGGTGCGCCCGCTCTACAAGGCCAAGCTGACCCAGGGCCGCCTGGCCTCCCAGCTCGACCTGGCCGCCCGGATCGTGAACGCCGACCTCGGGGTGCGGGCGCTGCACGTGTCGTTCGGCAGCTTCGACCACCACGCCAACCTGCCGGGCGAGCACGGTCAGCGCATGGCCGAGCTGGATGCCGGACTGCAGACCTTCTTCGCCACGCTCGCGCCCCGGTTCTCCACGCGGGTCACCGTCCTCACGTTCTCCGAGTTCGGCCGCCGGGTGCAGGCCAACCAGTCGAACGGCACCGACCACGGCACGGCCAGCTCGCTGTTCGCCCTCGGAGCCGGCGTGAAGGGCGGCCTCTACGGCGCCATGCCCTCGCTGACCAACCTCGACCGGTCAGGCAACCTGGTGCCGGCCGTCGACTTCCGCAGCGTCTACGCCACCGTCCTCGACTCGTGGCTCCGGGCCGACTCGAAGCAGGTGCTGGGCGCCACCTACGAAAACCTCGGCTTCGTGAACCGTCCAGGCCTGACTTCGGGGTAGACCATCGGGGTGCGCAGGCTCCGCCCCTTGGCCATCGTCGGCGCCGTCGCCGTCGCCGTCGTCCTCCTGGCCAGCGTCTTCGACCCTTGGGACTGGATCCCGAACCCGTTCGAAGAGTCCACCGTCGACCGCAGCGCGCCGGCCCTGCTCAACCGGCTCGAGGACCTCAGCGAGTACCGGGCGGCCAGCGCCCAGCTCCAGGAGCTGGTCGACATCGAGAAGGACACCCGCTTCGTCCCGTCGGTGATCAGTGGTGACCGGGTGTCGTTCCTCGCCTTCGGCACCGTCGATGCGGTGGTCGACTTCGGCACGCTGGGCAAGGACGCCGTCACCGTGTCCGGCGACCGCAAGACCGTCGAGGTCACCCTGCCCCACGCCCGCACCGACACCGTGAAGGTCGATCCCGGCAAGTCGCGCGTGCTCAACCGCAACCGAGGGGTCCTCGACCGGCTCGGCTCGGTGTTCTCCGACAACCCGACCAGCGAGCGCGAGCTCTACCAGCTCTCGGAGCAGAAGCTGCGGTTGGCGGCGGGCGACTCGAAGCTGACCGCTCGGGCCGAGACCAACACCAGGCGCATGCTGCAGGCCCTGTTCGGGTCGCTCGGCTTCGAGCACATCACGATCACGTTCGCCGACGAGGCCGGGACCTAGACCTCGGCCTCCGCCTGTGCTCCCTCATGCGAGGGGAACCGGTCGACGTGGCGCAGGTCGGGGAAGAGCGCGCCCCAACTGGCGGCGATGGCAAGGGTCGCGGCGCCGCCGAGCACCACCGCCCCGGCCGGCCCCAGCACCTGGCCGGCGACGCCGGACTCGAAGGCGCCGAGCTCGTTGGAGGCGCCGATGAAGACGTTCTCCACGGCCAACACCCGACCCCGCTTGTCGGGGGGCGTGACCAGCGGGACGAGGGTGGCCCGCACGAACACGCTCACCGAGTCGGCCCCGGACAGCACCAGCATGGCCACGAAGGCCACCACGTAGCTGCGGGTCGCGCCGAGCACGATGGTGGCCACGCCGAAGAGGGCGACGGCGACGAGCAGGCTGCGGCCCACCTTTCGGTCGAGGGGCCGTACGGCGAGGCGGATCGTCACCAGGGCGGCACCAATGCCGCCGGCGGCCCGCAGCCACCCGTAGCCGATCGCGCCCACGTGCAGCCGCTCCTCGGCGATGGCGGGCAGCAGGGCCACGGCCCCGCCGAACAGCACGGCGAACAGGTCGAGGGAGATGGCACCGAGGAGCACGGGTTGCCGACGGATGAACCGCAGCCCCTCGACGGCGTCGGAGAACCGGGCCTTGGGCACCGGTGCGAGCAGCGGGTCGACGGGCGGCGCCTCGTCCCCCAGCTCCTCGGCCGGTCGCGCCCGCTCGGGCCGGCGCACGGCCAGGATGCAGGCAGCCGAGCCCAACGCCAGGGCCATGATGAACACGTACGGCAGGCGCACGTCGGCGGCGTAGAGGAAGCCACCGACCACCGGCCCCACGATCGAGGCGATCTGCCAGGTGGCCGAGTAGCGGGCCACCACCCACGGGACCCGGTCGGGGGCGACGATGTCGGCCGGCAGTGAGCGGGCCGCCGGAGCGGCGAAGGCCCGGGCGATCCCGAACACGAGCACGATCAGGAAGATCGGGCCCACGGCCGTCGGCTCGGTCGAGACGTACCAGAGGATCCCGCCCGTCGCCGCCGCCTCGCCGACCAGACCCAGGGCGGCCACCCGGCGCCGGTCGAAGCGGTCGGCCACCGATCCGGTGACGAGCACGAGCACCAGGGCCGGGGCGAACTCCACCAGGCCGAGCAGGCCCAGGTCGAGCGTGCGCCCCGAGATCTGGAACACCTGCAGGCCCAGCACGGTGGCCTGGGCCATGGACGCGGTGGAGCTCAGCAGCAGCCCCACGAGGAGGGCGACGACCGACCGGTCGCGCCGCTCCGTGTCCATCGGCCGGACCCTACCGTCGGGTCCGGCCGATCGAGACACGTCGTCGTCAGATCGCGCTGTCGCCCGTCTCGCCGGTGCGGATGCGCATCAGGCGATCCAGGTCGAAGGCCCAGATCTTGCCGTCGCCGATCTTTCCGGTCTGGGCCGACCTCGAGATCAGCTCGATGACCTTGTCGACGTCGGGCGTGTCACAGATGACCTCGACCTTCACCTTGGGGACGAAGTCGATGGTGTATTCCGAACCCCGGAAGGTTTCGCTCTTGCCGCCCTGGCGGCCGTAGCCCTGGACCTCGCTGACCGTGAGGCCGAGCACCCCGGCGCCCCGCAGGGCGTCCTTCACCTCCTCCAGCTTGAACGGCTTGATGATGGCGGTCACGAGATGGGCCATGTCGGCTCCTCAGCAGTGGGCCGGGCGTCGAGCACGAAGCCCCGGCGACGAACAGTGTGGATAGCGAGGCCCAGCGGCGCCAGGCGGTTGCGCAGTCGATGGATCTTGGTGTCGAGCGCCCGAGGGCCGCGGCCGCCGTCGGGCCAGGCCTCGGCCACCAGGTCGGACCGGGACACGGTCGTCCCGAATGAGTCGAGGAGCCGACGGACGATGGTCTCCTCGATGGGGGGCAGCGGCACCCAGCCGTTGCCGTAGGTGAGCACGCCGAACTCGTCGACCGTCGGATGGGGTTCGGTCCCGTGCAGGGCCAGCCGCTCGACCCGGGCTCGGAGATCGTCGTCCTCCACCGGGAGCCGAGCCCAGTCCTCGTCCTCCCGGACCTCGGGCGGGCGGGAGCCGGGCTCCACCAGCAGCAACCGGGGGATCCCCAGCCGCTCGAGCTCGTCGCGACGATCGG
Source organism: Acidimicrobiales bacterium (assembly GCA_025463335.1). Taxonomy (GTDB): domain Bacteria; phylum Actinomycetota; class Acidimicrobiia; order Acidimicrobiales; family CADCSY01; genus RYN-34. The sequence goes on from JAOBWJ010000191.1 coordinate 7,146, forward strand.
CCTCGGTCGGCCAGCGGAGCACGCCCACGGCGTGAGCATTCGAGTTGGTCACGGCGAACCTCCTTCGTCGTCAGACGGCCGGCCGGGCCGGGGCGCCGTTGCCCCGGCCCGATGCAAACGACCGGATCGTCAGACGGGTGACTGCTCGCCCGTCGGGACGGAGCTGCTCACCGGGGGCCTGCCCGTGCCGAGCGGGGCCGTGTAGGTCATGCCCTGCCCGAACTCCATGTGGTAGGCGGGCGTGCCGTGCTCGTGGAGGTCGATGCCCTCGAGCTCGCCGTCCTGGCTGATCCGCAGCGTCTTGGTGGCCTTCACGCCCCACATCAGGGCGATGGCCGCCAAGCTCACGACCACCACGGCCGTGAGGCTGCCGACGAACTGGGCCACGAGCTGGTCGGTGCCACCCCCGTAGAACAGGCCCTTGATCTGGGTGGTCACGTCGACGCCGTCGGGGGTGGGGATGCCGAACTTGCCCGAGGCGAAGAGGCCGAGGCTGAGCGTGCCCCAGATACCGGCGCCACCGTGGACAGCGACGGCGCCGATCGGGTCGTCGACCTTGATCTTCTCCATCAGGTCGACGCCGAGCGGCACGACGATGCCGGCGATGGCGCCGATCATGATGGAGGCTGCGGGCGACACCCAGTAGCAGGGGCAGGTGATGGCCACCAGGCCGCCCAGAAGGCCGTTGCACGTCATGCCGAGGTCCCACTTCTTCGAGCGGGGATAGACCCACAACATGGCGACCAGGCCGGCGGAGCAGGCCGCCAGCGTGGTGTTGGTGGCGATGCGGCCGACACCCTCGAAGTCGAGCGCCGAGAGGGTCGAGCCGGGGTTGAAGCCGTACCAGCCGAACCACAGGATGATCGTGCCAAGGGCGCCGATGACGAGGTCGCTCGGGGGGGTGGGACCGCCGCCCTCGCTCTTGAACTTGCGGCCGAGGCGCGGGCCGAGGGCCACGGCACCCCAGAAGGCGATGATGCCGCCGACGGTGTGGACGACGGTGGAGCCGGCGAAGTCTCGGAAGACGGCGCCGCCCGTCATGTCGTTGAGGAAGCCGGGGGTCATGTTGCCGAGCCAACCGCCCGGCCCCCAGACCCAGTGGCCGAAGATCGGGTAGAGGAAGCCGGACACGCCGATGGAGTAGAGGATGTCGCCCACGAAGCCGGTCCGGCCGACCATGGCGCCCGAGGTGATGGTCGAGGCGGCATCGAGGAAGGCCAGCTGGAACAGGAAGAAGGCCAGGAAGGCCACCCCCGTCGAGCCGTACGTCGCCGGCGCCCCGTGGAGCATGAAGAACTCGTGGCCGATGAACCCGTTGCCGGCGCCGAACATGAAGGCGAAGCCAAAGGCCCAGAACAGCAGGCCGGCCAGGCACGTGTCGACGATGCACTCCAGCATGATGTTCACGGTCTCGCGGGAGCGGGCGAAGCCGCCCTCCAGGGCCATGAAGCCGGCCTGCATGAAGAACACCAGGAAGGCGGTGATGAGCACCCACATGGTGTTGATCGGGTTGACCAGGTCGTTGGCCGTGTGGGCCACCGTCGCTGTCTGGGCCCCGGCCGCCGTGTCGAAGTACCAGCTCATCCCCTTGATGACGCCGAGGGTGGCACCGACTCCGAGCAGCTTCCCGCCGAGGATCACTCCGACGAGCTTCTGGGTCTCCCGTTCCTTGAGGCGTTGCAGTCGCGTTCGCATGTCACGCAACGTAAAGACTTGGGATTACCGGTCCGTGTGCCGAGCGTGAGCGTTCTGAGTCAGCCGTGTGTGCTGACAGCTTCGGATTTCTGACCCTTATCTGACTTCGTGATGGCCCCCGGTTCCGTGCGGGCCGGGTTCGGGGTCGCACGGATGGCACTCGAGCTCCAACGTGGCGTGCTCGATGTGGAAACGATCGTCGAGCATCCGCTTCAGGTCCTGGCCGGTGGCCTGCGCCTCGTGCAGCGTTCGCTCACCGGTCAGCACGACGTGGGCGGACAGCGCCGGCACGTCCGAGGCCAGGTTCCACACGTGAAGGTGGTGGACCGTCTCGACCCCGTCCATGGCCGCCAGCGCGGCCTCGACGTCGTGGGGGTCGACGCCTTCGGGGGTTCCTTCGAGGAGAACGTGGGCGGTGTCGCGCAGCAGGCCCCACCCCGACCAGAGCACCAGGCCGGCGATGAGGATCGACATGAGCGGGTCGACCCAGTCGGCCTGCCAGGCCAACACGGCGACGCCTGCGACGATCGCTCCCACGGAGCCGGCGGCATCGGAGGTCATGTGCACGACCGCGCCGCGCATGTTGAGGCTGTTGCCCTGCACGCGGCGGAGCATGACCGCGCTGCCGAGGTTCACCAGGAGCCCGAGCACGGCGACGATCAGCAGACCGCCGCCGGTCACGTTCACCGGATCGCCGATCCGTCGCACCGCCTCGAACACGATCCAGCCGGCCACGACGACCAGCGCGAGACCATTCGCTTGGGCGCCCAGCACCTCGGCGCGTTGGAGGCCGAAGCTGTGGCGGGCGGTAGCCGGCCGGTCGAGGAGGCCTTGGGCGACCAGCGCGATCGCGAGGCCGGCGACGTCGGAGACCATGTGGGCGGCATCGGCGAGCAGGGCCAGGGAGTGGAAGGCCAGTCCGCCGATCACCTCGACCACCAGGAAGCCCGAGTTGGCGGCGAGCGCGATCCACAGCGCTCGCCGCTGCAACGGGCGGCTTGCGACGTGGTCGTGACCGGTGCTCACGCGTCCCCGAGGGTGGTGGGTGCAACGGCCACGTCCACCAGCATGCGCCATGCCCCGATCGTTCGTGGCTCGACTTCGGTCTCGACCTGCTCAGCAGCAGTCGTCGACATGTTCGGCTTCGAAGGCGGCCCGTCCCTCCTGGACGAGGAAGACCACGACGCCGAGCGCGGCGAGGGAGTCGGCCCACCACCACCCGAGCGCAGCATTGAGCACCAGGCCGACGAGCACCACGATCGACAGATAGGCGCACGCCGCTGTCTGCGCACCGTCGGCCTGCACAGACCGGTCGCCCATCGCCGCGCCGAGACGCTTCTTCCTCCTTGCCAGCAGGGGCATGGCGATCAGGGACAGCACCGTGATGGTGATGCCGATGGCGCTGGACTCCGGCTTGTCCCCGGTGATCAGCGAGCGCAGCGATTCGAACGCCACGAAGGCGGCCAGGGCCAGGAACGTCACCCCGATGAGGCGGACCGCCCGACGCTCGACCGCTTCGACGCGCTCGGGTTGTCGCTGCTCGACCCGGAGCCGCCAGATCAGGACGGCGGCGGAGAGCGATTCAACGAAGGAATCGAGGCCGAACCCGATCAAGGCCGGGCTGCCGGACAGGGCGGCGGCCGTGATCGCCACCCCGCCCTCGATGAGGTTCCACACGACGGTGAAGACGGCGAGTCCGAGCGCCCGACGGACCTGCGCCTCGCGGACGCCAGCAGCGGCGGCGCTCATGGCCCGAACCGGCACGCGGGATCGGACGCCAGGACGAGGTCCGCGAGCGCTCCCAGGGCATGCGCAAGCCGTGGGTCGGCCAGCTCGTAGCGCACGCGACGACCTTCCGGCTCACCGACCACCAGGCCGCAACCACGAAGGCACGACAGGTGGTTCGACGTGTTGGCCTTGCTCAGACCCAGGCGTCCGGCGAGCTCGCCGGAGTACGCCGGGCCATCGAGCAAGGCGATCAGGAGTCGACGCCGGGTCCCGTCGGCGAGGGCGACGCCAACCCGCTCCAGGGCATCGGTGTTGACCCGGGTCGCGGTGCCCACGCAGCCGATGGTACAGCGTCCGCTGTACACTCACTCACCGACACCTGGTGCACGTCCGCTCTCCCAGGATGCAACCGCTCATCCGCGAAGCGACGGGTACCGTTGATCTGGATGACACCGGGTTCAGCCTCGGTCGCACGGCGAGGGCGTTACGGCGTCGTCGCGGTCATCTGTCTGGTCGTCGCCCCGGCGGTGATCGGTGAGCCTCAGCCGGCACAAGCGCAGCCCAGCGGCATCCAGGTGAGCGCGCAACCACAGCTGACCCGCTGGCAGGGTGCGGTCGAACGGGTTCGACCACAGAGCTTCGATCTGAACGTCGATGTGGTGTGGTCCCCCGACTTCGCGTTCGACATCGGCACCCGCACCGTGACGGTGACCCCGGCCACGGTCTTCGACCCACCGGGACGCTGCCTCGACAACCTCGAAGTGGGCGAAGAAGTCACCGCGGTCGTGACGGGCGACGGCACAGCGGTCGAGGTCACGGTGGTCGACACCGACTGAACACCCGCCTCAGTCGCCGCGCTGGCGAAGCCGCATAGCCGGTCTCCACTCGGGGCACGGTGACCGCCATGGCATCTGGCCGGATCGATCGGCGCAGCGTTGGCGAGCGTCTCGAAGCGCTTGCTTCGCTCGACCGGATCGTCGCGCCGCTCGGCCGGCTCGCGCATCAGGTCCTGCCGAAAGGTGACGCCAAGGACGCGCTGCACGGCACCTGGCTCGGTCACCCGCTCCATCCCATGCTGACCGATCTGCCGATCGGGTTCTGGACCAGCGCGGTGGTGCTCGACCTCCTCGGAGGCCGCCGCACCGAGCAGGCCGCCGAGGTGCTCCTGGCCGCCGGGGTCGTCACCGCCGCGCCGACTGCACTCACCGGCTGGACGGACTGGTCCGAGCTGAATCGCCCCGAGCAACGTTCCGGGTTCGTGCACGCCGCCGCCAACGTCAGCGCCACCGTGCTCTTCACCGCCTCGCTGCTGGCCCGGCGACGGGGACACCGAACCGGCGGCATCGCCTTGGGACTGGCCGGGTCGGCGGCAGCCACGGTGGGCGGTTACCTCGGCGGCCATCTTGCCTATCGCCGGGCGTCCGGCGTGAACCAGAACGCGCTGGCGCCAGCACCCGACGACTGGGCCGACGCCGACCGTGCGGCCAGCGCCGACGGTGTCACCGTCGTGCTCCTGGACGGCACCGAGATCCTCGTCGTGGCCGGAGCGGACGAGGCCCACGCGGTGGCGGCGCGCTGCGCCCACCTCGGCGGCCCGCTGGCGGAGGGCGAGATCGAAGGTGGCTGCGTCACCTGCCCCTGGCACGGGAGCCGGTTCCGCCTCGCCGACGGCGCCCTCCTGCGGGGCCCGGCAACGGCGCCACTACCGGCCTACGACGTCGACCTCGACGGCGACCGGGTACGTCTCCGCCGCCGTTCCCTGACCGGGCGCTGAGGGTAGGGCGGCGGCGACCGGCAACGGGGAGGCGCGAACCATGGCGGTGTGCGAGGTCTGCGGGAACGACTACGACAAGACGTTCGAGGTGATGGCCGCCGGCCAGCGCCATGTGTTCGACAGCTTCGAGTGTGCCGTCCATCGGATGGCGCCGATCTGTGAGCACTGCGACTGCAAGGTGCTCGGCCACGGCACCGAGGTGGACGGCCACTTCTATTGCTGCGCGCATTGCGCTCGCGTGGCATCCGGCAGCGACCGGGTCGCCGACCGGGTCGGCTGATCTCTGTCGTAGATCGACGTCAACCCGGCTACAAGGGCCGCATGGGATGGTTGGGCAGCTCAGCAGGGACAACGGAAACGGACGACTTCCCGCTCTCGTCGGCAGTGGGCGCGGTGGTTGGTGGCGTTGGCGCGATCGTGGCCGGCGGCCTTCTGGCCAGTGTCCGTCACTCCGTTTCCAGGGCCGACGTCGCGCTGGTGCTCATGGTGCTCGTTGTGGTCGGCGCGGCGATCGGCGGCCGGTCCGCGGGGATGACGGGCGCGGTGGCGGCGACACTCTCGTTCGATTTCTGGCACACCCGGCCCTATTACACGCTGCGGATCAGCGCCCGCGAGGACATGGAGACGGCCGTTCTCCTCCTCATCGGCGGGCTCGTCGTGGGGCAGATCGGCGCCCGGGCACGGGCGAGCCGAGCGGCCGTCGAGGCCGGGCGGTCGGAGCTCCGCCGGATCCACCGG
>JAOBWJ010000211.1 GCA_025463335.1 Acidimicrobiales bacterium
ACGAGGACCCGGAGAAGCGCCACGCCATGCACCAGCTCCACACCCTGCTGCAGGGGTCGCTGGAGGCGCGGGGCAAGGTGCTGGTGAAGCTGAACGTGTCGGCTGGCGACCTCGACAAGGTCATCGACATCGTGCCGTCGATGAAGGCGCCCACGGTGTCCGAGCTGTTCGGGCAGGGCGGCTACGCGGTGGAGACGGTGGTACTGAAGTCGGAGATCAACACGCTGATCCCCGCCCTCAAGGACGCCGGCGCCAGCGACATCATCGAGCTGCCGCTCTCCAAGATCGTCCACTAGATGGGCGGCACGGTCGCCACGTTCGACGACCACCGGGGCTACGGCACGGTCCGGGCCGACGACGGCCGCGAGCTGTTCTTTCACTGCACCCGCATCGCGGATGGCACCCGCACCATCGCCGTCGGCACGCCGGTCACCTTCGAGCTGGTGCCCGGCCACGGCGGCCGCTGGGAAGCGGCGAGGATCGAACCGGCGACGGATTGACACCAGATCTGGGTCGATCCATCGCCGGTTCGGGCTCAGTCGACGGGCAGTGGCTGGCGCTCGCCGTCGACGTCGAGGCGGGGGATCCAGCCCAGGCGCTTCGGCAGCCACCAGTTGCGGTCGCCGAGCAGCTCCATGGTCGCCGGCACCAGCACCAGCCGCACGATGGTGGCGTCGATGAAGACGGCCACGGCCAGGCCGAAGCCGATCATCTTCAGCACCCGCAGGTCGCCCAGCACGAAGCTGCCGAAGATGCAGATCATGATGGCGGCCGCCGCCGTGATGAGCCGGGCCGTCAGGGCCAGCCCGTGGGCCACGGCGGTGGCGTTGTCGCCCGTTTTGTCGTAGTCCTCCTTGATGCGGCTGAGGAGGAAGACCTCGTAGTCCATCGACAGGCCGAACACGATGGCGAAGAGCATCATCGGGATCCACGCCTCGATGGGGCCGGCCTTGCCCACGCCGAAGACGTCCTTGAGCCAGCCCCACTGGAACACGGCGATCATCACGCCGTAGGCGGCACCGATCGACAGCAGGTTCATGATCACCGCCTTGAGCGGCACGAGCAGCGAGCGGAACACGACCAGCAGCAGCAGGAAGCTGAGGCTGAGCACGGCCACGAAGAACCACGGCAGGCGAGCGCCGAGCTGGTCGGCCAGGTCGATGCCGAGCGACGTCTCGCCGCCCACGTAGGCCCGCACGCCCGAGCCGGCGGTGCTGGTGGGCACCACGTCGTCGCGGAGGTGGTGCACCAGCTGGGTGGTGCTCTCGTCCTGGGGTGAGCCCGTCGGCTGCACGGTGATGAGGGCGGCGGTGCCGGCCTGGTTGAGGACGACCGGGCTGACCTGGCGCACGCCCGGCACGGTGGCCAGCTCGGTGGCGAGGCGCTGCACGGCCGCCTGCTGCTCGGACCCGGCTGTCTCGGCCACCACCAGCAGGGGACCGCTGCTGCCGGGACCGAAGCCCTCGGCCAGCAGGTCGTAGGCCCGTCGCGTCGTCTGGCTGGTGGGGTCGTTGCCGGCGTCGGCCACGCCGAGCCGCAGCGACACGACCGGCACCGAGAGGACGAGGAGCACGATGAGGCCGGCGAGGGCGGCCGTCCACGGGCGGCGCTGCAGCGTGCGCGACCACCGGATCCACACGCTGTTCTCGGGGGCGTCGACCCGCTTGGCGTTGGGGAGGGCGAACTTGTCGATGGTGTGGCCGACGAACCCGAGCACGGCCGGCAGCAGCGACACCGAGGCCAGCATCACGATGAGCACGGCCAGCGCCGCCCCCGTCGCCATGCCTCGGATGAAGCTGAGCCCCACCACGAACAGCCCGAGCAGCGAGATGACCACGGTGGTGCCAGCGAACAGCACGGCCCGGCCCGAGGTGTTGATGGCGTGGACCACCGAGTCCCGAGCCGACCGGCCCTCGTGGAGGGCGCCCCGGTAGCGGGTGACGATGAACAGGGCGTAGTCGATGCCCACGCCGATGCCGATCATGGCGGTGACCTGCGGCGCGAACGACGGCACGTCGTAGAGGTGGGCCAGGATCTCGACCAGGGCCAGACCCACGCTGATGCCGGCCAGGGCGGTGATGATCGGCAGGCCCATGGCCAGGAGCGACCCGAAGGCCACCAGCAGGATGACGATTGCGGCCAGGATGCCTATGGCCTCGCTGGCTGGCATGGTCTGCTCGATGAACATCGGGCCACCGAGCTCGAGGCGCACGGCGTCCGTGCTGGCGGCGCTGACCAGGTCGCGCATGTGGGCGGTCTCGTCGATGCTCACATCGTTGGCCCGCTGGTCGAACTGGATCTCGGCGTAGGCGATGGGTTGGTCGGCCGACACGAGCCGCCGGCTCGCCGGGTCGGGGTCGAACGGCGACACCACGGCGGCCACGTGGGGCTGGCGGGCCAGCTCGTCGAGCACGGGCTGGACGGCGCTTCTGACCGATGGGTCGGTGGGCGAGGTCCCGCCCGTGGCCTTCCACACCAGCTGGCCGGTGTCGCCGGGGCGGTCGAAGTCACGC
>JAOBWJ010000255.1 GCA_025463335.1 Acidimicrobiales bacterium
CTGGCCCAGGTGGCGGCTGCCGCCTACGAGCGTGAAGGGGTCTGGACCACGTCGGACACGGTCACCGGCGACGTGGTCGGGGCCATCCTCCGGGCCAGCCGGAAGTCGGACCTGGTCGTGCTCGCCGTCAGCGAGACCTGGGCCGATGACGACAAGGGATCGCTGGGCCGGCTCCGCGACGTGGTGGCCGGCGCCTCCTCCACGCCCCTGCTGGTCGTGCGCCGGCACGGCCAGGCGGCGCGCCGCGGCCCCCGCCGGTGGTTCTCCCGCCGGGGGGAGTGGATGGAGGACGCCAGCGGCGAGATCGACGTCCGTGAGGCCGTCACGGAGGGTGAGGCCAGCGTCGTCGGCTGACCCGGCACCTCGACTTTGGCCACGAACCGTGCTGGTGACCTAGCCTTGATCCCGGAGCGGAGCCGTGGGGCGCCGCGCCGCGACCGCACCATGGCCACCTCACTCCGAGACATCCCCGGCGCCTCCGGCCGCCCGGGACGACGCCGACAGCGGGACTCCTGGCAGGGGCTCGCCGACGGTGCGCGGCCCACGGTCCTCCTCGACCCGCGCCAGGCCCTTGGCCGCACCTCCATCGGATCCCGCCGCCGGAGCGGCCTGCTGGACTTCCGGCGCCGCAAGCGCCTCTCCGGATTCGACCGGCTGTTGGTGTTGGCCGTCATCGCCGTGGCCCTCTTCCTGGCGAAGGGTCTGTGGTCGGCGACGCGGGTGCACCTGACCTCGACCGGCCTCGACCGCCGCGACGCCCTCACCTATGGGGAGGCCAGCGACCTCGACCTGCGCATCGCCGTGCGGCCGGCCAGCGGCCTGCCCTCGGCGTCGCTCACCCTCGACGGCAAGCCGGTCACCGACGTCGAGAAGCTCGACGACGGTTTCCGTTGGAAGCCCGGACGCACGCTCAACGCCACGTCGCACCAGCTCGTGCTCACCGTGCCCCGGCCCGTGCTCCCGGCCAGCCGCTTCGTCTGGAACTTCGTCGTCGATGGCACCCCGCCCATCATCGACACCAAGCGGGTGCTCGCTGCGCACGGCATGAAGCAGCCGGTGCACCTGACCGGCAAGATCACCGATCCCGAGGCCACGCTCACGGCTTCGGGGGAGCCGGTCGAGCTCGACGACGAGGGCCGCTTCACCATCGACTACCCCCGCCCGCCGGCCGGTCCGATCACCCTGGACGCTGTCGATGCGGCCGGGCACCAGGTCCGCCGCGAGGTCTTCGTCCCCATCAAGCGACCCAGCGTCCGGGGCGTGCACATGAGCGCCATCTCGTGGCGCACTCCCGACCTCCGCCAGGGCGTCTTCGACCTGATCGACGAAGGCAAGATCAACACCGTCGAGCTCGACCTCAAGGACGAGGACGGCGAGATCGGCTACGACACGAAGATCCCGCTGGCCAAGCAGATCGGTTCGGACGGGCGCTACTACGAACTGTCCAAGGCCGTCGACGAGCTCCACAAGCGGGGCGTTCGCGTGATCGGGCGGCTGGTCGCCTTCCGGGACCCGATCCTGGCCAAGGCGGCCTGGGCCGACGGCCACCACGATTGGGTCGTGCAACGGCCCGACGGGACTCCGCACGGCTCGTACGGCGGCTTCACCAACATGGCGTCTCGGGCCGTCCAGCAGTACAACCTCGACATCGCCGCCGAGGCGGCCGCCGCGGGCGTCGACGAGGTCCTGTGGGACTACATCCGCCGACCCGAGGGGACGCTGGCCGAGCAGGTGTTCCCTGGCATGCCCAGCACCGACCGGGCGGTGAAGGACGGCGTCGTCGCCTTCCTGACCCGGAGCCACGAGCTGCTACGGGCCAAGGGCGTGTTCCAGGGGGCGTCGGTGTTCGGCATCGCCGCCGGTGCCCCCAACGACGTGGGCCAGAGCGTCCCGCTCATCGCCCGCCACGTCGACTACATCGCCCCGATGGTCTACCCCGCGCTCTGGGGTTCAGGGCAGTACCGAGTGCCGAACCCGGTCGGCGACCCGTACACGATCGTCGCCCGGTCGCTCGAGGACTTCCAGGCGAAGACCGCCGGTACCGGCGTCCACATCACCCCCTGGCTGCAGGACTTCTCGTTGTACACCACCTACAGCCACACCCAGGTCTGGCAGCAGATCAAGGGCGCCACCGAGCTCAAGACCCCGATCAAGGACTTCCTGCTCTGGAGTCCGCGGGTGAAGTACCACGGCGACCTGCTCGCCACCGACGCCGGCTGACACCTGTGACGGGCGCCACCCGGCGTACTCTCGGCTCATCGCCAGCCTGCACGATCCCGCTTCCGTCGCGCCCGTCGCCGCGCCGGCCCGGTCGTCGCGCCACCACCCGGGGCTCGACGGCGTCCGCGGCGCGGCCGTGGCCGCCGTGCTGCTCTTCCACGGCGAGTTCTCGTGGGCCAAGGGGGGCTACCTCGGCGTCTCCACCTTCTTCACCCTCTCCGGGTTCCTGATCACCGGCCTGCTCCTGCAGGAGTGGGCCCGAACCGGTGGGGTGGTGCTGCGCCGCTTCTGGGAGCGGCGGTTCCGGCGGCTGGCGCCGGCCCTGCTGCTGGCCCTGCTCGCGGTGGCCCTGTTCGCCGCGCTGGTGGCCGACCCCGACCAGCGCCATGGCATTCGGGGTGACGCGCTGGCGACGTTGGGCTACGTCGCCAACTGGCGCTTCGTCCTCAGCGGCCAGTCGTATGCCCACCTCTTCGACGCGCCGAGCCCGCTGCTGCACGCCTGGTCGCTGGCCATCGAGGAGCAGTTCTACGTGCTGTTCCCGCTCCTGGTGGTCGGCGTCCTGCGGGCGGCCCGAGGGCGGCGGACGGCGTTGGCCTGGGTTTTGGGCCTGCTCACGGCCGCCTCGGTCGTGACGTCGATCGCCCTGCACGCCGACCAGTCCCGCGTCTACTACGGCACCGACACGCGGGCAGCCGAGCTGCTGCTCGGCGCCCTCCTCGCCATCTGGGTCGCCGGTCGTGGGGCCGACCTGGCCGACCGGGCCCGTCCCGCCGTGGCCACCCTCGGCGTGGTGGCGGGCGCCGCCTCGATGGTCGCGTGGGTGACGGTCGGCCAGCAGTCGTCGTGGCTCTACCAGGGCGGACTGGCCCTCTACGGCCTGGCCACGGTGGCGGTCGTGGCCGCGGCGGTGGCCCCCGGACCGGTGCGCTCGTTGGTCTCGGTGGCCCCGCTGCGGCTCCTCGGCCGGGTGAGCTACGGCGTCTACCTCTTCCACTGGCCGGTGTTCCTCTGGCTGACGCCGGGCCGCACCGAACTGTCGGGCGTCGCCCTGTTCGCGTTGCGCATCGGCGTGACCTTCTCCTTGGCCGCCGTCTCCTACGTCTTGGTCGAGCAGCCGGTGCGCCGGGGTGCACTTCCGGGGTGGCGGGCGCCGGCCCTGCTGCCGCCGGTTGCGTTCGCCGTGGCCATCCTGGTGATCGCCGCGACCGTGCCGCCCCCTCCGCCGACCCGCTTGGTGGCGGCGACCGCGGCACCTTCCGCCGCCGCCCCCGCCCCCGTCGTCGCGCCCGCTGCCGTGGTGCCCCTCGTCCGTGAGGCGACAGCCGCCGACCCCCTGCGCGTGCTCCTCGTGGGCGACAGCGTGGCGTTCGATGCCGCCCCCGGCATCGAGGCCGCCCTCGAGGCCACCGGGGAAGCGCAGGTCACCAACCGGAACGTTGCCGGCTTCGGTCTGTTCCAGCCCTACAAGTGGCGAGAGGCGTGGCCTCAGCAGCTTCGGGAGACGAGGGCCGACCTGGTCATCGCCATGTGGGGCGGGTGGGACGACCCCTGGTACCGGGAGCATGGCCGGGCCGCCTACGAGGCCGTCCTCGACGAAGCCATGGGCGTGCTGCGATCGACAGGGGCCCAGGTGCTCTTTCTCGGCGAGCCGGTGAGCACCGACCGGAATGGCGTCGTTGCCGACCGGGACACCCTGCCGATCCACCGGGCCCTGCCGGAGCGGCTCGCCGGTGTCTGGTTCGCCGAGAGCGACGCGTGGATCGCGCCGGGCGGGCGGTTCAGCACCTATCTCCCGGGTCCGAACGGCCCCGAGCGGGTCCGCAAGGTGGACAACACCCACATGTGCCCCGCCGGGTCGGCACGCTTCGGCCAGGGCCTGCTCGAGTACCTCACGCCCCGGTACGGCCTCGCCCCGCCCGACCCATCCTGGCGATCGGGGCCGTGGGCTCTCGATCCGCGCTTCGACGACCCCCATGGGGCCTGCCCGGCCTGACGTCAGGCGGCGGTGAGAACGCGCCGGAGACGCTCGCTTCGCCGAAGGCGGAGGAGTCGCAGGCCGTAGATGGTCAAGCCGGCCAGGACCGTCACGGCCAGGGCTGCGGCGGCGGGAATCAGCACCCGCCGCTGCTGCTCGACCGATTCGGCCACCACCGGTTTGGCGCTCGCCCCAGCCCCCGACGGGAAGGTGATGCTGGCTTTCGCCTCCTTGACCAGTTCGCCGGAGCGCACGGTGACGGTGGCGTCCCATGGCCCGTCGGGGAGGTCCTTGGCCAGCCGCACGATCGCCGGTGCCTCATCGCCGGGGGCGAGGGTGGTGCCGAGTTGGACGTCGAACGGGCCAGCCGACAGCGAGCCGGGCCCGTTGCCGAGGCGGAGCTCGCCGGCGAGGTCGATGGCCCGACCTCCGGTGTTGGTGATCACGGTGCGGACGACCGGCCGTCCCTCCTCGTCGCGGGCGGCGGTCAGGGTGTCGATGCGGAAGTCGGTGACCGGCTCCTTGCCCGAGCCGACCGACACGTACATGCGCACGCCGACCCGGTTCACCACCGCCGCGCTGCCCCGGCTCGAGGGAAGCTCGGCCCACACCACGCCGTAGCGCTCGCCCCCGGAGGCATCGTTCGGCACGACGACGGTGACGGTTGTGGTGGCGGTCCCGTGGGCCGGCACGACCACGTGGCCGGGCTCGAGGCGGGTCCACGACGTGAGGTCGTTGGCGACGTGCCCTTCGCCAAAGCGGAACTGGCCGTCCTCGATCCGCGCCGACGCCGCGTAGAGCGTGACCGGGAGCGGCGCGTCGGTTCCGTTGCCGAGCTCGATGCGACGGGCGATGCGGTCACCCTGCTGGAGATGGTCGACCACGTAGATCCGCGCTCGGGGGTCGTCCTTGCGGTTGGTCGGGGCGTCGACCAACCGGATCGAGAGCCCAGGTGTCTGCTGCTGGGCGAAGGCGGGGGCCGGCGTCGCCAGCGCCACGGCGGCAACGGCGAGGGCGGCGAGCAGGCGGCGCATGGAAGCGGTCATCGTCGGCTCACGCGACCGAATGGGTGATCGTCCCGTGGTACTGGCCGGTGATCGAGGTGAGCGGCAGGCTCACGACGAGGCCGGGCACCCAGGTGGCCGACGTGCCGCCCGCAGAGGTGAGCGCCGAGAAGGCGATCCGGGGCGCCGAGAGCGAGGCGGCGTCCCCGGCCAGGAGTTGCCCGGGGAGGAACGTCGCCGGGCCCGAGGTTGCCGTGGCCGGGCCCGACCAATACGCCACGTTGGCCCGGGCGATGGTCTCCGCAGGTGTGCCTGCCCCCGCGGTGAAGTCGCTGCCCGACACCGACACCGTCCATCCGGCGATGAGTCCGGTCCGGGCATCGGTGACGGTGACCGGTCCGAGCTGGGCAGTCACGGCTCCGGCGTTCACCGGCGTGCCGGGGGAGAGGTCGGCCGCGGCGGGGACGCTGATCGACAGGCCGCCGGCCGGGGGATCACCGGGGTCGACCGTCGTGGTGGTCGTGGTGGTCGTGGTGGACGAGGTCGTCGAGGTCGTGGTCATCAACTCGGTCGTGGTCGTGGGGAGCGTCGGGATGGTCGTGAGCTGCGCGGTGGCCACGCCGCCGGACGCGACGGCCGCCGACACGAGCGCCCCCGTGACCACCAGCAGCTTCATTGCAATGCGAGCGTCCATCTGCCCCCAGTCGGCGACGGACCCGACGGGCAGCGTCAGGCGACCGAGTGGGTGATGGTGCCGGTGTACGAACCGGCCACGGCGTCAACGGGGACGGAGATCGTGATCGTCGGGTTCCACGTCGTGCTCTGGGATCCGATCACCCCGGTGTGGGCGAAGGCCTGCTGGGGGGTGCCGAGCGCCACCGGGGCGGCGGTGGGGAAGTCGACGCCGAGGCCCACGGTCGCCGTGGCAAGCCCGGACGCGTAGCTGACGTTGGCCTTCGGGATCGTCTCGTGGGTCCCGGCCCCGCCGGTGGTGAAGGTCGTGGTGGCGACGGTCGCCGTCCAGCTGGCGGCCAGCGAGCCCCGGTAGTCGGCGACCTGGACCGCGCCGAGCTGGCTGGAGAGCGAGGTGATGCCGATGTTGGTGGACGACGAGATGTTGGCGCTCGCCGGGACGTTGACCCCGAGCCCGGCACCCGTGAGGGTGAACGTGGTCGTCGTGTCGGCCGCGAGCGCCGGTCCGGCCGCCAGGCCGGTGATCGCCAGGCCGAGCACCATCGTGGCCAGGACCTTCTTCCACAGCGGGGTGCGCATGTCGTGAGCCTCCACGTAGCAGTCAGGGACGTTTGTCACGCTTGGCATTGCTTCGTAACTATGGGCATCGGGGGCCGTTGACGTCACTGACCCGTCTAGCCCATTTTCACTGTGGCCCGATCGGGTCATCGCCGCCATGGCCTGTCGAGGAGCATCCTCGGAGGGGGTCCGGTCGGGTCGGTACGATCCGGCCGACGCGGTCGAAAGGGTCCCCCCGTTGCGCCGTCGCTTTCTGCTGTCCCTTCTCCTCCTGCCCGGCGTTGTCGGCGCACTCGGGCTCGGCGAGCCCCCCGCCGGCGCGCAGACAGCCGTCGACCACGGGCCGGCGCGAGCGATGGTCTTCCCGGTGATCGGGAACGTCTCCTACACCGACACGTTCGGCGCGTACCGCAGCGGCGAACGGACGCACGAGGGTCAGGACCTGCTCGGCAACAAGATGCAGGAGCTGGTGGCCGTCGCCGACGGGCGGATCACCTACCAGAGCAATGGTGGGCTGGCCGGGTACTCGCTCGCGCTCACCGACGACGACGGCTGGGTCTACACGTATCTGCACCTGAACAACGACACGCCGGGTACCGACGACGGGAACGCGTCGATCGAGGACACCTTCGGCCCCGGCATCGTCAAGGGCGCGCGCGTGGTCGCCGGCCAGCTCGTCGGCTACTTGGGCGACAGTGGCAACGCCGAGGGCACGACGCCCCACGTGCACTTCGAGCTGAAGGACCCGACCGGCGTCACCGTCAACGCCTACACCGCGCTGCAAGGCGCCCGTCACCTGGATGCAGCCATCGGCTCGGAGCCGTCGCCCATCCCGCGCCTGGCCGGTGCCGACCGGGTGGCGACGGCGGTCGCCGTGTCCAAGGCGGGCTGGCCGGGCGGCGCCGCCGAGGTCGTGCTCGACGCCGGCGACCGCTATGACGAGGCCCTTCCGGCCTCCGTCCTCGCCGCCGCCCGCAGCGGGCCCCTCCTGCTGACGACCGGCGCCACGTTGCCCGAGGTGGTGACGGCCGAGCTCGACCGCCTCCACGCCACCAAGGTCACGGTCGTGGGCTCGGTCCCGGCCGTGGTCGGGGACGCCATCGCCGCAACGGGTAGGACCGTCGTCCGCCTCGGGGTCGCTGGGGACCCGACGACGACAGCCGTGGCCCTGGCCAACGAGGTCGGCGGCGCCGGTGGCGTGGCCGTGCTGGTGAACGACTCCCGGTTCGCCGACGGTGTGTCGGCCACGGCCGTGGCCGCCGGCCGGGGCTGGCCGGTTCTCCTCACCGGTGTGTCGACCGTTCCACAGCGGACGGTCGACGCCTGGCGATCCCTGGGGGTGCGGACCCTCGTGATCGTCGGTGGCACCTCGGTCGTGGCCCAGAAGATCGAGGACTTCGTCCGCACGTCAGGGCGGTGTGCCGGCAGTGTGGGCTGCACGGTCGAGCGCCTGGCCGGGGCTGACCGCTATGCCACGTCGGTCGCCGTCGTGCAGCGCTCGCTCGAGCTCGGCCGGTCGGTCGCCACCGTGCTGCTCGGCACCGGCACGTCCTACGCCGACGTGCTGGCCAGCGGCCCGTTGGCGTCGCACTTCGGGGGCCTGGCTCTCCTGGTCGACGGCAGCGGCGCTGGCGCAGATGCCGCCTCCCGGTCGTTCCTGACTGCGAATGCCTCCGCCGTGAAGCAGGTGTCGATCCTCGGTGGCTCGGGTGCGGTCAGCGGCGCGGCCGACCGGGCCCTGCAGGACGCCCTTGGGCTGCACTGAACCCCAGCGTCCTGCGCCAGAATGGTGGCGTGAGCACGATGGGCGACCTGCTGACGACCGTCGATCGCAGCACGGAGGTCAACACCGACGACGAGACCGAGCCGGGCAAGCTGGCCCACATCGTCCCTCCGGACAACGGGCCCAACGGCAAGGCGGTGAAGACCGGTGCGGTCAAGGTCATGGAGGCGCGCATCAACGGCACGCCGGTGACGGCCCTGTGCGGCTGGACCTGGGTGCCGCAGCAGGACCCGCAGCAGTTCCCGCTGTGTCACCGCTGCAAGGAGATCGCCGACCACATCAAGTTCGACTCGAACAACATGCCCCGCTCCTAGCGGGCGAGCGGATAGGCGGCGGTCAGCCCTCGAGGGACGCGTACAGGGCGGCCTCGAACTCCAGGTAGCCGCCGAACGCGGTGGCGTCCCCCCACGGCAGGGTCTGGGTCGCCCAGAACCCGCCGTACCCGTTCGCGCGGTCGATCCAGTAGTAGGTGTTGGCCACTCCGCCCCAGCCGATGGCCCCAGCCGGCCGGCCGGTCGGGGCCTGCTCGTCGTTGATCATGAAGGCGAGGGACCAGGACTTCGAGATGCCCGGGAAGAACTCCATGTCGTTCGAATAGAACGGGATCACCCCGGGCAGCATGGTCAGCTTGAGGTCCCCGAGGTGGTTCTGCGCGGCCATCTGCACGGTTTCCGGCTTGAGGATGAGGCCGTGTTCGCCCTGGCCGTCGTTGAGCCACATCCGGATGAAGAGCAGGTAGTCCTCGACGGTGCCGTAGAGGCCGTGGCCGCCCATGTGCACCTCGGGCGGCGAGGGGAGCTCCAACTCCATCGGCGTGAGTGACCCGTCGTCGCCTCGCATGTGCATCGCGGCGAGTCGCGTGCGCAGTGGGTCGTCGAGCTCGAAGGTCATGTCCGTGATCCCCAGTGGACCGAAGACGCGGGCCGCGAAGACGTCGCCGAGGCGCTCGCCGGTGATGGCCTCCACCACCTGTCCGGCCCAGTCGTAGCTGGTGCCGTACTCCCACCGCTCGCCGGGGTCGAACAGCAGCGGTGTCCAGAGCGCGGCCTTCGTCGCGGTAGCGGCGGTCGGCTGCCCTTGTTCCTCCCCCAGTCGCCGGTAGGTCTCGTTGAACGCGTCGTAGCCGAAGCCCGCGGTGTGGGTCAGCAGCATCCGCGTCGTGATCTCCCGCTTCGGGTCCCGCAGCTGCGGTGTGCCGTCGTGGTCGAAGCCGTCGAGCACCTTCCGCTCGCCGAGCTCGGGGACGTAGGTGCGTGCGGGGGCCTCCAGGTCGAGCCGGCCTTCCTCGACCAGCTGCAGTGCGGCTGTCGCGGTGACGGCCTTGGTGCACGAGAACATGGCGAAGACCGTGTCGGTGGTCATGGGGTCGTCCCCACCCAGGCGGCGCGTACCAGCCGTCCCTCGGTAGACGGTCCCAGCACGATCGGTGACCATCGCGACGACCCCCGCGATCGGGGCCTCCGCTCGGACAGCTCGGTCGAGGACTGCGTCTGCGTCGTGGGCGAACTCCTGAGTCATGGCAGTTCCTCCTCGTGTTCGGCGGCGTCAACTTCCTCACGCCGGGCTGGGCTGGTCGGGTCCGACGGCTCACCCCAGGCCGGTGACTCCGGTGGGTGGCCCTGGTCGGCGGAAAGCGGAAGTACGACCTGCAGGGCGGTGCCGCCGCCGGACGGGCTGTCGAAGGTGAGCCGGCCGCCGAGTGCCTCGATTCGGTCGGTGAGGCCGACCAGGCCGGAGCCGCCGGTGGGGTCGGCCCCACCCCGGCCGTCGTCGCGGACACCGACCCGCAGCACTCCGTCGACGGCGGCGGCCCGGACGTCGATGACAGTGGCATGCGCGTGCTTGACCGTGTTGGTGAGCGCTTCGGCGACGACGTAGTAGGCGGCAAGCTCGATCGGCTCGGGCAGCCGCCCGTCAACCCCGATGTCGAGGCGGACCGGGACCGCGGAGCGGCGGGCGAGCCCCTTCAGCGCCGGGCGCAGTCCGCCCTTGGCCAGGGCGGTCGGGTGAAGGCCGCGGGAGATCTCGCGCAGCTCGTCGAGGACCTCGGTCAGCCCATCGGCCACCAGGTCCATCTGGGCCATCAGCTGGCCCGTCTCTGGTGGCGGCGAGGCGTGCACCGTGCCGCGAAGGTGCAGGGCGAGGGAGACCAGCCGCTGCTGGGCGCCGTCGTGCAAGTCACGCTCGATGCGGCGCCGGGTGGTATCGGCGGCGGCCACGATGCGTGCCCGCGACGTGGTGAGCGCCGCCCGGGTCTCGGCGTTGGCGATCGCAGTGGCAACCAGCTCGGTGAAGCCGGCCAGCCGCGCCTCGGTGTCGACCGGAATTGGGTCGCCCCTGGACGTCACGATCATGACCCCCCACAACCGGCCCTCGACGCTGACCGGCACGCCGACCGACGCCCGGAGGCCGAGACCGCGGGCGGTGACCCCGAGCGCGCCGGTGCCGTCGGCGTAGTCGTCCATTCGAACGGGCTCGCGGGTCTGGAACACCAGCGTGGTCACGTTCCGGCCGCCGAGCTGGAAGCGGATGCCGACGGCGGTGGTCGGCTCGACACCGGGGCGGGTCCAGGCGCCGAGGACCGTCGCCATGCCGTCCGGATCGAACCGAAGCAGGGCGTTGACGTCGACAGAAAGCAGCCGCCCGGCCTCGGCGGTGACCGCGGCGAACACCTCTCCCGGCGGCGCCGCCCGGGCGACCAGGGTCGCCACCCGGCGCAGCGCGGCCTGCTCCTCGGCGGACCCGCGCAGGTCCACCCGGGCCTGCGCGTTGGCGATCGCGGAGGCGACCAGTTGGGTGAACCCGGCCAGCCGAGCCTCGGTGTCCGCCGGCAGCGATCTCTCACGGGCGGATGCCACGGTCACGACGCCCCACAGCCGGCCCTCGACGTCGATCGGTACGCCGACCGCCGAGCTGAACCCCCACTCGCGGGCGGCGTCGGCGATCGCGCCCGAGGCGTCGGTGTAGTCGATCCGCGCCGGCCGGCCCGTGTGGAAGACCAGCGTGGTCGCGTTCTGCCCGCCAAGGCTCAACTGGGCGCCGATTTCGACGGGCGCGGCCGCGTCGGTGCTGGTCCACTGGCCGACGATCGTGATCGTGCCGCCCGCGTCGTACCGGCTCATGGTCGTGAAATCGGCGGAGAGCACTCGCCCGACCTCTGCGGTGACCGCGGCGAACACCTCATCTGGCGGCGCCGCCCGGGCGACCAGGGTCGCCACCCGGCGCAGCGCGGCCTGCTCCTCGGCAAACCCGCGCAGCTCCACGCGCGCTTGCGCATTGGCGATCGCGGTGCCGACCAGCTCAGTGAACCCGGCCAGCCGCGCCTCGGTGTCCGTCGGCAACTGCTCCTCGCGGGTGGACATCGCGCTGATGAAGCCCCACAGCCGGCCCTCCACGCTGATCGGCGCGCCGACCGACGAGCGGATGCCCCGCTCGCGGGCGACGTCCGCGACCGGACCCGAGGCGTCTGCGTAGTCGTCGATCCGCGCCGGTCGGCCCGTTTCGAACACCAGCGTGTGTAGGTTCCGCCCGCCCCGTTGCACTCGCAGGCCAGACGGAATAGGCAACGCGGAGCCCGGCCTCGACCACGTGCCGACAACGGTGCCGGCGCCGTCCGGGTAGTACCGGCTCAAGGTCGTGAGGTCGGCGGAAAGCACCCC
>JAOBWJ010000411.1 GCA_025463335.1 Acidimicrobiales bacterium
ACCCGTCGGCGGCCAACGCCCGGGCCATCCGCTGCTACGAGAAGGTCGGCTTCCGACCCGTCGGGATCATGCGCCAGTACGAGCGGGGGCGCGACGGCACCTTCCACGACGGCCTGCTGATGGACCTGCTGCGCGACGAACTGACCTGACAGCAAGGGCTCGGACGCCTTCGGTTGAAAGGCTCGGACCCCTTCGGGGAGCCTTCGGAACAGCGGCATCCGGCCCGCCGACTCCCGCGCTGCCCAGCGTTGCGGCCGGATTCCCCTGGTGCCGACCCGATGCTGCTGGCAAGGGCCGAATGCCGCTGTTCGCTACGGCTTGATGCTTCTTAGTGAGCGCACGATCCCATCGAGGATGTCGGCCTCCGACACCAGGACCTCGGCGGCGTCGAAGTGGCGAAGCACCGCGACCAACACGCAGCAGCCCCCGACGATCACATCCGCCCGAGCCGGATCCAGGCCGGGGTTCTCGCGGCGGTCGGCCAGGGCCTCCGTCGCGAGGGTGCGGAACACGTCCTCGGCCGCCGCCCGGGTCAGGTGGAAGTGGTGGACCTTGCCGCGGTCGTAGTAGCCGAGCTCGACGGCGGCCGCCGAGGTGACCGTGCCGGCCAGCCCGACCAGGCGCTTGGCTTGCTTGGCGGCGGGCAGGAGGCGGCCCACCTCCTCGACGTGGGTGCGAGCCACGCTCACGGCCATGCTCAGCTCCTCGGCCGTGGGCGGGTCGGAATGCAGCCACTGCTCGGTGAGGCGCACCGCTCCGGTGTCGACCGACACCACACCCTCGGGCTCGGTGGTGCCCACGACGAACTCGGTCGAGCCGCCGCCGATGTCGAACACGAGGAACGGGCCGTCGGCCGGGTCGAGCTCGGCGGTGGCACCGAGGAACGACAACCGCCCCTCCTCCTCGCCCGACAGCAGTTCAGGCCGCACGCCAAGGGCGGCCTCGGCGGCGTCGAGGAACTCGTCCCCGTTGGTGGCGTCGCGCACGGCGGAGGTGGCCACCGCCCGCACGCGGTCGGCGCCGGCCGCCCGGAGGGCGTCGCCGTACTCCCGCAACACGGTCAGCGTGCGCTCCACCGCCGCCGGGTCGAGCCGGCCGGTCCGGTCGACCCCCTGCCCGAGCCGGGTGATGGTGGTTCGCCGGTCGTCGCCCACGAGCAGGCGGGTGGAGTTGGTGCCGATGTCGACCGCAGCCACCGTCACCGATAGTCGTCCAGCCGCTCGGCCACCCACGCCCCGACCGGGTCGTCGCCGCCGGCCAGGTGCCAGGCGTAGTGGCAGTGCAGGCACTTCACGCCCTTGCGGGTGCCGCCCACACCGCCGCTCGGTCGAGGGCCGGTGTGGTCGGCCGGGATCTGGGCGTCACGCTCGGCGGCGTAGCGCCGGTGGGCCTCGGCGAGGGTGTCGGGGTCGATGGCCGCCTCGGCCGCCTTGACCCCGCCGTCGGCCTCGAGCCGCCCGATGGCGGTGCTGTCGGCCCCGGAAAGCAGCCAGTAGCGGGTCGGCATGGGCGTGCCGTCCTGCAGCAGGGGCGCGTTTCGGATGACGACCGGCGACCCGGCCGCGTCGCGCACGACCACCTCGAAGTCACCTTGCGGGGCCCGGCCGAGCAGCCGGGCCACGGCCGCTACTTCTTCTTCTTGCGCCGGCGAAGGAGCCACAGGAGGACGACGACCACGCCGACGATGGGGCCGACCCGCTTCACCACGGGCGACCCGGCCGCGCCGAGCAGGTCGACGGGCTCGGCCGGCTTCGAGTCGATCTTGCGGGCCCCGCCCGACTCGGGGGTGGACGCCGCACCGTCCGAGGGCACCGCACCGGGCGACGGCGCCGTGGTTTCGACCGGCGGCGTCTCGGCGGCCGGAGCGGGGCCGTCGCCGGCCAGCACGTTGGACTCCAGGCACTGGACGAACTGGTCGAGCAGCTTGGCGCTCACGTCGGCCATCACGCCTCGCCCGAACTGGGCCACCTTGCCGGTGACGGTGAGGTCGGTGAGCACCTTGACGTGGGTGCCGTCGCCCGCGGGCTCGAGGGTGGCGGTGATGGTCGCCGAGGCGTTGCCCTGGCCCCGAGTGTCTCGGCCTTCGGCCCGGATGACCGCCTTGTGAGCGGCGTCGTCCTTCTCCACGAAGGAGGCTGCGCCCTTGTACTGGGCGGTGATGGGGCCGACCTTCACCTTGACGATGCCGCGGTACTCGTCGCCCTCGACCTCCTGGAGCTCGGCGCCCGGCATGCAGGGCGCGATGCGCTCGAGGTCGGTCAGCACCGCCCACGCCTGCTCGACAGGCACTCCCACCGTGAACTCGTTGGTCAGCTCCACGTCGCCAGGTCCTCCTGCGTGTCCACGTCGGCGGGATTGCCTTCGCACGCTACTTCGGTCACGAGCTCGGCCCGTGCGCCGAGCAGCGAACGGGCTCCTTCGTCCCCCTCCCGGGGCAGCAACGGCCACACCTCGGCGGCGAGGCGCACCGGATTGCGGCGGGCGCCGCCATACGTCGCCACTGCGATGGGCGTCACGGTGGAGGCCGCCACCTTTCGCCACGCCTCGGCCGGAATGAGGGGCTGATCACCGAGGCCCACGACCACGGCGTCATGCCCGCCGGCGGCGTCGATGCCGGCCGCCAGGGACGTTGCTTGACCCTCGGCCCACCGGGGGTTGTGCACCTCCCGCACCCCGGCCGGCAGGACCAACTCGACGGCGCCCGTCACCACGATCAGCTCGTCGAGCCCACCGGCCGCCGCCAACGCCCACTCGACGAGCGGCCGGCCGCGGAACGGGGCCAACAGCTTGTGCCCGTCTCCCCCGAAGCGGGCGCCGCCCCCGGCCGCGAGCAGCACGGCGGCGGTGCTCATGCCCGGGGTGCGTGGATGGGCCCGTCGACCTCCCGAAGGGGTCGGGCCCGGTGCCCCGTGTGCGAGGCGATGATCTCGGCGCAGATGGAGACGGCCGTCTCCTCGGGTGTGCGGGCACCGATGTCGAGGCCTATCGGGGCCTGGATGCGCGCCAGCCCGGCGGCATCGACGCCGGCCTCCTCGAGTCGCTTGTTGCGCTCGTCGGTGGTGCGCCGCGACCCCATGGCCCCGATGTAGCCGGCCTTCGTAGCCAGCGCAGCGGTGAGCGCCGGCACGTCGAACTTGTGGTCGTGCGTCAGCACGCACACCGCATCACGCTGGCTCAGCGTGTCGCCCACCCGCTCGAGCAGCCGGTGGGGCCAGTCGACGACGACCTCGTCGGCGAACGGGAACCGCAGCTTGGTGGCGAACACCTCGCGGGCGTCGCACACCGTGACCCGGTAACCCAGGACCTTGGCCACCCGCACGAGCGAGGCGGTGAAGTCGACGGCGCCGAAGATCAGCATCCGGGGCGGCGGGGCGAAGCTCTCGATGAAGACCGTGATCTCGTCCTGCCTGGCCTCGCCGTGGGGGCCGTAGTGGCGGGCGCCCGAGCGACCGGCGTCGAGCTCGGCGATGGTGTCGCGGGCCACCACCCGGTCGAGGTCCTCGTCGCCGAGCGAGCCCTCCGGGTCGACGCCGGGTCGCACGAGCAGCTTGCCCCCCACCCCGGGCCCCGAGACGACGGTCGCCAGGGCCACGGGCCGCTCGGCCCGCAGCTCCTCGGCCAGCCGGTCGAAGAGGTTCACCAGTTCAGCTCTTCGACGAACAGGTGGATGGTGCCGCCACAGGTGAGGCCGACGGCGAAGGCGTCGTCGTCGCTGTAGCCGAACGTGACGACCCGGCCCTCGCCGTGCGCCTCGAGCAGGCCCAGCGCCTCGGTGACCACGGCGCCCTCGACGCAACCACCCGACACCGAGCCGGCCACCTCGCCCGCCTCGTTCACGGCCATGGCCGCACCCGGCAGGCGGGGCCCGGAGCCCTCGACGTCGACGACCCGCGCCAGCGCCACCCGCTTGCCCTGCTTCCGCCACCGCTCCAGGTCGTTCAAGATCTCTCTCACTGGTGCCTCCTCAGCGTCGGAAGTGTCGGGACCCGTCGCGAGTTGGAGGCACCAGTGAAGGGCTCGGCGCAGGGCGCCTCACCATCACCTGTGCTTCTGGGCTCGCTTCGCTCGCTCACCCTGCCCTCCGATCGGTGACCTGGTTCGAAAGCAGTCTGGCGAGGGACTCGAGCGATGCCACCGCGTGACCCTCCACGAACTCGTCGACCCACGGCAGGGCGGCTGCCATCCCGCCGGCCAGCGGGGCGTAGCCGGGCGACGCCTTCAACGGGTTCACCCACACCAACCGGTGGGCGACCCGCGACAGGCGGGCCACGTGCTCGCCGAGCACGGCCGGATCGCCGCGGTCCCAGCCGTCGGAGAGGATGACCACCACCGCACCACGAGCCATTCCCCGCACGCCGTACCGCTCGGTGAACTCGCCGATGGTGTCGCCCAACCGGGTGCCGCCCTCGTAGTCGGGCACCGCTGCCGTGGCGGCGGCCAGGGCGGCGTCGGCGTCATGTGTGGCCAGCATCGGCGTGAGGCGGGTGAGGCGGGTGCCGAGGGTGAACACCTCGACCGCGTCGCGGGCGCTCACGGCGGCGTGGGCGAAGCGCAGCAGGCCTCGTGCGTAGTCGGCCATCGAGCCCGACACGTCCAGCAGCAGGACGACGCGGCGACGCCGCTCGCCGGGAGCCTGGTGGGCCAGATGCACCGGCTCGCCACCCGCCCGCAACGCGGTGGCCACCGTGCGACGGAGGTCGAGCGCGCCGCGGTGACTGCGGCGGCGACGACGAGACCGGCGGCGGGGACCGGCGAGCCGCAGGGCGTCGATGAGGCGGTCGGCCTCGTCGCGCTCCTCGGGCGTGAGCAGGGCCAGGTCCTTGTGACGCAAGACCTCGACGGCGCTCCACCGCAGGACCTCGTCGGCCTCGCCTTCACCTTCGCCGTCGCCCTCCTCCTGGGGGAGATCGACGGCGACGATGCGGCGCTCGAGGCTGGAGTGCGAGCGGTGGATGAACGCCGCCTGCCCGTCCCAGAAGTCGGCGAAGGCGGCGTCGTAGGCGGGGGTGTCCTCGGGCCGACGCACGAGCGTCGAGCGCCCGGCCCAGTACACGCCGTCGCGGTCGGCGAGCCCCAGCGCGTCGAGCGCCTTGGCGTAGCCGACCACCGTGTCGGGCGGCACCACCAGCCCCCGCAGCCGCAGGTGGGCGGCGAAGCCGACTGCGAGATCAGCCACCGAGCAGCGACCCCAGGCCGGCGGCCCGCACCCGGGCCTGGTCCTCCCGGTACTTGAGCACGGTGCCGAGGGTGGCATCGGCCGAAGCCACGTCGAGCTCGTCGCGCCCGAGGGCGGCGAGCGCCATGGCCCAGTCGATCGTCTCGGCCACGCCGGGCGGCTTGTAGACACCGGACTGCCGGATGGCGGCGGCGGCGGCCGCCACCTGCCGGGCCAACCGCTCGGGCACGCCCGGCGCCCGCAGGCGAACGATCTGCACCTCACGCGCCAGCGACGGATGCTCGACCCAGTGGTAGAGGCAGCGGCGCTTGAGGGCGTCGTGCACGTCGCGGGTTCGGTTCGAGGTGATGACGGCGATGGGCGGGATGACGGCCCGGATGGTGCCGAGCTCGGGCACGGTCACCGCCCAGTCCGACAACACCTCGAGCAGGAACGCCTCGAACTCGTCGTCCGCCCGGTCGACCTCGTCGATCAGCAGCACCGGCGGCGGGCCCTCTCGGGGCGTGACCGCCTCCAGCAACGGACGGCGCACCAGGAAGCGCTCGTCGTACAGGCCCCGCTCCAGCTCCTCGACGCCCCCCGACGTTCCCGCCGCCTCAGCGGCTCGCAGGTGCAGGAGCTGGCGGGCGTGGTCCCACTCGTACACGGCGTTGGCCACGTCGAGGCCCTCGTAGCACTGGAGGCGCAGCAGCTCGCCACCCGTCCACCGAGCCAGCGCCTTGGCCAGCTCGGTCTTGCCGACCCCGGCGTCACCCTCCAGCAGCAGCGGCCGCTGGAGCGTGAGGGCCAGGAACACCGACCTCGCCAACCCCTCGTCGGGGAGATACCCGTGGTCCGCCAGCGCCGCCGCGACGTCGGCCGGGGTCACGTGATCAGCA
>JAOBWJ010000279.1 GCA_025463335.1 Acidimicrobiales bacterium
GTCGGTCCGGGCCAGATGCCGGAGTTCGGCGCCGCCGCCCTCACGCACCAGCAGCTCGATGACCTGACCCGCTACGTCGGCTACGTCCAAAATCCCAAGGACCGGGGCGGGCTGCCGCTGGCGTACCTCGGCCCGGTGGCCGAAGGGGCCGTCGCCCTGCTCGCCCTGGCCTTCGTGTTGTGGCTGTGCGTGTGGATCGGGGACCGGGCAGGGGATCGGGCATGAAGGACCGACGCGAGCGTCTGGTCGCCGCCTGCTTCGGTGTCACCGCCGTCGCCGCTCTGGGTCTGGCGGTCGTCTACTGGAACGGCGGCCAGCCCCAGCTCGAAGGCGTGCTGCTCGGCATCGCCTTTGCCGCCATGGCGATCGGTGTCGTGCTCCTGGCGGAGCGGTTCCTCCCCGGCACCGGGCAGGTCGAGGCCCGGCACCCGCTGGACAGTCCCGAGTTGGTCGACGAGGCGGTCGAGTCCCAACTCGCCGTACCCGGCTTGACCCGGCGGCGGCTGCTGACCCGGTCGCTGGGGGCTGCGCTCGTCGCCCTCGGCGTGGCCGCCGCCTTCCCGATTCGGTCGCTCGGTCCCCGGCCCGGCAAGAGCCTGGTGCAGACGTCGTGGCGGCCCAGGAGTCGGGTGGTCACCACCGACGGGCGGGTGGTCCGCGCTGACGAGGTGCCGCTGGGGGGCCTGGTCACGGTCTATCCGGAAGGCGCCGTGGGTGTGGCCGACAGCCAGGTCGTGCTCATGCGGGTCGAGCCGACTCTGCTGCGCCCCCTCGCCGGCCGCGAGGACTGGGCGCCGGGGGGGCTGATCGCCTATTCCAAGGTGTGCACCCATGCGGGTTGCCCGGTCGGGTTGTACGAGGCCCAGACGCACCAGTTGCTGTGCCCGTGCCATCAGTCGGCGTTCGACGTGCTCGACGGCGCCCGACCGGTGTTCGGTCCGGCCGCCGCCGAGCTGCCCCAACTACCGCTCGCCATCACTGCGGACGGCACCCTCGAAGCGACCGGCGACTTCTCCGCCCCCGTGGGCCCGGCCTTCTGGCATCACACATGAGTGGCCCGTCGATGTTGGACAGCGCGGGTCGGGAGGCTCGCCACGTGGCCGGCCTGTGGTGGTTCATGTTCGTGGTGGCCGTCGCCGTCTACGTGCTGGTCGCGGCGATGGTCGTGATCGGCGTGCTGCGCCGAAGGGCGGCCGAGCCCGAGGAGGGCGGGGACCGGACGGGCTTCGTCTGGTGGGGCGGCATCGTCATGCCGGTCGTGATCCTTGGCGTGTTGGCCTACCTCACCGTGAGCACCACGACCGCACTGGGCCGCAACGCGCCGAGCAACCTGGAGATCGACGTCACCGGGCACGACTGGTGGTGGGAGGTGCGCTATCCCGAGTCCGGTCTGCGAACGGCGAACGAGGTCCACATCCCGGTGGACCGCACCGTGGAGCTGCGGTTGCACTCCGCCGACGTCCTCCACAGCTTCTGGGTACCGCGGCTCGCAGGGAAGGTCGACATGGTCCCGGAGCAGACCAACCCGCTGCGGATCCGGGCGGAGCGAACGGGGACGTTCCTGGGGGAGTGCGCGGAGTTCTGCGGGCTCCAGCACGCCAACATGCGCTTCGTCGTGGTGGTGCAGACGGCCGAGGACTACGCCCAGTGGGTCGTGGCCGGTCAGGCGCCGAGCACGGCGGCCCAGGGCGCGGCGTTGTTCGAGCGGCAGACGTGCGCCGGCTGCCACACGATCAGCGGCACCCAGGCCGACGGCACGGTCGGGCCCGACCTCACCGACTTCGGGAGCCGCCAGTGGATCGGAGCCAAGGCCGTGCCCAACACGCCCGAGAACCTCCTTCGTTGGATCCGTGACCCGGGGTCCATCAAGCCCGGCGTCCTCATGCCGCCCTCGCAGCTGCCCGATTCGGAGCTGCGGGCCCTCGTCGCCTACCTGGAGTCGCTCCGATGACACTCGCCACGCCTCCGGAGGAGGTTGTCCCCCTCGAACCGCTCGAAGAGCTCTGGCACGACCCGCCCGGACTCGTCGGGTTCCTCACCACGGTGGACCACAAGCGCCTCGGGGTCCGATACATCTACACGTCGTTCGCCTTCTTCTTCGCCAGCGGGTTGATGGCGTTGGCCATGCGAGGCCAGCTGTCGGAGGCTCGGGCCGATCTCCTCGGGCCCGGGACCTACAACGAGCTCATGACCATGCACGGCACGACGATGATCTTCCTCTTCAACACGCCGGTGTTGGCGGGATTCGGCAACTACTTCGTGCCGCTCCAGATCGGCGCGCGCGACATGGCGTTCCCGCGGCTGAACGCGTTCAGCTGGTGGGTGTTCCTGTTCGCCGGGATCTTCATGTACTCGAGCTTCCTGATCGGCAAGCCACCTGACGGCGGTTGGTTCGGCTACACCCCGCTCACCTCGAGCACCTTCTCGCCGGGCCTGAACATCGACTTCTGGGGTCTCGGCATCGTGTTCGTCGGCATCTCCACCACGGTCGGCGCGATCAACTTCATCGTCACCATCTTCAAGCTGCGAACGCCGGGCATGTCGCTCAACCGCATGCCGATCTACGTGTGGTCGATGCTCGTGTTCTCGTTCATGGTCCTGTTCGCGGTGCCGGCCGTGTCCCTGGCCGCCGGCCTGCTCGAGCTCGACCGACTGTTCGGCACGGCGTGGTTCGTACCCGCGCTCGGCGGCAGCGTGCTGCTGTACCAGCACCTGTTCTGGTTCTGGGGCCACCCCGAGGTGTACATCCTGTTCATACCGGCCACGGGCATGGTCTCGATGATCATCCCGGTCTTCTCGCGCCGGCCGCTGGTGGGCTACCTCTGGATCGTCGCCGCGCTGGCGGGGATCGGCTTCCTCTCCTTCGGTGTGTGGGTGCACCACATGTTCGCCACGGGGATACCGCCGCTCGCGATGTCGGTGTTCGCGGCGGCCAGCCTGGTGATCGCCATCCCGAGCGGGGTCCAGTTCTTCGCGTGGATCGCCACCATGTGGCAGGGCACGGTGCGCCTCGCCACCCCGATGCTCTTCTGCCTGGGCTTCTTGTTCATCTTCCTGGCCGGTGGCATCACGGGCGTGATGGTGGCGGTCATGCCGTTCGACTGGCAGGTCACCGACAGCTACTTCGTCGTGGCCCACTTCCACTACGTGCTCAATGGCGCCGTGGTGTTCCCGATCTTCGGCGCCATGTACTTCTGGGGCCCGAAGATGACCGGTCGGGCGCTGTCGGAGCGGCTCGGCAAGATCAGCTTCTGGGTGATGTTCATCGGGTTCAACGTGGCGTTCATGCCCATGCACATCCTCGGCCTGCTCGGCATGCCCCGCCGCATCTACACCTACGACCGGGGCCTCGGGTGGGACGGCATCAACCTCCTCGTCAGCGTCGGGTCGGTGGCCTTCGCCACTGGGGCGGGGCTGACCTTGCTCAACTGGATCCGCGCCGTGCGGCGCAAGGAGCCGGTGCCCGACGACCCCTGGGACGCCGACAGCCTGGAGTGGGCCACCACCTCGCCGCCGCCCGAGTACAACTTCGCCGCCTTGCCGGTGGTGGAGGGGCGCCACCCGCTCTGGGACCGGCGCCCGCTGCGGTACGCAACGGCCGGCGGGCCCGGCACCGAGGGCGTCACCGCGGTCGGTGCCGTCGAGCGGCGGACGCCGGTCACCGAGGGCTTCGACACGCGACCAGAGGAGGATCTCCGGATCCCGCGCGAGAGCTGGGTGCCGGTGGCCACGGCCCTCGGCATCGCCGTGCTCTTCGTCGGCCTCCTCGTGAACGCCGAGATCATGGCGGTCGTCGGGGTCGTCGGCATCGTCGTGGCCGCCGGCGTGTGGGCCTGGCGCACCGAGGAGGACCTGCGATGACCGCGGTTGCACCCGTCGCCGTACCGATAGCGCCCGCCGTCCACCGGGGCCGCTCGGTCACGTGGTGGGGGATGCTCATGGTGATCGCCACCGAAGGCACGATCTTCCTCTGCCTCCTCGCCTCGTGGTACTTCCTGTGGGCGGCGTCGAAGGAGTGGCCTCCGGCCGGGGTCGAGCTCCCCGACCTGAAGCTGGCCCTGCCGTTCAGCTTCGTGCTGTGGGGCAGCTCGATCCCGGTCGTGATTGCCGAGCATGCGCTCCGGACCAATCGGATCGGCACCTTCCGGGTCGGCATGGCGGTCGCGTTCGTGATGGGCGCCGCCTTCCTCGTCTCCACTGCCATCGACTTCAACGCCCTGCACTACGGGTGGCGGGACCATGCCTACGGCTCGGCCTTCTACACGATCGTGGGCCTGCACGCGATCCATGTGTTGGTGGGTCTCGTCATGAACGCGGTGGTGCAGGTCAAGGCGGCCTTGGGGCGCTACGACCGCGGCCACCACCGGAGCGCAGAGGCCGCCGCCCTCTACTGGCACTTCGTCGACGGCGTGTGGGTGTTCGTGTTCCCGTCCCTCTTCCTCGCCGTCCACTTCCAATGACCGCGACCCGAGCGCACCCCGAGTTCTATGGCCTTCGGGGGGTGGTGCACCTCTGGTTCCCTCTGGTCGCCCCGATCGCGGCCTGGACCGTGCACATCCTCTACATCTCCTCGATCGCCCGGTTCACGTGCACCGAGCCGACGACGACGTGGACGATCCACGCCGTCACCGCCGCCACCCTCGCCGTGTGCGGTGTGGCCATGCTGCTGGCCTGGCGGGTGACGAAGGGCAGCGCCGCCGAGCACGAGGACGAGGTCGAAGACGACGTGGTCGGCCGCCACCTGTTCCTCGGGCGGCTGGCGCTCGTCATCGGCGCCATCAACGTCATCGTGATCATCCTCGAGGAGCTGTACGCCATCGGCTTCCACCCGGTGCGCTGTGTCTAACCGGCTCGTGTTCGGTGCGGGTGGCCTGGTGGCGGTGTTGGCCGTGTCGCCACCGGTCGACGCCCGCACGACCGAGAGCCTGGTGTGGCACATGGGCCAGCACCTCCTCCTCTTGGCCGTCGCCGCCCCGTTGCTCGTGCTCGGCGGGCTGCGTATCTGGCGGGCACCGATCCGACCCGTTTCCGGGATGGTGCTGTTCTCGCTGGTCGGCGCCCATGTGGTGGTCGTGGCCATCTGGCACCTGCCGCCGCTGTTCGACGGCGCCGAGCGCGTGCTGCCCGTGCACGTGGCCGAGCACCTGTCGTTCCTCGCCGCCGGCGCAGGCCTGTGGTGGGCAGCCGGTCTCGGGGCCCGCCCGGCGTCGCCCGTCGCCGCCCTCGCCGTGTTCGTGGCATCGCTGCCCGGCATCGCCCTCGGCGCGGCCATGACGTTGGCGTCGGGCCCTTGGTACGAGAGCTACCCGTCGCTGGTCCAGCAGCAGGTGGCCGGCGCACTGATGTGGTCGGTTGGCGGTGCCGCGACCGTGCTGTGCGGGGTCCTCTCGCTGGTGCGGTCCCTGAGCGTCCTGGAGGCAGCCCCATGACACGCCGCCTGCTCCGCTGGTTCGACGAGCGCCTCGGCACCAACCGCTTCCTGCGCAGCGCCACGGCCAAGGTGTTCCCGGACCACTGGTCGTTCCTGCTCGGCGAGATCGCCATGTACTGCTTCATCATCCTGGTGCTGACCGGCATCTACCTCAGCTTCTTCTTCTCCGCCAGCTCCAGGACGGTGACCTACCAAGGGTCGTACGCGCCGCTGCGGGGCGTGACCATGACCGAGGCCTACCAGTCGACCGTGCGGATCAGCTTCGACGTGCGGGCCGGCCTGGTGTTCCGCCAGGTCCACCACTGGGCGGCCTTGCTGTTCGCCGGCGCCGTCATCGTGCACCTGTTCCGGATCTTCTTCACCGGGGCGTTCCGCAAGCCGCGGGAGCTCAACTGGGTGTTCGGCGTGACGCTGCTGCTGCTCGTCATCGCCAACGGCTTCTTCGGCTACTCGCTTCCCGACGACCTGCTCTCGGGGACCGGCCTGCGGATCATGTACTCGGTGGTGCTCGCCATCCCGTTCATCGGCACGTGGATCGCGTTCCTGCTCTTCGGTGGCGAGTTCCCGGCCGAGGACATCCTCTCCCGGATGTTCGTGCTGCACATCCTGGTGCTCCCGGTCATCATCGCCACGGTGATGGGCCTGCACCTGGCCGTGGTGTGGCGCCAGAAGCACACGCAGTTCCCGGGGCCAGGACGCACCGAGGACAACGTGATCGGCAGCCAGTTGTGGCCGAGCTACGCGGCCAAGTCGGCCGGCCTGTTCGCCGGCATCCTGGCCGTGCTGTGCCTGCTCGGGGGCGTGGCCCAGATCAACCCGGTCTGGCTGTACGGGCCGTTCGAGCCGGCGTCGGTCACCACGGCCGCGCAACCCGACTGGTACATCGGTTGGCTCGAAGGCGCGCTGCGGCTGGCCCCGGCGTGGCGGTTCAGCATCTTCGGCTACGACATCTCCGAGGTGTTCTGGCCCGCCATCGTGCTGCCCGGCCTCACGTTCGGCTTTCTCTATGCCTGGCCCTTCCTCGAAGCTCGGCTGACGCACGACCGCGAGATGCACCAACTGCTGGACCGTCCTCGCGACCGCCCGGCCCGCACCGCGCTCGGCACCGGGGTGCTCACCTTCTACGTGGTGCTGTTCGTCGCCGGCTCGCAGG
>JAOBWJ010000287.1 GCA_025463335.1 Acidimicrobiales bacterium
GCGAGCTTAGGAGGCCCGCTCCCAGCGGAGGAAGGCCTCCATGAAGTCGTCGAGGTCGCCGTTCTCGATGACCTGCTCGACGTTGCCGGTCTCGTGGTTGGTGCGGAGGTCTTTGACCAGCTGGTAGGGCGCCATCACGTAGGAGCGGATCTGGTTGCCCATGGCGGCACCGGCGCTGGTGCCGGAGATCGACTGCAGCTCGGCCTTGTGCTCCTCGCGCTGCAGCTCGGCCAGCTTGGCCACCAGCACCTGCATGGCCCGGTTCTTGTTCTGGGTCTGCGAGCGCTCGTTCTGACACGACACGACCACGCCGGTCGGCAGGTGGGTGATGCGCACGGCCGAGTCGGTCACGTTGACGTGCTGGCCGCCGGCGCCGGACGACCGGTACGTGTCGATGCGCAGGTCCTTGTCGTCGATGACCACGTCGCCGGGGTCGTCGATCAGCGGGGTCACGTCGATCGAGGCGAACGACGTCTGCCGGCGGTGGGCCGAGTCGAACGGCGACATGCGCACCAGCCGGTGCACGCCCTGCTCGGAGCGCATCCAGCCGTAGGCGTAGCGACCCTTGATGATGAACGTGGCCGACTGCAGCCCGGCCTCGGAGCCGGCGGAGGCCTCGTCGATCTCGACGTCCATGCCGTGCTTCTCGGCCCAGCGCCGGTACATGCGCACGAGCATCTCGGCCCAGTCCTGGGCATCGGTGCCGCCCTCGCCGGCGTGGACCTCGCAGATGGCGTCGTGCTCGTCCCACTCCCCCGAGAACAACGCCCGAAGCTCGAGCTCGGCGAAGCGGGTTGCCAACGACTCGAGCGCCGTCGCGATCTCGTCCTCCTGGGACTCGTCGCTCTCCTCCCGTGCCAGCTCGTCGAGCACGGCGGCGTCGTCGAGCCGGGAGGCCAGCGCCTCCCACAGGTCGACATCGCCCTTCACCGTCGACAGCTCGGTCGTGACCTGGCGGGCCCGGTCGGTGTCGTCCCACAGGTCGGGTGCCGAGGCGACGGCTTCCAACTCGCGCACGCGGTCGCGCCCGGCGTCGACCCGCAGGTACTGGCGAGCTTCGTCCAACCGGGCGCGGAGCGCGGCGATGTCATCGGCGAAGTCCTTCACCTCAGGCGGCGCCGTGGCAGTGCTTGTACTTCTTGCCGCTCCCGCAGAAGCACGGGTCGTTGCGGCCGATCTTCTCCTCGTCCGACTTCACGACCGGGGTCATGACGTCGGGCTGGTTCGGGATCGGGTCCGGGGCCTCACCGAAGCCGTCGTCCTCCACCGGCGCCGAGGCGAAGGCCTGGCGCATGTTGTCCGATCCCTGGACCGACTCGGGACCGCTGGTCTGGAGGTTGCGGACCTCGGCGTTCGGGGCCTCCTCCTGCACGACCTGCAGGTGCATGACGTACTTCACGAAGTTCTCGGCGATGGCGTCGACCATGGCGCCGAACATGGCGTAGCCGTCCTGCTGCCACTCGACGAGCGGGTCCTTCTGGCCCATGGCCCGCAGGTGGATGCCCTCCTGCAGGTAGTCCATCTCGTAGAGGTGCTCGCGCCAGTGGGTGTCGATCACCCGCAGCATGACCTGACGCTCGATCGAGCGCATGTCCTCGGCGCCGAACTCGGCCTCGCGAGCCTCGTAGTGCTCGATGGCCTCGGCCGTCACGGCGTCGACGATCTCCTCGACCAGGTCGGTGCGAGCCAGGTCCTCGACCGTGAAGCGGGTCGGGTAGTACTCGTTGAGCTGGGCCACCAGCCCCTCGAGGTCCCACTCGTCGGCCACGTCGGAGACGCACGAGGCGCGGACGGTGTTCTCCAGGGCGGTCTCGAGGCTCTCGATGGCCTCGTCGCGCAGGTCGTGACCCTCGAGGATCTGGTTGCGGCGGCGGTAGATGACCTTCCGCTGCTCGTTCATGACCTCGTCGTACTTGAGGACGTTCTTGCGGATCTCGCCGTTGCGGGCCTCGACCGTGTTCTGCGCCCGCTCGATGGCCTTGCTGACCATCTTGGCCTCGATGGGGACGTCGTCGGGCAGGGCCTTGCCCATCACCCACGACATGGCGCCCGTGGCGAACAGGCGCATGAGCTCGTCCTCGAGCGACAGGTAGAAGCGGCTCTCGCCCGGGTCGCCCTGGCGGCCGGCACGGCCGCGCAGCTGGTTGTCGATGCGCCGGCTCTCGTGGCGCTCGGTGCCGAGCACGTAGAGGCCACCCAGGGACCGGATCTTCTCGCCCTCCGCCCGGGTCTCGGCGTCGAACCGCTCGAGCAGGAGCTTGTAGCGGGCCTGGCCTTCCTCGGTCTCGGGGTCGAGGCCCTCGGCCCGGACCTCTCGCATGGCCAGGCCCTCGGGGTTGCCGCCGAGGATGATGTCGACGCCGCGGCCGGCCATGTTGGTGGCCACCGTGACCGCGTTCAGCCGGCCGGCCTGGGTGACGATCTCGGCCTCACGGGTGTGCTGCTTGGCGTTGAGGACCTCGTGCGGGATCCCGCGCTTGCGGAGCAGGGTGGAGAGCAGCTCGGACTTCTCGACCGACACGGTGCCGACGAGCACGGGCTGGCCGGCCTCGTAGCGCTCGGACAGGTCGTCGACCACGGCCTCGAACTTGGCCATCTCGGTCTTGTAGATCAGGTCGGGCTGGTCGAGGCGGGCCAGCGGGCGGTGCGTCGGGATCGGCACCACGGCGAGCTCGTAGGTCGAGGCGAACTCGGCGGCCTCGGTGACGGCGGTGCCCGTCATGCCCGAGAGCTTGTCGTAGAGGCGGAAGTAGTTCTGGAGGGTGATGGTGGCGAGGGTCTGGTTCTCCTCCTTGATCTTCACCCCTTCCTTGGCCTCGACCGCCTGGTGGATGCCCTCCGACCAGCGGCGGCCCTCGAGGATGCGGCCGGTGAACTCGTCGACGATCTTCACCTCGCCGTCGGTGACGATGTAGTCCTTGTCCCGCTTGTAGAGCTCCTTGGCCTTGAGGGCCACCTGGAGCTGGTGCACGAGGT
>JAOBWJ010000290.1 GCA_025463335.1 Acidimicrobiales bacterium
AGCCAGTGCTTCTTCTGCTCCTCGGTGCCGCCGCCCACGATGGCTCGGGCCAGGATCTCGGGGCGGGTCACGAGCGAGCCGCCGATGCCGAGCGAGCCGCGGGAGAGCTCCTCGGTGGCCACCACCATGCCGAGGTAGTCGGACTCGCCGCCCGACGCGTAGCCGCCGTACTCCTCGGGGATCGACAGGCCGAACGCGCCCAGCTCGCCGAGTCCGGCGATGATCGACTCCGGCACATCCGCGTTGGTGCGGTGCACGTGCTCGGCGTGGGGCTTGATCTGCTCCTCCGCGAACCGCTTGAACGTCTCGCGGACCAGCTCGAAGTCCTCGTCCAGGTGGCGGGGCCCCTCCTGGCCGGCCAGCCCGGCGAGAAATGCCGGGTCGCGGTGCTCGGCCACGAAGGGCATGGCGTCGCGCAGGGCGCCGTGGTCGACGCCCCAGGCGTCCTCCCGGCCCAGCACCTTGGTGGCCAGGTCGTGCACGGCGTCGGCCACGAAGGCACACGTCAGGGCGGCTTCGACGTCGCCCTTGGCGCCGTAGTCGAGCATGGCCCGGGCGCTGGCCACGGCCGAGGTGGCGTGGGCCAAGTCGTAGGCGACGGCCTGGTTGGCGTCGACACCACCGTTGGCGGCGAGGTGACGGGCAGCAGCGTCGACCACCTCGGAGGCGGTCTCGACAGCGGCAGCAGCCGCGCGCAGGTCGGACATGGCCGCAGGCTACGGCCGGCCTGATTCCCGCTGGTAATCGATCGTTCGCTACTTGACCGCTTCAATGCCGCCAAAGGGGCCGTCGGCGTGGTCGACGATCCAGACGTGGAGCATGTCGGGTGTCTCGAGGTTGCTCGAGCCGGCCGGGCACGAGCCCTTGGCCGTGGTGCCGACGATCATGCCGCCGGCCCCGAAGCACAGGTCGCCGTGGTTGTGCCAGGGAGTGAGCGAGCCGCCGACGTCGGGAATCGGGTAGCCGAAGCTCGGCAGGATGTACATCGCCGACTCCAGCCGATACCCGGCCACGGTGCCGTCGGTGCTGCGAAAGACGAGGGACTCGGGTGCCTCGGGGTCGACGATCTTGTTGTCGTTCAGCCAGCGGAAGTTGACGTAGTGCACGTAGTCCGCCTGCGGGCCTTGGATGGCGCGGAAGCCGGCCGCCTCGGCCGCCTGCGGGTCGGCCCACTTGGGGATCGCCCGCTTCGTCGCCTGGATGAGGTCGTTGGCCCGGGCGATCTGCTCGGCGGTGGGCGGGCCGCTGGAGGTGACGATGTGGGCGTGGGCGTGGGCTCCGTCGAGACCGGCGGTGCCGCCCGAGGTCGTCGCCGCGGTATCGGGTGGGGTGTGGTCGTGGGCGTGGCCGGCCGCGGCCTGGTCGTGGTGGTGGACCATCACCGAGGGAGAGGCGATGGCGGCGGTGGTGCCACCCATGATGAGCCCAGCGGCCACCAGCCCGGCGGCGATCGGGACCCGGCGGCGCGAGCCCAGGGCGGCCACGGCCAGCACGACGAACCCGACTTCCATGGCCACGGTGATGAGATCCGCGGTTCCGACCGCCTCCGGCTCCCAGGGTTGGGGCCCGAAGGGCAGGCCGTAGGTCCGGCTCAGGGCCCAGACGGCGACGAGGGACAGCTGCACGAGGGCGGCCCACGTCAGCGTCCGGCGCCCGGGCCGGGCGAACAGGAGTCCGGCTACCACGACCTGGGCCCAGCCGGCCACGACGAACCCGACGCCGTGCACGATCGACTCGCTGGCGTGCTGGGGCGTCATGGCGAAGTGCACGGCGGCGGCGCCCAGCGAGAGGGCTGCCAGCGTGAGCCGGATGGCGAGCGTGCGGTCGAGCTCCATGGTCGTCCCCCCCTGGCCCCTGGGGGGCACACGACCAGTCTCGCCGATGACCGGTCCTACAGTCATGCGGTGGTTGACGCCCTTTCGCCATACCTGACCTTTCGGCGCGACGAATGGGCTCGGCTTCGGGCCTCGACGCCCCTGACGCTCGACGAGTCCGACGTGGCCGAGCTCCAGGGCATCACCGAGCGGCTCGACCTCGACGAGGTGGCCGAGGTCTACCTGCCGCTGTCGCGGTTGCTGAACCTGTACGTGGCCGCCTCGCAGTCGCTGTATCGGGTGACCGACACGTTCCTGGGCAAGCCCACGGCCAAGGTGCCCTTCGTCATCGGCCTGGCCGGCAGCGTGGCCGTGGGCAAGAGCACCACCGCCCGCATCCTCCAGGCGCTCCTGTGCCGGTGGCCCGACCACCCGTCGGTCGACCTCGTCACCACCGACGGGTTCCTCCACCCCAACGCCGTGCTGGAGGCCCGGGGGATCATGACCCGAAAGGGCTTCCCCGAGAGCTACGACACGAGGCGCCTGGTCCAGTTCATGGCCGACGTCAAGGCTGGGCGCGACGAGGTGGCGGCGCCCGTGTACTCCCACGAGCGCTACGACATCGTCCCCGGCGAGCTGCAGCTCGTGCGGCGGCCCGACATCGTGATCGTCGAGGGCGTGAACGTGCTCCAGGCCGACGCCGCCCTGTCGGTGTCGGACTTCTTCGACTTCTCGGTCTACGTCGACGCCGAGGAGGGCGACATCCTGCGCTGGTACGTCGAGCGCTTCCTGGCCCTGCGGGCCACGGTGTTCCAGAGCGAGGACTCGTTCTTCCGTCACTTCGCCGGGCTGGGCGACACCGAGGCGGTCGAGGTGGCCACCGCCATCTGGCACGAGATCAACGGGCGCAACCTGGCCGAGAACATCCTCCCGACCCGGGAGCGGGCCGACCTGGTCCTGCGCAAGGGGTCCGACCACCGCGTGGTCGAGGTGCGCCTCCGGAAGATCTGAGGGAAGCGTCCGGGTCCCGCATCAGACCTGGCCGAGCTTCACGGTTGCCAAAGGCTCGGACGGCTTCGCCGAGCCTTCGGAACAGCGGCATCCGGCCCGCCGACCGGTGCGCCACGCTGCTTGGTGGCCGGGATCCCCTGGTGCCGACCACGGCACCTGGCAAGGGCCGAATGCCGCTGTTCACTGCGGCTTGATGCTCTTTTAAGCCGGAGTCGCCGAGAGCTTCCGGTTGTCGAGCCAGGTCACGAGCTCGGCGGCCGGGACCGGTCGGCAGAGCAGGTAGCCCTGGGCCTGGTCGCATCCCAGGCTGGCCAGCGCGGCCATCGTCAGTTCGTCCTCCACGCCCTCGGCGACGACGGCCAGGCCGAGGTTGTGGCCGAGATCGACGATCGAGCGGACGATGACGGCGTCGTCGCCGCCGAGCAGCATCTGAGAGACGAACGAGCGGTCGATCTTGATCTGGTGGATGGGCAGCCTGGTCAGGTTCGACAGCGACGACCATCCGGTGCCGAAGTCGTCGATGGCCAATCGAACGCCCATGCCGCTGACCAGGGACAGGACCGTCATCACCTGCGACGGGTCGTCGACCAGCTCGCTCTCGGTCAGCTCGAGCATGAGCAGCTCGGGCGGGAGGCCGGACGCCGCCAGGTCCTCGCCGATGCCCTTGACCAGGTCGGGGTCGTAGAGATTGCGGGCCGACACGTTGGCCGACATCACCAGGTGGTGCCCGGCCCGGGCCAGCTCGGCGGCCTGGGCCACCGCCGTGCGCACGACCCATTTGGTGAGGGGCTGGATGGTGCCCGACACCTCGGCCAGCTCGATGAACTCGGACGGGGGCAGCAGGCCGTGCTCGGGGTGCTGCCACCGGACCAGGGCCTCCACGCCCAGCACGGCCCCCGTGCTCACGTCGATCTGGGGCTGGTAGTGCAGCACCAGCTCCTCGCGCTCCAGGGCCCGGCGCAGCTCGCCGACCAGGGCCAGTCGGCGCAGGCTCGACCGGTCGTCCTCGGGGGCATAGAAGGCATAGCCCCGGCCGCTCCGTTTGGCGTTGTACATGGCGATGTCGGCCCGTTGGCTGAGCGTCTCCGCGTCGGTGCCGTGCTCGGGGCTGAGCACGATGCCGATGCTGGCCCCGGTCTGGACGGAGATGCCGACGAGGTCGAACGGCTCGGCCAGCGCCTCCCGGATCCTCCGGGCAACGCGCTCGGCGCTCGCTCGACCGGCGTCCACGGTGAGCAGCACGGCGAACTCGTCGCCCCCCAGGCGCGCCACGGTGTCGCAGTCGCGCAGCACGGTGGCCAGCCGGGCGCCCACCTGCTCGAGCATGCGGTCGCCCATCGGGTGGCCGAGGGTGTCGTTGATCTCCTTGAACTGGTCGAGGTCCAGGACCAGCAGGGCAACCGGCTGGGACGTACGTCGGGCGACGGCCAAGGCCGTGGCCGTGCGGTCCTGGAGCAGGGCCCGGTTGGGAAGCCCGGTGAGGGTGTCGTGCAGGGCGAGGTGGCGCAGCGCCTCCTCGGCCTGGCGCTGATCGGTGACGTCCTCGCTCACGAGACCGGCGCAGCGGTCGGGCAGCGGGAACATGCGCACCGAGAAGTAGCCCTCGAAGCCGTCGGGCCGGGGGAACGGCACTTGCTGGACGACGGTCCGCTCGCCGGTGCGGATGGTGTGGGCGATGGCAGTGGCGAAGCGCTCGCTGCCGGCCCCCGGCCACAGGTCGACCAGGCGACGCCCGAGGGTCTCCTCGACCGATCGGCCGAAGAGCTCGACCGACGCCGGGTTGCTGCGCACGGCCGTGAGCGACCGGACGTCGTCGGGGTCCTCCAGGCGCCAGACCATGATGCTGAACTGGATCTGTTCGACGATGTCCGCGTACTGCTGGAGGTCGAGCGCCGTGTCGCGCTGGCGGGTGACGTCGACGGCGATGCCGCGGATCCGGCGCAGGGAGCCGCTTGCGTCGCGTTCCACGGCGATGGCGTCCCGCAGCCAGACCCAGTGGCCCTCGGCGTGTTGGACCCGGAACTCGGCCGACCGCTCGTCCTTGCTCAACGCGTCGTGGATCCGATCGGTCACGCTGGGGTCGTCCTCGGGGTGCGTCCGCGCGTTCCAGAACTCCCAGTCGGACGCCTCCTCGACGCTCCACCCGAGGATCGTCTCGACCTGCCGGCTCATGAAGGTCAGGCGGGAGCGCCCGACCTCCCACTCCCACACGATCCCCTCGACGCCGTTGACGAGGGCCAGGTAGCTGCGGCGAAGGTGCCGTTCGCGCGCGCTCACCGAGCCGACGGTGGTGATGACGATGGCGGCCGAGCTGAGGAAGCCGAACACGCCGACGTCGATGCCGTGGTCGATGTCGAGGCCGGCGACTGTGAGGGCGGCGGCACCGATGCCGGCGGCCAGGAAGGCCACCCGACGGCCGAACATGACGACGGCGAAGGCCACGTCAGCCACGGCGATGCCGATGATCGCCGGCCACGTCTCGGGGACGATGGCGACGAAGCCCACGGCGAGGAGCAGGTCGGCGGCCGGCATGAGGGCATCGAGCCGATGGCGGCGACGCAGGCGGACGGCGAGGAGGACGTTGTACGGCAGGAACACCAAGGCCAGGACGAGCGACGCCAACCAGCCCTTGTCGTGGAGCGTGGGCATGAAGGGCGAGGCCACGGCGATCATGGCTAGGGCGACGGAGCGGACATCGAGGGCGCGCGTCCAGACCCGGAGCGCGTCCGGGTCCAACGTCGAGTCACTCGACACTCCCATCGCCATCCATTCGGCTGTTTCGCCGCCGAATTGAGGTCTTGCGTACGGTCGCGTGCCATGACGACTCACGAGCGCCCGTTCGGGCGCTACCTGGAGGACTTCGTCGTCGGCGACGTCTACCGCCACTGGCCCGGCAAGACGATCACCGAATACGACGACCATCTGTTCTGCATGATCACCATGAACCACCATCCGCTGCACACCAACGAATGGTTCGCCGAGCACGAGAGCCCCCAGGGCAAGAACGTCGTCGTCGGCAACCTGGTCTATTCGCTGGTGCTGGGCATGAGCGTGCCCGACGTGAGCGGGGCGGCCATCGCCAACCTCGAGGTCGAGAGCCTCAAGCACCCCAAGCCCACGTTCCACGGCGACACGATCTACGCCGAGACCCGGGTGCTCGACGTCAAGGAGACGTCGAAGGGTGACCGCGGCATCGTCACCGTGGAGAGCAAGGGCCTGAACCAGCGGGGTGAGGAGGTCTGCTACTTCCGCCGCAAGGTCATGGTGTGGAAGCGGGAGGGCGCGCCGCCGCGCCAGCGGCCGTACAGCGGCGACATCTGGAGCGACTCCGACGTCTGAGGCACCGATCAACGAGGTGGCCCGGACCGGCTTCACCGCCGCGGCCGAGGCCTACGAGCGCGGCCGCCCGTCGTACCCCGACGAGGCGGTGCGCCTGCTCGTCGACGAGCTCGGCATCGGGCCGGGCCGCGACGTGCTGGACCTGGCTGCCGGCACCGGCAAGCTCACCCGCCTCCTGGTGACGACCGGCGCTCGCGTGGTCGCCGTCGAGCCGGTCGAGGCCATGCGGTCGCTCCTCACCGGGGCGGCGGTGCTCGACGGCACGGCCGAGGCCATCCCGCTGCCCGACGCGTCGGTCGATGTGGTGACCGTGGCCCAGGCCTTCCACTGGTTCGACCCACCGGCCGCCCTGGCCGAGATCGACCGTGTGCTCCGCCCCGGCGGTGGGTTGGGCTTGATCTGGAACGAGCGCGACGAGTCGGTGCCGTGGGTCGGCGAGCTCGGCCGCATCTTCGACTGGCAGGTCCAGCGTCCCTACGACAAGAGCATCGACTGGGCTGGCGTGCTCGATGCCTCCGGCCGCTTCGGCCCGGCCGTCCACCGGCAGCTGGGCTGGGAGCAGCAGCTCGACGAGGACGGCCTCGTCGATCGTGTCCTCTCGACCAGCTATGTGGCCACCTGGGATGCCGACCGGCAGGCCGACATCGCCCGCCAGGTGCGCACGCTGGTGGCCGGCTTCCCAGCGATCATCCGCCTCCCGTACGTCACCGACGTCTTCTGGTGCAGCAAGCCCTCCTGAGCTGGGCCGCCGACCACGGGCGGGATCTGCCGTGGCGGCGAACCCGGGATCCGTGGGAGGTGCTGGTCTCGGAGCTGATGCTCCAGCAGACCCAGGTGCCGCGGGTCGTGCCCCGGTGGGAGGCGTTCCTCGAACGCTTCCCCGACCCGGCCGCGTGCGCGGCGGCGTCGGCGGGCGACGTGGTCCGGGCCTGGGAGGGGCTCGGCTACAACCGCCGGGCGCTCAACCTCCACCGGTGCGCCGTGCTGGTCGTCGAGCGCCACGGCGGACACCTGCCCGATGACCTCGACGCCCTGCTGGCCTTGCCGGGCATTGGGCCATACACCGCTCGCGCCGTGCTGGTGTTCGCCTACGAGCACGACATCGGCCTGGTCGACACCAACGCCGGCCGGTTCCTGGCTCGGGCCGGTGCCGGCCAGTCGCTGGCGCCCCGTGACGCCCAGACCCTGGCCGACTCACTCGTCCCGCCGGGCGACGGCTGGGCGTGGGGCCAGGCGGTGTTCGACCTCGGGGCGCTGGTGTGCCTGAAGCGGACGCCCCGATGCGTGGTGTGCCCCATCGTCGCGTCGTGCGCCTGGGCGTCGGTTGGGTGGCCCGAGCCCGACCCGGTCGCGGGGTCGGCCGGGATCTCCACGCCGCAGTCGACGTTCGCCGGCTCCGATCGCCAGGGCCGGG
This sequence comes from Acidimicrobiales bacterium, assembly GCA_025463335.1. Classification (GTDB taxonomy): domain Bacteria; phylum Actinomycetota; class Acidimicrobiia; order Acidimicrobiales; family CADCSY01; genus RYN-34. Next base: position 7,579 of record JAOBWJ010000290.1, read on the forward strand.
GCCGCCTCGTCGATGCCCTCCGGCGGGGGCCGGTCGAGGTCGACCGGCTGGCCGACGTGATGGGCTGGCCGGACGCCGAGCGGGCCGAGCGGGTGGCCGCGACGCTGGTGGTCGACGGCCTCGCCGTGGTCGCCGACGACGGGACGTTGCGGTTGCCCTGATCCGGAGTCTCGGGCGCTTCGGCCTCGGGCCAAACCAAAGGCTCGGACGCCTCCGGCGAGCCTTCGGAACAGCGGCATCCGGCCTGCCTCGGCCTCACCTTGTCGCGTCCTTCTGGGGCTTGCGGTTCGCGGTGCTCGTGGTCGGCGGCCTAGGCCGAATGCCGCTGTTCGCTGCGGCTTGGTTTTCCTAGCCCCCGGTGAGCTGTCGAACGATCTCGCGGCTGGCGTCGCCGTCATGCACGACCTCGCCGTCACGCAGCCCGACGCAGCGGCTGGCCCGGTCGGCCAGGTCGTACTGGTGGGACGACACCACGACCGTGACGCCGGCGGCCACGACTTCCTCGAGGAGCTCGACCAGGGTCGACTGGCCGGGCGTGTCGAGGCCGACGAACGGCTCGTCGATCAGGAGCAGCTCCGCCGGGCGCAGCAGGCCGAGGAGGAGCGACGTCTTCTGGCGAAGGCCGCGGCTGAAGCGCGACGGGAGATCGTCACGCCGGGGAGCCAGCCCGAGGCGGTGCAGCAGCTCCTCACCCAGCGGCTCCCAGTCCTCCACGTGGTTGAGGCGGGCGATGTACTGGGCGTGCTCCCACACCGAGAGGTCGTCGTAGAGGACGGGGTTGTCGGGGATGACCGACGTGGCCGCCCGGGCCGCGAGCGACCCGACCTCGGCCCCGGAGACCAGGACCTCGCCGGCGGTGGGCTCGAGCAGCCCGGCGCACAGGCCGAGCAACGTCGACTTCCCGGCGCCGTTGGGTCCGACCAACAGCAGCAATTCGCCGGCACCGACGGCCAGCGTCGTGGGCTCGAGGCCGAGCTGGTCGCCGTAGTCCTTGGCCAGCCCCTTCGCTTCGAGCACGGGTTCAGCAGTGTCGGTCACAGAACCTCCGGCTTGCGTCGGGCCAGCCACATGCTGACGGCTCCGAGCAGGATGCAGATGGGCAGTAGGTACTGGGTGGCGGCCGGGAACTCGCTGAGTCCCTTGGCCGCGGCGCCGCGGGCGGCGAGCACCGGCAGGCAGGCGACGATCACGATGGCCGGCGGCCAGGCCACCCGGACGATCAGCTGGGTGCCGATGGCCTCCGGCATCTGCATCTGCAGGGCGCCAGGGTCGAAGGGGGCGGTCGCCACGCTGGCCGCGGCGCCGAGGACGGCGGCCATGCACGCCGGGATGAGGACGCCTCCGGCCGTGCCCAGCACCTTGCCGGCGTCACCGAGCGCGGCCACCACGCCCACCGGGATGCACGTGGCCAACACGAGGGCGAGCAGTGGGGCGGTCAGGTGGCGCCCGAGCAGGTCGCCAGGGTTGACGGGGTAACCGGCCCAGCGATCGGGGTGGTCGAGCTCCTGCGCCAGCGGCTCGATGACGTCGAGGGCGGCGGCCCACAGGGCGAGCCCGCTCACGATGATCAGCGGGCTGGTACCCCGCCACGTCCCCACGGCGGCGGCGACGGCCACCGAGCACAGGGCGACCACCCGGACCAGCCGCACCAACGGGAGGCGGGCCAGGCCCTGGAGCCCTCGCCGGAAGACCGGCAGCCGCCGGCCGGCCGGAATGCGGACCCACGGCCGGCTGCGGGCGGCGTCCTGGGCCAGGCGGCGCTGGAGCAGCACGACCGTGCGGAGATCCTGGCGGGTGACGGCCAGCCGGAGCTGGGACACAAGGCCGGCCCGGCGGATGGCCGACTCGATCGACGTGCCGCCCACAACGGCCACCCCACCCACGGCGAGGGCCACGGCCACCGGGATGGCGGCCAGTCCCACCGGGTCGAAGTGGACACCGCTCAGGGCCAGGCGCCCGACGATCGACCCCGGTGACCACGCCGTGCCGGCGACGATGTCGGCGACCGACCCGGCCAGCATGACCAGCGACAGGACATGCACGATCGGCTTGGCCACCGGGAAGCCGGCCACGACCATGGCCGCTCCGGCCGTGGCCACGCCGAGCACGACCCCGGCCACCGCGCCCCAGGCGATGAGCGGAAGGGTGTCGACCGGCAGCCGGTGGCTGGCGAGTAGGCCGGCCAGGGCGCCGATGCCGCCACCGGCCAGCACCATCTGGCGCAGCTGGCGGAACGACGGCTCCCGCAGGGCCAGGTCGCGCGGCACGGGCGACAGCAGGACGTGGGTCACGAACGGCGCTTCGAGGGTGAGCGGCCCGCCCCGGGCGCCCGAGCGCAGCCCGATGATGAGCACCAGGGCCGCTACCAGGCCGACGACCGCCGGCCCCTCCCTGAGGACCCGGTCGAGCGTGGCCGGTCCGACCCGGTCGTCGCCGATGGTGCTGGCGCCCACGGCGAGCACGACACCGACGGCGATGACGCTGAGATAGGCCTGGTACAGCTTCTCGAAAATGTCGACATCGGCCAGGCGTCGGCTGCGCCGGGCGCGGGCCAGGTCAGCCAGCACGGCGGTATCGACACTCACGGGTTGAAGACCCTACGACCTCAAGGTCGCCTCTCCAACGCGCCGACAAGACGCCATGGCCCATCCGCGCCTCGACGCCCTCCTCCGGTCCCTCGCCGAGGCGGGCGGCTCCGACCTCCACGTGAAGGTGGGTTCGCCGCCGCGCCTGCGCGTCGACGGCATCCTGCGCCGGGTGGAGGGGGAGGCCGAGCTGCAGCCCGAGGACACCGCGGCCATGGCCGACGCCGTCATGCGGACCGACGTCCGGGAGCGGTTCGCGGCCAGCGCCGATGTCGACTTCGCGTACGCCGTCCCGGATGTCGGCCGGTTCCGGGCCAACGCCTTCCGCCAGCGGGGCTCGGTCGCGCTCATCTTCCGGCTGGTGCGACCGTCGTCGGCCACCTTCGCCGACCTCGGCCTGCCCGACGTCGTCGGCCGCCTGGCCCTGGAACGACGCGGGCTGGTCCTCGTGACCGGGCCGACGGGCTCGGGCAAGACCACGACGCTCGCCGCCATGATCGACCACATCAACCGCACCCGCGAGTGCCACATCATCACCATCGAGGACCCCATCGAGGTCCTGCACGGCGACCGGCTGGCGTCGATCAACCAGCGGGAGATCGGCGTGGACG
>JAOBWJ010000296.1 GCA_025463335.1 Acidimicrobiales bacterium
AGTACCTCCAGTTCCCGCCGTTCGGGCAGGACCACCTCGACAACTCGCTGCAGCACCTGTCCGATCTCGTCGCCTCGGTGTAGCTGCCCTGATGAAGCGGTCGCCCCCCCGCCCGGCGTTATGGGGCTCCCCGAGCTAGCAGGCGCAAGCGCGCCCAACCAGGGCACGCCGTAGCGTTTCGCCGATCGGGCACACCAACCAGGAGCTTTCTACGATCGGCTCGTGAGCCTCGAGTGGGAGCAAACGATCGTCGATGCCCGCGACCCGCGTGCCCTCGGACTCTGGTGGCGAGGCGCCCTCGGCTGGGTTGTCGTGAACAACGACCCAGCCGAGTTCGAGATCAGACCCACGGCGGATCGGCTTCCGGGCCTCCTTTTCGCGTCGGTCTCTGAGCCGAAGACGACGAAGAATCGCCTGCACCTCGACTTCCGACCGGACGACCGAGACGCCGAGGTCGAGCGACTGCTCGCGCTCGGAGCCACCCGAGCGGACGTGGGACAAGGCGACCAGACCTGGATTGTTCTTGCGGACCCTGAGGGCAACGAGTTCTGCGTACTCGGATCGCGCGCGCTCTGACCCGGCGTTCGGGGACAGTCGGCTAGTCCGCGATCGCGATGCGATACCCGGCGTCGTAGGAGTCGAGGCGCCGCAGGTGACCGAAGCGCCGCTCCCATGCGCCGGATGCGAGATCGTCAGCCAGACGCTCCGAGCCTCGCTTGAGCGCGTCCTCCGGGAGAAGTGCGAGCCAAGACATTCCGGCCTGAACATCAGGGTCGAGATAGGCCTCGGGTCTGGCCCAGAACGCTGCACCGAAGCCGTCGACGCAGTCGCGTGGCACAAGCACCGGCCGTATCTCTCGGACGGGCAGAGCCTGACGAATGACGTCCTCTCCTGGAGCGTTTTGCTCGGACGGAACGTCGATTGACTCCGGGAAGTACTCCAGGGCCCAGAACTCGTGGACACGCAGCGGCTCGAAGAAGAACACCACCTGTCGAAGCGAGACTCGCCGCAGCTCGCGCAGGCCGGCGAGGCAGTCCGTCCAATGGTGAATCGTCAGCACCGCCATTGCCGCGTCGAACGCGGCGTCAGGAAATGGCAACGCCTCCGCGACACCACGAACGACCCGGCGGCTTCGGTCTTGACGTTGCTTCAACATCTCCGGCGATGGTTCGACGGCGACCACGAAGCGGCCATGCGGCTCGTAGTTCCCGGTGCCGGCGCCCACGTTGAGAACGGAACGGCTGTGATCGAGACAGGCGTGAATGTCCTTGGCGACGCTGGGGTCCTCTTGTCGTGTCTTCGCGTACGAGCGGCCGATTCGCTCGTACAACGGCTGGTCGGAACTCACCATCGTGACGCTTACACGGTCGCCAAGAACTCGCCTCCTGATTCTGCTCACCGTCCGATCGAGTCGACCCCCGGATCACTGCCGGCGTTCGGGGTCACCTTGGAGCGACACTCGAAACAAGCGCACGCGCGCCGGCAGCTCCGCCCCTTCCAGCATCCGTTGTTCGTCGCCTACGAGCGGCCCCAGTGTGGGATCGTCGAGGCGAAGGCGACCGGTGCACTCCGGGTCGGAGGGTCAGCTCGGGATGCGGTAGTGGAGGTTCACGACACCGTTGCCGAACCGGTGCTCCTCCAGCAGCTCCAACTGGACGCGGGCGCTGGGGAATGCGGGCTTTCCTGCACCGACGAACACCGGATGGATGAAGAGCTGGCACTCATCGACCAGCCCGGCGTTGAACGCGTGCGCCGCGAGCGCCGCCCCGCCGACGGTCAAGTCGCCGACGGCGGACGTCTTCAGGTCGCGGACCGAATCGGGGTCGAAGCGGCGCTCGAGCCGCGTGTCGGCGGTCGAGACGGCGTGCAGTGTCGTCGAGTAGACGATCTTGTCGGCCGCTTGCCAGACGTTGGCGAAGTCGGCCATGAGCTCCGACTGGGCGGCCAGGGCAGGTTGGGTCTCCCAGACGGCCATCGTTTCGTACATGCGCCGTCCATAAAGGTAGGTACCGACGGGGCGCACAAGGTCAGTGATGAAGGTGAAGACCTCGTCGAGGGGCGCGGTCCATTCGATGCTGCCGTGCGCGTCCTCGATGTAGCCGTCAAGGGACACGTTCGCCACGTAGATCAGCTTGGCCATGCCGCTCCTCCCGCGTGACGGTGCCTGGGAGCAAACGTAAATGAGACGCCTCGGGGGACGTCAAGCCCGAGCGGCGCTGCCTTCGGGATCGCGCTCCGTGGGCCTGGAGGCTTAGTCAGGAACAGCAACCTCGACCGTTTCCAAAGTGCCGCTCGGTCCCGGCGATCGGGGCATGCCGTTGACGAGCGATCGGCCCGAGTCCCTCAGCCCGGCTGCACGATGAGCAGGGAGTTGCCGTCGGGATCGCGGAAGTAGAACATTGGCGGCGCGGGACCGGCCATCTGAACGGCACCGATACGAATCTCGGCTGGTGCTCCCACGCGGGCGACGGACTCGTCGACGTCGACGCCAAGACCTTGCAGCTGAGCGTGAGTGGCGTCGATGTCGTCAGTGTTGAAGATGATTCCTGTCTGAACGCTGGTCGGGTCGCCCGGTCCCGGAGGCACGAGCGCGATGCCAGTCGGAGTGTTCGGCGGATAGAGCTCCACCCATCGATAGCCGTCGCCCCACGGGCCGTCGTTGCGCTTCTCGAATCCGAGCATTTCGTAAAACGCCACCGACCGATCCTGATCGGTCGACGGGATGGTCACGAGCTGAATCCGGCTGAGCCGTCTGGGCGTCGTGGTGGACATCGGGAGCCTCTTTCTGTCGCGGACTCACGAACTACGACTCCTCGGGACGGAATGACTCATCGGCAGCGCTTCGTTTTGTTCTCGGACCACTCGAGGATGTTCCACGACCTACGCCACACGGCCGCGACACTCGCCGCAGCGAGCGGTGCCAACCTCAAGGCGCTAATGGCCCGCATCGGCCACGCCTCCGCTGCAGCAGCTCTCAGGTACCAGCACGTGCTTGACGGCCAGGACAACGACATCGCCCGCTACCTGGACCGCTTCGACTGGACCCTCGGCGCTGACCGGGACGATCCGAGGCCGACCGTGCGTGCCCATGACGACCCAATCGATTTGGGCACGTTCTGGGCACGGGACCAGCAAGAGGGGGTGCCGGGCGACCCCGATACCCCCTCTGACCTGGACTTTCCCGGTGGAGACGATGGGACTCGAACCCACGGCCCCCTGCTTGCAAAGCAGGTGCTCTAGCCAGCTGAGCTACGCCCCCGGATTAGCCGTTCTGACCAGCTACTTCGCCGGACAGTGACTTTGGCCGGATCAGAGAGAGGAGCCCAACAGCACCTGAGGAGCCCCTCGCACGAGCCCCGGCCAGACCGTCACTGTAGAGGACCTTCCCGAACTCGCCGCCTCGTTCCGACGACGCCTTGCAGCCCTCAACCGTTCGCCTCGGACCATCGAGACCTACCAAGAGGCGTGCGCGCTGTTCGTCCGAGACCTCGACCGACAAGGTCTCGTTCCGTCGTCGTGCATCGAACCGGGACACATCGACTCCTTCGTCACGCACCTCCTTGCCAGTCGTCGTCCTGCCACGGCTGCGAACCGTTTCCGGGGCCTCCAAGCCTTCTTCCGGTTCCTAGAGATCGAAGGTGAGCTTGAGCGGTCACCAATGCGGTGCCTGACACCCCCGCACGTGCCCGAGGATCCAGTTCCGGTCCTTGACCCGGACGAGTCCCGCCGGCTCCTGGCTGCCTGCGAAGGACGGTCGTTCGTCGACCGACGGGACCGGGCAATCCTTTTCCTGCTGTTCGACAGCGGTGTCCGTCGAGGTGAGCTGGTCGGGCGGCGGACCTCAGGATCGACCGCAGTCACGTCATTGCAATCGACCACCTCGTACACCGGCGCCCATCCGTCCGATCGGTAGACCCACTCGGCGAGGTCGATGTGCAGACCAAGGTCCGCGCAGTCGGCGGCCCGCTCCACCGCGTCGGCCGCGGCCACGCCTCGGACCATCAGGCTGGCGGACGTGACGATCCCGTCGGTGTGCGCGCGGAGGATTCCCCGGTTCACGCCGACGCTGGCACCGAAGTCGTCAGCGTTGACGATCAGCCGGGGAACATCGAAGCGGCCCGTTCTACCGCGCAACGCGGTTGGACAAGTGGACCAGTGCGCAAGCCGACGGTTCAAGTAACGCTCCGACCGCAGTGTCCCGCTGACCCTTACACGAAGTTCCGTGCGCGGTGGACCCCCAGTTTGGGGCGGGGTTGCGCCTGCAAATGCGGGTCCTGGGACGCATGTCCCCCGGCGAGGATCTTCTGACGTGAGGGCGATCAAGGTGAACCCGCCTTCGGAGAGCCGCGGCCGTGCGGGCGACCGCATTCGCATCGAGGGCAAGCAATTCGTCTTCGGTCTGGTGGTGCTGGCCGAAGTCGCCCGCGGCATGCGGCGAACGGGCATCCGCGTGCGGCGCGCCCTCGAGCCGAGCGATGCACCCGGAGTGGCAGTGTGAAGCGCGCGTATTGGCGGTACCTCCCCACCGTCTTCCCGTACGTCCGGCGGTACAAGGGCCTGGCGGCGTGCTCCGTGCTGCTGCTCATCGCCTCCGCCGTGGCCGTCCTCGCCGAGCCCTGGCCCTTGGCGCTGCTGGTCGACGGCGTGCTGGGCGACGGTCGCCGCCCGGCGCTCGTCACCGATCTCGTTGGCACTAGCGACACGGCGCTGATCGTCTTCGCCGTCGTCAGCGGCTTCCTCGTGACGGTGGTGGTGCACGGCCTCGCCATGCTCAGCAACTACGTCAACACGAAGCTGAGCCAGCAGATCGCCCTCGACTTCCGAAGCGACCTCTTCCAGCACTGCCAGCGCCTGTCGCACGCCTTTCACGACGAGCAGCAGACCGGCGACTTCATGTACAAGATCAACTTCGAAGCGCACGCGGTCGGAGAGATGTCGGTGGCGCTCGCGCCTCTCGCCCAGAGCGCCCTCACGCTGATCGGGATGGTGTGGATCACCATCAGGATCGACACCGTCCTCGGGCTGTTGGCGCTGACGATCGTCCCGTTCATCTACTACGCCACCGGCATCTACGGCCGCTCGGTGGAGCCCCACCAGCTTCGGGTGCGAGGCCTCGAGTCCCACAACCTCACGGTCGTCAACCTCGCCATGTCGATGTTGCGGGTGACGTCCGCGTTCAACCGCGAGAACTACGAGCACTCCCTGTTCAAGACCCAGGGCCAGCATGCCGTGGACGAGCGGGTCAAGCTGACGGTGCGCCAGACGGCGTTCTCCCTGAGCGTCGCCTTGATCACAGCAGTGGGAACGGCGACGGTGCTGGGCGTCGGCGCCCACCACGTCCTGGACGGGCGGCTCACGGTCGGGGCGCTGCTCGTGATGATGTCGTACGTCCACTCGATGTACGAGCCGTTGCAGTCGATCAGCGCCACGATGGCGTCGTTCCAAGAGCACCTGATGGCCATCATGTTCTCCCGGTCGCTGCTCGACCGCGAACCGGAGATCGCCGACGCTCCGGACGCGGTGGCCATCGACAGGGTGACCGGCCACGTGCGCTTCGAGCACGTGGCATTCACCTATCCCGGCCGCGAAACCACGCTGAAGGACATCTCCTTCGAGGTGCGTCCGGGGACTTCGGTGGCCATCGTCGGGCCCACCGGCGCAGGGAAGTCGACGCTCCTCAGCATGCTCCCCAGGTTCATCGACGTCCACGCCGGACGCATCGTGCTCGACGGCCGGGACCTGCGAGAGCTCACCCTCTTCTCCCTGCGCGAGCAGATCGCCTTCGTGCACCAGGAACCGCTCCTCTTCCCGCGGTCGATCGCCGAGAACATCGGCTACGGACGGGTGGGCGCCACGATGGAGGAGATCGTGGAAGCGGCCAAGGCCGCCAACGTCCACCATGTCATCCAAGCCATGCCCGAGGGCTACGCCACCGTCCTCGGCGACCGGGGGGCAAGGATCTCCGGCGGAGAGCGCCAGCGGCTCTCCATCGCAAGAGCCTTCGTGAAGGACGCGCCGATCCTCGTCCTCGACGAGCCCACGTCGTCGATCGACTCCCGGACCGAGGAGACAATCCTCGAGGCCCTCGAGCGACTGATACGTGGGCGCACCACGTTCATCGTCGCCCACCGCCTGTCCACGGTGCGCCGGGTCGACCGGGTGATCGTGCTCGAGGACGGCGAGATCGTCGAAGAGGGGACGCACGAGGAGCTGCTGCGCGCCGGGGGCCTCTACTCCGTCCTCCACGCCCTGCAGAGGGGCGACGTGCGAAACGGCCACGAACCTCCAAGTGGCGAGCAGATCGAGGAGGTGGTGGCCGAACTCACCGATCCGGACGCGGACGACGGCGGTGACGGCAACGACGGCACGACACGACATCGCCGGTCACCGATCGACCTCCTCTTCGCCAAGGCCAGGCGGTCGTGAGCGCGCCGCGTCTCGGTCGGATCGTGGTGCTCGGCATGATGTCGAAGATCCCGGTGCCGGGTGTCGTCTGGCAGACGGTCCACTACCTCCTCGGGCTGGAGCGCCTCGGCTACGACGCCTACTACGTCGAGGCGCACGCCCGTACCCCGTCGATGCTCATGGCGGACGAGGACGACGACTCGTCGGCACTCGCCGCCGCCTTCATCGCGGGCGTCATGGACCGTTTCGGGCTCACCGGCCGTTGGGCGTTCCACGCTCTGCACGAGGACGGTCGCTGCTACGGGCTCAGCGACGGCGAGCTGGCCCGGCTGTACCGGGACGCGGCCCTCGTCATCAATCTCCACGGCGGCACCGAGCCCTTGCCTGAGCACGCGTCCTCCGGCCGCCTGGTGTACCTCGAGACCGACCCAGTCGAGCTGCAGATCGAGTTGCACGACGGCCGGCCCGGGACCCGAGAGTTCCTCGAGCCCCATTCGGCGTTCTTCACGTTCGCGGAGAACCTCGACTCCGCCGATTGCCTGCTGCCCCGCTCCGAGCTGTTCACGTTCTGGCCGACGCGCCAACCCGTCGTCATGGACCTCTGGGACGCGCCACCGCCGCTCCCGCCGACCGCGTTCACCACCATCGCCAGTTGGCACCAGCCGTGGCGCGAGGTGCTCCTTGACGGGGAGCGCTACTTCTGGAGCAAAGACCGCGAGTTCCTCCGGTTCCTGGGCGTGCCCCGCCGAACGGGCCAGCCGATCGAGCTGACGCTGGCCGGATGCGATGCCGGATCGCGGCGGCTGCTGGAGGACCACGGCTGGGAGGTCCGGGACGCCTCGGCGCTGGGTGACATCGACGCCTACCGGTCATACATCCAGGGGTCTCGCGGAGAGTTCACCGTGGCGAAGGACCAGAACGTGCGCCTGCGGACCGGGTGGTTCAGCGATCGCAGCGCCACCTACCTCGCGAGCGGGCGACCGGTCGTCATGCAGGACACGGGGTTCGGCAACGTCCTGCCCACCGGCGCGGGCCTCTTCGCCTACTCCGACGTCGACGAGGCCGTCGACGCGATCGACCGGGTCAACGCCGACCCTGCGGCGGCATGCCGCGCCGCGACGGACGTCGCTCGCTCGTGCTTCGACTCCTCCGTCGTACTCGCCGACCTCCTGCAGCGCGTCGGTCTGCCGAGTGGCTCAGCGCGGACGGCCAGCCGCGTCGAGGCCCTCCCCTTCCGCTCGGACCTGTCACTGGTCCCGCGGTCGAAGCGGCCGATGCGGCTGGCGCACGACACGGTGCGGGCCGTTCATGACAAGGAGCTGCCGGTACCGACCTCGTCCCGGTGCCATCGCAGCTCACGACAGCCGGTCCGAGCGAGCGTCGTCGTGGTGTCGTTCGGCGACCTCGTGTGGACGCGGCTGTGCCTCGACACGGTGGCGGCGACGGTCGGCGGCGATGACGAGATCATCGTCGTCGACAACGCATCGGACGCCGGCGTGCTCCGCTACCTCGAAGCGCTGTCGCGGGCCGACGCGCGGGTCCGTGTCGTGGGCAACGATGCGAACCTCGGGTTCGCCCGAGCAGTCAACGTGGGCTTGGGACTGGTGGCCGGCGAGGTCGTGGTCCTGCTCAACAACGACACGGTGACGCCGGCAGGGTGGCTCGACCGGCTCTCCGACCAGGTCGCTGACTCCGCTGCCGGCCTCGTCAGCGCGACCACGAACACCGGCCTGGGGCCGGAGAGGATCGACACCTCGTACCGGACGCTCGGCGAGATGACGTCGTTCGCCGACGAACGGGCGCGCACGTTCCGAGGCGGCTGGGTGCGGGTCCCGAAGGTGACGTTCTTCTGCTGCGCCTTCCGTCGGAGCGTTCTCGAGGCGGTGGGGCCCCTCGACGAGCGCTTCGAGGTCGGCATGTTCGAAGACGACGACTACTCGCGACGGGTGCAGCTCGCCGGACTCGAGCTGCGGTGCGCCGAGGATGTCTTCGTCCACCACTTCGGCGAGGGCACGTTGGGCTCCCTCGTTGCCAGCGGTGAACACGCCGAGATCTTCCGGGCCAACCGGCGGCGGTTCGAGGAGAAGTGGCACACGGCGTGGGAACAGCACGAGCGCCGACCCTCGGCCGCGTACGCCGACCTCGTGGCTCGCTTTCTCCGGCTCGCGGAGCGAGCGGTCCCCCCTGGGGGCGAGGTCCTCGTCGTGAGCCGCGGCGACGACCAGTTGCTCGAGACGACGGGGCGCGTCGCGCGTCACTTCCCCGCTGGCCCCGACGGCCAGTGGGCCGGTTTCCACCCGGGAACCACGTCGGACGTGACGTACGCACTCGAAGCCGAGCACCGCCGGGGCGCCGGGTTCCTCGCGTTCCCGGAGACGGCGCGCTGGTGGCTCGACCACTACGGCGGCCTGGCTGCGTTCCTCGAGACCCGGTACGAGCTCGTCGGCGCCGACGACGCCGGCCTGGTCTTCGAGTGGAAGGGAGCGCAGGCGAGGGCGCACGCGACGACCGGGATGTCTCATCGGGCCGTAGGAGGGGATGAAGACCCATGACCGATCCGGCACCGCGCACTGCGTCGTCCGCCCGCGCAACGGGTCCGGCACGTCGCGACCGCGCTCGACCAGGGCCGGCGGCGGTCGACTCGCGGCGCGCCGACACCACCGTGGCTCGCCGGCCCTTCGACGCCTCTTCCGATCCGGTCACGCCCGCGTTGCGCCCCGTGCTGGCGGCCGAGAGCGACCAGCTGCGGGAGCTCGCCAGCACGGTCGACGGTCTGCGGCGCACGCTCGACGAGGTCGTCCGTCAGCTCGCGGCGGAGCGGACGCCGCGACCGCCGCCCGCCGACGACTACGCGACTCTCGTCCGGCTCGTCCGGTGGGCGGTCCAGGCCAGCGTGCCGGAGGGCTCCACGGTGGCCGTGGTCTCCCACGGCGACGAGCAGCTGCTGCTGTTCGACGGGCGCCACGGGTGGCACTTCCCGCAGGCGTTCGACGGCAGGTACGCAGGTCACCACCCGGCCGACAGCGGGTTCGCCATCGCGCACCTCGAGGCCTTGCGGTCGAAGGGCGCCGACTACCTGCTCGTGCCTGCGCCGTACCGCTGGTGGCTCGAGCACTACGAGAGGTTCCGGCAACACCTCGACCGCCACTACCGCAGCATCCTCGACGACGACACGTGCACGCTCTTGTCGCTTCGCAACCCGCCGGGAGCGCAACTGTCCTTGCGCCAAGAGCTCCACCGTCTGATCGACGAGGTCCAGGCACGAGCGGCGGACACACCCACCGTCCTCGACTGGGACAGCGGGCTCGACCTCGTCACGGCGTACCCGGAGCTCGGCGTCTTCGCGGTGCCGTCCGGCTCCTCCCTGCCGTACGTCGATGACACCGTCGATGTCGTCGTCACCGGTGCCGACGACCCGGACGCGTTGCACGAGGCCCGTCGTGTCTCCACCGCTTCAGTCGTGGTCGTCCGCGAGGGCGTCGTCACCGACGTCCGCAGGCGCAACGCCATCGACGAAGCGATCCCGCGCGTGTCCGTGGAGCTCGCCGAGCCCACGGGTTCCCCGTTCCCGAGCGTCTCCATCGTGATCCCGTCGTACAACGGCATCGCTCTCACCGAGGCGTGCCTCGAGGCGTTGCGGGAGACGATCCCGTCGTACATCGACGCCGAGATCGTTGTGGTGGACGACGCGTCAGCCGACGACACGGTGGCCGTGCTGCGCCGGTGGCAGCAGATCGAGCCAAGGCTCAAGGTGCTCCGCAACCGGAGGAACGCCGGGTTCCTCGTGACCACGAACCGGGGCGCAGAAGCCGCGGCTGGCGACATCCTCGTGTTCCTGAACAACGACACCGTCCCCCTGCCGGGATGGCTGCCGCCGTTGCTGCGGACCTTCGGCGACGCACCCCGAGCCGGAGCCGTTGGCGGCAAGCTCGTCTTCCCCGACGGGAGGTTGCAAGAAGCCGGCGGTGTGGTCTTCTCCGACGGATCGGCGGCCAACTTCGGGAAGTGGGACCACCACGTCGACGCGCCCGTGTACAACTTCGTGCGCGAGGTCGACTACTGCTCCCTCGCTTTCCTCGCCGTGCGGCGGGATCTGTGGACGGAGCTGGGCGGCTTGGACCGGGCGTTCCGCCCCATCTACTACGAGGACACGGACTTCTGCTTCAGGGTCTGGGACGCCGGGTGGCGCATCTACTACCAGCCCGAGAGCGTCGTCATCCACCTCGAGGGTGCCACCTCGGGAACGGATGAGAAGCAGGGCGACAAGCGCTACCAGGTCGTCAACCGGGAGCGCTTCATCGCGAGGTGGAAGGACGCGCTGGCGCGCCATCCCGAGAACCCGCATCACTACGACGCCTCGGTGTGGCAGCAGCTCGCCATCCGCCAAGCCGGGGGCGGCGCATGAGGACGGCCGAGGCGGTCGCGGTCGGCGGAAGCGTGCCAAGGGCCCTCGTGTGTGCGCCCCTGATGCCGGAGCACGACAAGGAAGGCGGCTCCCGGTACATCTTCAACCTGATCACGGTCCTTCGCTCCGCAGGCTGGGCGGTGACGTTCATGGCCGAGAACCCGAGCAACGCCCAGCGCTACGGCCGGGAGCTCCAGCAGCGAGGCGTGCAGGTGCACGGCGGCTTCGACGACCGGGCCGACGAGGTGATCGTGGCCAACGACTTCGACATCGCCCTCTTCGCCTTCTGGTACATGGCCGAGCAGTTCGCTCCTCGAGTTCGCGCCCTGTCCCCACGGACGCGCATCCTCGTCGAGACCATCGACGTCCACTTCCTGCGTCACGCCCGTGGCGTCTTCGGCTCGCGCGGCACGCTCGGCGCAGGCGGCCTTGACGACATGGCGAGGGAGCTCAACACCTACGCCGACGCCGACGCGGTCCTCGCCGTCTCACAGAAGGAAGCCGACCTCGTCAACGATCTCGTCGGCGACCCGACCCTCGCGCACGTCGTCGCCCACGCTGACCGGTTCCCGCCGTCGCCCTTCGGCTACGAGGACCGCCGGGGCATCGTCTTCATCGGCAACTTCCGCCATCCGCCGAACGAGCAGGCCGCCACGTGGCTGTGCGAGGAGGTCGTCCCCCGCCTCGATCCGGCACTGCTCGACGAACACCCCATCTCCATCGTCGGCAACGGTCTCCACGATCGCCTGCGCGCGTCGGCGGCGCGACACCGCGGCGTGCGGGCGGTTGGATGGGTTCCGTCCACCCGGCCCTACCTCGAGCGGGCGCGGGTGTCCGCGGTACCCCTGCTCTACGGGGCCGGCGTGAAGAACAAGCTCATCGACGCGCTGGCGACGGGCACCCCGACGGTCACCACCAGTCCGGGGGCGGAGGGCTTGGGCCTTCGCACGGGCAAGCACGTCTTCATCGCCGACGGTGCCGATGCCTTCGCCCGTTCGCTGACGCGCCTCATCCGGGAACGCCGGACCTGGGAGCGGATTGCACGGGAGGGCCGTGCGCACATCGCCCGGCTCCACGGCGACGAGCACGCACGTGAGCAGCTCTTGTCCGTCATCAGCGCGGCGAGGGGCCGACCGCGTGCGAACGGGGCCGGCTCCGCCGGGAACGCCTACGGCGACCTCGTGCGCCGGGTGCAGGTTGCGGTGGAGCAGCACGTACCGCCACATGCCCGCCTCGTGGTGGTGAGCAAGGGCGACGACGAGCTGCTGCAGTTGGCGGGGCGCGAGGCGCACCACTTCCCGTCGACCGATGCCGGGAGCTACGCGGGCCACCACCCGGCCGACGGAGCCGACGCGCTGGCGCAGCTGCACCGGCATCGCCAGCTCGGCGCCACCCACTTGGTCCTCCCTGCGACGGCGTTCTGGTGGCTGGAGCACTACGCCGAGCTGCGCGAGCACCTCGAGGGGCAGTGCCGGCGGCTCTACGACGCCGATGACACCTGCCGGATCTACGCGCTGCCTTGGACGGACCACCAAAGCCCTTGGGAGGACATGTGAAGCCGCTGGTACTGGTTACAGGGGGAGCCGGCTTCATCGGCTCGCATGTGGTGGAGCTGCTGCTGGAGCGGGGCTACCGCGTTCGCGTCTACGACAAGCTCGTCGATCAGGTGCACGGCGGGCAAGGCCCTCGTTACGTGCCGAACGAGGCCGAGTTCGTGCACGGTGACATGCGCGACGCGGCCCGACTCGACCGGGCCCTCGACGGCGTCGACGCGGTGATCCACAACGCCGCCGAGGTGGGTGTGGGTCAGTCGATGTACGAGATCACGAAGTACGTCGACGCCAACACCGGCGGGACGGCGACCCTGCTCGAGCTGCTGATCGGCCGCCGGGCCCAGATCGGCAAGTTCGTGGTGGCGTCATCGATGTCCATCTACGGCGAAGGGGCATACCTCTGCGACCAGCACGGCGACGTCCACCCTCGGCTGCGCTCCGCCGCCCAACTGGAGCAGGGCCACTGGGCGACGGTGTGCCCGACGTGCGCCAGCCCCCTTCGGTGCATGCCGACGCCGGAAGAGAAGCCCCTCTTCCCGACGTCGATCTACGCCATCTCCAAGATGGACCAGGAGCTGATGAGCCTCATCATCGGCGAGGCGTACGGCATCCCGGTGGTAGCGCTGCGCTACTTCAACTGCTACGGGCGCCGGCAGGCCCTTTCGAACCCGTACACGGGCGTCGGCGCCATCTTCAGCGCTCGGCTGATGAACGGCAACCCTCCGGTGGTGTTCGAGGACGGCCATCAGCGGCGGGACTTCGTGCACGTCACCGACATCGCGCGAGCCAACCTGCTGGCGCTCGAGTCGGAGCGGACGGGTGGCGTCGCCGTCAACGTGGGAACGGGACGACCGTCGTCGATCCTCGACGTGGCGCACATCATCGCCCGCAATCTCGCTGTCGACATCACCCCAGAGGTCCTCGACCAGTACCGCGTCGGCGATATCAGGGACTGCTACGCCGACATCTCGAAGGCACGTGAGCTCCTGGCCTACGAGCCGACGGTGTCGTTCGAGGAGGGCATGGCCGACCTTGTGGCGTGGCTCGCCGAGCAGTCCGCCGACGATCGCGTCGGACCGGCTCGCGCAGAGCTCGAGCAACGCGGGTTGACGCGCGCGGGTCGCCACGGCGGCCCTGCGACGGCCTCGACGAAGGCGCCATGAGCGCTCCGACGATCCCCGACCCGATCGGCGAGCGAACCGGCGGCGACGAGCAGTGGATCCACATCGACCACGCCGTCCGCCCCTTCCCCCGCCACGGGTGGGGGCGCGAAGGCCACCGTCGGCTCGACGCCATCATCCGGCGCGGCTGGGACTCGTACCGGGCTCGCCTGGACCGGATCGCCTCGTGCGCCGATCTGCTTGCCGCCATCCCGCTCGAGGGCGCGCCTGCCGGTGAACCGCAGTGGGTCAACGACTTCATCTCCCTTCTCGATGCATCCGCGCTGTACACGATCATCGCCACCGAACGACCGGCCCAGTACATGGAGATCGGATCCGGGCACTCGACCAGGTTCGCCCGGCGTGCGATCCGCGATCACGGACTGCAGACGACCATCACGTCCATCGATCCCATGCCGCGAGCGGACGTCGACGCCTTGTGCGATCACGCCATCCGCCAGTCGCTGGAGGAGACGGATCTGTCGCTGTTGCACGAACTGCGGGCAGGCGACGTGCTGTTCTTCGACGGCACGCACCGCAGCTTCACCAACTCCGACGTCACCGTCTTCTTCCTGGACGTCCTGCCCGAGCTGGCGGATGGCGTCATCGTCCACATCCATGACGTGTGGCTGCCGTACGACTACCCGCCAGAGTGGAACGACCGCTTCTACAGCGAGCAGTACCTCCTGGCGGCGTGGCTGCTCGCGGAGGGGCGCCGCCTCGAGATACTCCTGCCCAATGCCTTCGTGACGTTCGAGCCGGAGCTCAGCGCGCTCGTGACGCCCCTGCGTCAGCGGATCCCGGACGGGCGCGTCTACGAGGGTGGATGTTCCTTCTGGTTTCGGATGCACCCATCGGCGTCGACATCGGAAGCGTGATGGAGATCGACCGCGCCTGGGGTGTCGAAGACCCGGCCGACACCGTGACCTTCGTCTGCAACATCTGCGGTCGTGCCAACACCGCCGTGTTCCGTTCGCTCGAGCGCGAACGGGGCCTGTGCCACGCCTGCAGCTCGAACGTGCGATGGCGGGCGATCGTCCACGTGCTGGCCATGGAGCTGTTCGGGTCGGCCATCCCACTCCCGGAGTTCCCGATCGACCGACTGCGATGCGGCATGGGCCTCAGTGACTGGGAGGGCTACGCGGGCCCTCTGGCGAGCAGGTTGGCCTACGTCAACACCCACTACGAGCGAGAACCGAGGTTCGACGTCACCCGTCCCGCACCCAGCCTCGCCGGTCGCCTCGACTTCCTGATCGCCTCCGATGTCCTGGAGCACGTCGCTCCGCCGGTGTCAGCCTCCTTCGCCAACATCCGTCGCATGCTCCGACCCGAGGGCGTGCTCGTCCTGACGGTGCCCTACGGCGGGTTCGGTCCGATCCAGGAGCACTTCCCAACCCTGAACCGGTACGAGTTCCTCAACCGCGACGGCGCAGTGATGCTGCGGAACGTCACCGTGGACGGCGAGATCCAGGACTTCGATGATCTCGTCTTCCACGGCGGCACCGGTTCGACCCTCGAGATGCGACGGTTCTCGGAATCTGGCCTGCTCGAGGAGCTCGAGGCCGCCGGCCTGGGGAACGTCCGCATCTACGGGGCCGACGTCCCTGCGAACGGCATCCGCTGGTGGGGCCCTTGCTCCCTCCCCATGGCGGCGCGCCCCGCACCGGTCAAGGGTGCTTGAAGGCGTGGTACCGCTGGGCCCGATAGGGAGGGGAGGCGTTGCAGGTGGAGCCGACGCCCCGGTCGAACCACTGGATGACCTCCTCCACCTTCGTACCGGCAGCCCGGACGGAGGGTCGCAGGGCGTCGGCCACGGCGGGATCGTCGTACGGCAGCTCGCCCAGCACCACCGGCTGGTCGAGGCCGTTGACCCGGAGCACTGCCAGCGCGTCGTGCAAGCCGTAGGCGGCCTCCGCAGGCGCGTAGTTGAGGTGCACGTCGAACCACCTCGGCGGTCCGAAGCGGCTCGACCGCAACAGATCGATCAGCGACTGCAAGCGTTCACCTCGGTCCCGTGCTGTCCGAGCGCCGATCACCGACACGGTGGCGTCCGAGGTCCCGTAGGTCGTGCCGTACCGGTCCCAGATCTGGAGGATGTAGCGGGTCATGTTGTCGATGGTCAGCTTCGGGAGGTACCGGCTCGGCGCGCCTTCGTTGAGGAGGTCGATGCGGGTGTCGGCTGGTCCGTTCGACTTCACGACGTCTCGCACGTCCATGAGGAACGCCCAGTTCTCGTCGAAGCGCCGGGCGTCGTAGTTCGGCTCCATGGGGCTGTTGGACCACTCCGGACCCATCACGACGGTGAGCCGGCGGAATCCGAGGCGGCGGACCTCGCCGGCGTAGGCGACGAGGCGCGACCGGTAGGGCTCGATCAACCGCCCGCCGGCGGAGGGGATGACGCCCCATCGGTTCGGCCCCGTGGCCGTCATGTGCCACACGATCGTCCGCAGCGTCTCCACACCGGACCGGCGCATCTGCTCCAGTTGGCGCGCGACTCGGGGGTCGAGCCCCCGGCCGTTGCCGTTGGCGAGGATCCCGTTGTCGTTCCAGCTGCAGGCTGGGAACGCGACGTGGGTGTAGTTGCTCCCGACGAGGGGCGATCGGGCGTCGATGGCGGGGAGCGGCGTGGTCGACGCGGGCGACGGTGGCTTCGGCGCAGGAACGTCGCCACCGCGAAGCGCCACGGCGGAGGCAGCTGCCGCCAATGCC
This sequence comes from Acidimicrobiales bacterium, assembly GCA_025463335.1. Taxonomy (GTDB): domain Bacteria; phylum Actinomycetota; class Acidimicrobiia; order Acidimicrobiales; family CADCSY01; genus RYN-34. The sequence goes on from JAOBWJ010000296.1 coordinate 16,233, forward strand.
GACACGACGACCACGGCCAACAGGGGGCCGAACGAGTGATCCGCCCACGCGTGCCGGAGACCCCCGTTGCGGCGACCGCGCCGCCTCATGTCCGCTCCGGACCGATCGTCAACGAGATGTCCCTGGGGGGTCGCAACATGTTCGTCCGCTCCGCCCGCTACTACGACGCTCTCTACCGGTTCAAGGACTACCACGGCGCTGCCGCGCGACTGACACTGCTGGTCTCGGAGCGCCACCCCGACGCCCGCTCGCTGCTCGACGTGGGCTGCGGCACCGGCCGGCACCTCGAGTGGTTGCAGGACCGGTACTGCGTCGAGGGGCTCGACATCAGCGCCGAGCTCCTCCAGATCGCCCGCTCGCGGTGTCCGCGGGTGCCCTTCCACGAGGGCGACATGACGACGTTCTCCCTGGGGCGCACCTTCGACGTCGTGACGTGCCTCTTCTCGGCGATCGCGTACGTGCGCACGGTGCCGCGCCTCCGAGCCACCGTTGCCCGCCTCGCCGAGCACGTGGCGCCGGGCGGCCTGGTCGTCATCGAACCGTGGTTCACACCCGACACGTTCTGGGACGGCCACGTCAGCGCGAACTTCGTCGACGAACCGGATCTGAAGATCGCGTGGATGTACGTCAACCGTCGACGCGCCGGCGTGTCGGTGCTCGAGATCGAGCACCTCGTGGCCACTGCCGCCGGCGTCGAGCACTTCACCGAGGTGCACGAGCTCGGACTGTTCTCTCACAGCGACTACCTCGGCGCCCTGGACGATGCCGGCCTGCGGCCGTGGCACGACCCCATCGGCCTCTTCGAGCGCGGCGTCTACATCGGTCACGCCCCGTGATGACGGCGGCCGCGGTGAACGAGCGGGTGCCCCTCGCGTGCCGGGCCCGCTGGGACGAGCTGGTCGCGGCGGTGCCGCACGCCCTCTTCCACACCGCCGGGTACGTCGCCGCGATGCAACGCAGCTCCAGCGCCGAGACGTACCTGTACGCGGTGCGTTCCGGCGGGCGCCTCGCCATCTGTCCGGTCGCCGAGCGCCGGCTGGCCGACACCACCGACGCGTACACCCCATACGGATTCGGTGGCTTCGTAGGGGACGGACCGCTCGATGCGGCGCGCCGCCACTGGCGACGCTTCGCCGACCGGTCGGGCTACGTGTGTGCGTACATCGGCCTGAACCCCGTGCTCGACGTGGACCCTTGCACCGATGGTGCCCGCGTCGAGAAGGACCTCTTCGTGCTTGACCTGACGCTCGACCTCTCGACGCTGCACGCCAACCTGTCCACCAACCGCCGGCGCCAGCTCCATGGCTGGGCCGCCCAGCGCAGTGCCCTCACGACGGATCGCGACCGTCTGCGTGCGTTCTTCCTCGACGCCCTTCCCGGCTTCATGGATCGTCGGCGCGCGGCTGGCATCTATCGGCTGACGCCGCAGACGATCGACGCTCTCTTCGAACTGGAGTCGACGCTGGCCGTGGGTTGCGGGGTCAGCGGGCGTCTCGAGGCGGTTTCGGTGTTCGGGTTCACGCCGTGGTCCGGCGACTTCCTCTTCAACGTGTCGGTGCCCGGGGGTGAGCGGCACTCCGTGTCGCTCCTGTGGTGGGCGGTCGAGGAGCTCCAGGCCCGCGGCGTGCCGACGTTGAACCTTGGCGGGGGAGTGCGGGCGGGGGACTCCCTCGAGCAGTTCAAGGCCCGCTTCGGGGCGCGCCGCGTCCCGCTCCGCTCGCTGCGCGAGGTGTACCGCCCGGGCGTCTACCGGTCGCTGTGCCGGTGGGCAGGCGTCGATGCCGATGCTGACGGCGCCTACTTCCCGCCGTACCGGGCGCCGGGCGTGGAACGCGACGCCTCATCACCGGTGTGGGTCGGAGGCGAGGTTCGGAAGTGACGAGCGGATCGCGCCTCGACGACCTCGCCGTCCTCGGCGGCGCACCGGAGTTCACCGAGGTGCTGCACGTGGGGCGCCCCAACGTCGGCGACCGCCGCGCCCTCTTCGAGCGCCTGGAGCAGGTGCTCGATCGACGGTGGCTCACCAACGACGGGCCTCAGGTGCGGGAGTTCGAGGCGCGCATCCAGGACCTGCTGGGGGTACGCCATTGCGTGGCCACCTCGAGCGGCACCGCCGGCATCCAGGTGGCCGTGCGGGCGCTCGGGATCACCGGCGAGGTGGTCGTGCCGTCGTGGACCTTCGTCGCCACCGCTCACGCACTCCGCTGGTTGAACATCGACCCGGTGTTCTGCGACGTCGCGCCCGACACGCACAACGTCGACGTCGCGTCCATGGAGGCGGCGATCGGCTCCCGAGTGTCGGCGATCCTCGCGGTGCACCTGTGGGGCCGCCCCGCGCCGATCGTCGCGTTGGAGGAGCTCGCGGCACGCCGTGGCATCCACCTCATCCTCGATGCCGCGCACGCCTTCGGGTGCTCGTATCGCGGCCGGATGGTGGGCGGCTTCGGTGACGCCGAGGTGTTCAGCTTCCACGCCACCAAGTTCGTGAACTCGGTGGAGGGCGGCGCCGTGACCACCAACGACGACGCCTTGGCCGACGAACTGCGGCTCGCCCGGAACTTCGGCTTCACGGACTACGACGCCACCGGCGCCGTCGGCACGAACGCCAAGATGAACGAGTTCTCGGCCGCCATGGGCAACACATCGCTGGACGGCCTGACGTCGGTGGTGGCGGAGAACCGCCGGTGTCACGAGGATTATCGCGGGGCACTCAGCGCCCTACCGGGGTTGCGGGTGCTGGAGTACGCAGGCAACGAGTCGTTCAACTTTCAGTACACGGTGGTGGAGGTGGACCCCGCGGCCACGGGCATCAGCCGGGACGATCTCTACGCCGTGTTGTGGGCCGAGAACGTGCGGGCCCGGCGGTACTTCCGGCCTGGGTGCCACCGCCTGGAGCCCTACCGCTCGGAGCTGGCGCACGCGGCCGTCATGCTCCCGAACACCGAGCATCTGTCGGACACCGTCCTCTGCCTTCCCACCGGCCCTTCGGTGACCACAGACGCCGCCAGGCGCGTGTGCGCCGTGATCGAACTCGCGATCGCGCACGGCCCGGAGCTGTCGGATCGGCTCACGCACGACGCATCCCGGATGGCCAGCCTCGCCGTTGGAACGCAGCGATGAAGGTCAGCGTCGTCGTGGTGACGTACAACCACCGTCCCTACATCGAGCAGGCGCTCGCCAGCGTGCTGGCCCAACGCAGCGCCCACGAGATCGAGATCCTCATCAGCGACGACGCCTCCACGGACGGCACGCGCGAGCTCGTGCAGGCGTGGGGCGCCCGTCATCGCGACCGCGTCCGCCTCCTGATCTCCGAGCGCAACTTGAACAGCAACGAGGTCATCGCCAGGGCCTTGCGGGCTTGCCGCGGGGACTACGTGGCGCTCCTGGACGGCGACGACTACTGGACCGCAGCGGACAAGCTCGACGCACAGGTGAGGTTCCTCGAGGACCACCCGGGATGCAGCGGGTGCTTTCACAACGTGGAGGTCGTCGAGGAAGGCACCCCCTGGAGGGCACGCCGGAACTCCTGTGATGAGCCCCGGGTGCGTGACCTCGACGACCTCATGACCATGAATCCCGCCGCCACCTGCTCGTTGATGTTCCGCCGCGCCGCGGTCGCCGACCTGCCACCGTGGTTCGAGCCGCTGATGTGCGGCGATTGGGCACTGCTCCTGCTGGCGGCCCGGCACGGTCCGGTCGGCTACATCAACCGGGTCCTGGCGACCTACCGGGTGCACCCCGGAGGGGTTTGGAGCCGGCTGACACGCGTCGAGCAGCTGCAGGAGAGCGTCGACGTGCTGCTGTCGCTCGCCGAGCCGTTCGACGCGGCGCACATCTCGCGCGCTCGCTCCCGAGCCGCCCGGTACACGAGCGAGCTGGCGCTGGAACGGACACGGCTGGCGGAGGAGGACAACGTCCGGTGGCTGCACGCCATCGGACGATCCCGCCGCAGCGTTGCCCGACACGTGGCCGCGGTGGCGGCGTCCATCGCGCCGGAACCGGGCGAGGTTGCCATCGTGTCCGGCACGCTCGACAGATGGCCGGCCGATCAGCGAGGGCGCTGGCGGCCGTTCCCCCACCACGAGGGCGCGCGGCCCGGGAAGCTGTTCGCCACCGGGCCTGCCGGCACGGCGCCCGCCGCGTGGATCCGCAGCGGCACCACCTATGACTTCGCGCTCTACGGCGCCGGCCAGACGACGACCCCGCTGGCCGAGGCATGCGTGCGTCGCCGGGGGGAGGCGTTCGTCGCCGTCGGCGCGGGTGACACACGGGCCTCCGCCGTCGTGCGCTGGAGCACCGGCACGACCGCCGAAGGAGAGGTGTTCACCAGCGTCGACGGCGGACCCGAGCGGCGCCGGGCCACGGGCGTGGCCGGCACCTGCGTCATCGAGCTCGGCCCTGAAGGGGCGACCACCGACATCCACCTCTACGGCGGGGATCCGCCTGTGCGGCCGCTGGCCACCGCGCGGGTGGCTCGCCGTCGCGGCGCCTGGATCGAGGCGACGCCGAATCCGGTGCCGCCGGGAGCCGGCCTCGGTCGCACGACGGTCTCGTGGTCCACCGGCGACGGGCGCGACGGCCGGGTGGTGGTGTCCGAGAACGGATCGGACGTGGGCTACCACCCTGTCGATGCGGAAGCCGTCGTTTCGCTCCTGCGCGCGGAGCAGGAGCGCGGCTTGGCGGCGCTCGTGTTCCCCCGCACGGCGTTCTGGTGGTTCGACCACTACCCGGCGCTCGCTGCACATCTCTCGGCCATCGGTGGGCTGGCATGGTCCGACGAAACCTGTCGCGTGTACCGGCTGACCAGCGCGCCCCACGCACGAAGCGGTTCTGATGCCTGATCGCGGTCGCATCGTGGTAGCGGTATCGGTCGCCCAACGGCCGTTCCGGGGCGGGCACGCGTGGGTGTTCCTGCACTAGAGCAGCAGATCGAAGACCCGGAAGGCTCGCTCCCAGTGCTCGGACGAGGGGTTCGGCACCTCGGGGTCGAGGATCCGGAACGTGCGGGCCAGGGCCAGGCTGATGCCGCCCACGACCTCGGGCAGGTGCGCCCTGGTCTCGTCGCTGAGGGGCCGATCGAGCCACGGGATGATGGCGAGCTGGTCGAGGATCGGTGACAGCTCGA
>JAOBWJ010000305.1 GCA_025463335.1 Acidimicrobiales bacterium
GAGTGGCGCATGGTCTTGACGTTGTGGTGGTGGCGCAGCGAGCGGTACGACGCCAGCCCGGTGGCCGTGGACTTGTGGCCACCGTCCATCGACACGAGGTTGATGTTCACGTAGATCAGCAGGTCGGACTCGGCCGCCCGCTTGTTGATCTCGACCTCTTCGCCCTGCTCGGTCTCGCCGATGAAGGTGAGGTTGTCGCGGTCCTCGGCGTCGTGGTTGTACAGCGTGCCGTTGGGCGCGAAGGCGTCGTAGATGCGGTCGCCGAGGGCGTGGCGCAACTCGGCCTCGGTCATGCGACGGTGCAGGGCGAGGGCAGCGATGATGTGGACGTCGTCGACGCCGGCCTCGGCGGCCACGTCGAGCACGGCCTCGATCACCCGCTGGCGGATGTCGGGGCGCTGCATGGGCGGCAGCGGCAGGGAGATGTCGTCGAAGGCGATCGTGAGCTTCATGCCCGGGAACAACTGGGCCCGCAGCGGCTCCTGGTCGATCGGGTTCTCGAGGGCGTGGCGGATGGCGCCGTCGGGGTCCTTGAGGATCGGCAGGGCCTCGGCCGGGTAGATGATCCGGCTGCCCACGGGGAGGCGCTCGAGCTTGAACCCCTCGCCGTGCATGAACAGCGTGGGCGGGGTCGAGCGGTCCACTTCGAGGACGAATCCCGGGCGCTGGCTCATCGATTGCGTTCCTTCTCGTTGCGGAGGTCGAAGGCGATCTTGACGGCACCTCGGCGGCCCGCCTCGGCGGCATGTTGGAGTGCGGTGGTGAAGTCGTCGAGCGGGTAGGTGGCGCTCACCAGCTTGCCCAGTCCGGCGTCGCGGACGACGTCGAAGGCCCGCTCGAACTCGGCGTGGGTGTAGGCGTAGCGACCACTGATCGACACCTCGCGGTGCCACAGCCCGGTGAGGTCGACCGACACGTTGCCCGGCATGCCCACCAGATGGATGGTCCCGCCCGGGGCCACGACGTGCAGCGACTGGGTGATCGAGTCGCTGTTGCCGACACAGTCGAAGACGTGGTCGGCGCCGCCCGTGAGCTGGTGGCCGATGTGCATGGAGCCCGACTGGCGGCGGACCACGCCGGTGAGCTCGTCCGGCGCGCAGACCACGTCGGCGCCGAGGCTGCGGGCCAGGCGCTTCTGGTCGGGGTGCTTGGCCACGGCGATGACCGGTCCGTCGACGTCGGCGTGGCGCAGGGCGGCGATCGTGCACAGGCCGATCGTCCCGGCACCGAGCACCACGGTCAGGCCCACGCCCGGGTGGGCGGCCGCCGCGTGCACGGCGCACGCCGTCGGCTCGACCATGACCGCTTCCTCGTCGGTGAGGTCGTCGGGCACCCGGTGGAGCTGGGCGTCGTGGGCCACCATGAACGTCGACCAGCCCCCGCCGGTGTCCTCGCAGTAGCCGCTCTGGAGGCCGGGCTCGAGGTGACCGAAGGCGACGCGTTCGCACCGGTTGGTCTGGCCCGCCGCGCACCACGGGCAGACCGGGTCGATGCCGCGGATGGCGCAGTGCAGCACCGGCTCGACCACCACGCGGGTGCCGTCGTCGAGCTCGCCCACGACCTCGTGGCCGGGGATGAACGGGAAGCTCACGATCGGCTCGAAGTAGCGCGACGACATGCCGTCGACGGTGGCCAGGTCGGAGCCGCAGATGCCGGTCAGGCGGGGACGGACCACGTGCCAGCCCGGGCCGGGCAGCGCCGGCGGGTCGACGTCGACCAGACGCAGCGGGCCGACCTTGGCGCCCCGCCCGGGGGCCAGGGTGCCGGCGACGCGGGCGGCGGCGAAGCGGGCCAGCGAGCGTTCGAAGCGCAGGGCCTTCATCGCCGGACGACCGACGCGTGACGGGGACCGATGGGCAGGAGCGGCTTGTGGGCGCCCGGCGCCTTTGCCCAGTGCTCGACCAGCCAGCCCCGCTTGCGGGCGATGGCGCTGAGGCGCGTCTCGGGGTTCACAGCGACGGGGAAGCCAACGGCTTCGAGCATGGGCAGGTCGCTGGCCGAGTCGGCGTAGGCGATGGCTTCCTCGAGGCGAAGACCTTCGGCTTCGGCGTACTCGTGCATGAGCATGGCCCGGGCCTCCCCGGTGGGCGGGGCGTCGGTGAGCTCGCCGGTCCACCTGCCATCGGCGGTCTTCGACATGCGGGCGCAGATGATCTCGTCGAACAGCGGGCGCAGGTTGCGCTCGACCACGATGTCGAGGGCGCCGGTGATGAGCACGGTGCGATGGCCGAGGGCCCGGTGCTGGCGCACCCGGCGGAACCCGGCCGGGAACCCCTTGGTGATGATGAGCTGGCTGAGGAGCTCGGTGGCGTCCTCCTCGAGCTGGGCCACGGGGGCGCCCTCGTAGCGGCGGTAGAAGCTACGGAGGAAGTCGCCCCGGTCCTTGCGGTCGGCGCTCAGCAGGGCGGGAGCCTCGGCCAGCGTCTTGAGGACGAAGCGCAGGCGATCGTCGCGGTCGAGGCGGCGGGTGGCCAGCCACGAGAACGACTCGACGACGTTGGAGGCGATGAGGGTGTTCTCGAGGTCGAACGCGGCGAGGTGACGGTCGGGCGAGAGCACCTGCTTGCGGAGACGGGTCGAGCGGCTCTCGCGGACGGTGCCGGCGCTGGTCGTGCGCACCCGGGCGTGCTCGACCACGGAGGGCAGGTGCACGTTGCGGACGTAGTCGTCCCACATGACCGTCCGAGGGTCGAAGCAGAACGTGCGCTGGTCGGCCTCGTCGAGCGACTCGAAGCGCTGGAGCAGCCGGTCGACCCCGAAGATGGCCTCGCTCTCGGCGTAGGCGCCGTAGAGGGTGACGTAGCCGAGCGCCCGCTCACCCTCGGCCTTCTTGTCCTCGATGGCCGCCGACCACTTGGCCTGGGTGCCGCGGAGGGGGAGGACGGACAGCGCCTTCTCGGCCTTGCCCAGGAGGTTGACCCCCCGCTCGAGCTGGGCCTGGACCCGACCCCGACCGGGGAAGGTCCACTCGGGCACGACGATGGGCTGACCCTTGGTGTCGTAAAGCGGGTTCTCGGTGAACCAGCCCTGCACCAGGTCGACCAGCTTGCGGTAGTTCAGGGGCTGAGCCGAGCCCGACGCCACCTGCACGACGGTGGGCTCCGACTCGGGGCCGCGGGCGGCGGCGTCGATGATGGCGGCGACCACGAGGTCGACCGGGATCACGTCGATGACGCCCTCGGGAATGCCGGGGAACTCGGCGAGGAGGCCGCGGGCGTAGGAGATGATCACCGGCTCGGCCATCCGGAAGCCACGGATCCAGCCCGGCCGGGGCTCGAGCACGGCCGACTCGATGATCGACGGGCGCACGATGGTGACCGGGATGTCGCCCCGGGTCTCGAGCAGGGCCTGCTCGCCGAGGGCCTTGGTGTAGGCGTAGGCGTCGGGCCAGCCCAGCGACTTGGCCCGGGCCCGGCCCGCCTCGACCAGCTGCTCGGACACCCAGGCCTCGCGGGCCTTCTCGCCGCGTGTGGCCAGCAGCGGCGTGCCGGCGGCGCCCAGCTCGGCCCTCGCCTCCTTGCGGAAGCGGGTCAGCATCTCGGGCGTGCGGCTGGCGGCCTCGGCGTCGGCCCGCACCCGGCGGGCGGCGGTGACCTCGCGGCGCCAGTCGACGTCCTGGGTGAACTGCTGGTCGGGGAGCGGCAGCTCGGGCGCCGGGCCGCGACGGTTGCCGGCCACGTAGCAGGTCGACACGGCCACCAGGTGGGCCTTCGAGCCGACCGAGCGCAATGTCTCGGTGATGCGGCTGGGGCCGAGGAGGTTGACCTCGACGGCGCCGTCGAGCGGCGAGTCGAACGACACGGTGGCGGCCGAGTGGATCACCGTGTTGCAGGTGGCGAGGAGCGCCCGGCCCTCGTCGTCGAGACCGAGGCCGTCCTGGCCCACGTCGCCGGCGACGACCTGCACCCGGCGGGCCGTCATCTCGTCGAAGCCGGCGCCGAGCTGCTCGCGGAGCCGGTCGAAGGCGTCGTTGCGGA
>JAOBWJ010000407.1 GCA_025463335.1 Acidimicrobiales bacterium
GGCGGCCAGCACTACGTGGCGTTCCTGGCGGCCCTGGGCACCCACACCGAGCTGATGTCGGTGCTCATCGACGTTCACGTCGACACCGGGCGCTACCTCGGCGTCCTGGCCCGGGTCACGCCCCACCTTCCCGAGGATGTGCGGTTGCTGCGCTTCGCCGTGGCCAAGGATCTGGTGAACCGGGTGCTGGGTCAGCCGGCCGGCCAGGTCCACCGCTGGATCGAGTACAAGAGCCCGGGCGCCGACGACCACATGGTCGGCTCGCTGATCGACATCGTGGTGGGGATCTTCGCCGCCGACGTCAGCGACTGACCGCTCGACACGGCGGGGGTCCGGTACAGCCGGAATGAGATGGTTGTATGAAACGATCGTTCGAACTACGGTGCCCGACGTCACACCAGGGAGGGAGGGCCCATGGGGGAGGTCCGATACCGCAACCTCGTCGGGGGCGAGGCGTGCGATGCCAGAGGCGGCGGGACGATCGACAGCGTTGACCCATCGACGGGTGCCGTGTGGGCGTCGATCCCTAGGGGGACGGCCACCGACATCGACGCCGCGGTCGCTGCTGCCCGTGCCGCCCTGCCCGCGTGGAAGCAGGTGCCGCCGCTGCAGCGGGCCGCCCTCCTTCGCCGCTACGCCGAGCTGCTGGCCGGCGCCAGCGAAGAGATCGCCCGCATCGAGTGCCGCGACATGGGCCGCCCGTTCCGAGAGCTCCTGGCCGGCGACCTGCCGGCGTGCGTCCAGATGTGGCACTTCCACGCCGGCATCTGCGACAAGCTGCACGGCGACACGGTCGATGTCGGCTTCACCAGCTTCAACTTCACCCGTCGTGAGCCCATCGGCGTGATCGGCGTGATCATCCCGTGGAACTCGCCGATGTCCCTGTTCTCGGCCAAGGTCGCCGCCGTCCTGGCCGCCGGCAACTGCGTGGTGCTCAAGCCGGCGGAGCAGGCGTCGTGCTCGGTGCTCGCCGCCGCCGAGCTGTTCGCGCAGGCCGGCTTCCCGCCCGGCGTGGTCAACGTGGTGGCCGGCCTGGGCGAAGAGGCGGGCGATGCCCTCGTCCGCCATCCGGGAGTGGGTCGCGTGACCTTCACCGGCTCGACCGACACGGGACGGATCATCCACGCCGCCGCCGCCGACACCCTCAAGCAGCTCGGCTTCGAGCTCGGTGGAAAGTCGCCCAACATCGTGTTTGCCGACGCCGACCTCGATGCGGCCGCGGCGGGAGTCAGCACCGGTGGCGTGTTCACAGGCGGCGCCGGCCAGAGCTGCATCGCCGGCTCCCGCATCCTCGTGCAGGCCTCGGTCCACGACGAGCTCGTCGACCGCATCGTCGAGCACGCTCGGGGGGTGGTCGTCGGCGACCCGTTCGACGCCGCCACCACCATGGGGCCGATCGTGTCCGACGTGCAGTTCGAGCGGGTGCGGTCGTACCTGTCGATCGCCGAGAAGGAGGGGGCCACCCTGGCCACCGGGGGGCGAACCGGCGCCGAGGTGGTGGGTCTGGACTCGTCCCACGCCGGCGGCTACTGGGTCGAGCCCACGCTCTTCACCGGCTGCGACAACACCATGCGGGTGTGTCGGGAGGAGATCTTCGGGCCGGTGGCCTGCGTGATCCCGTTCGACGACGACGACGACGCACTGGCCATCGCCAACGACACCTCCTATGGGTTGGCCGCCGGTGTGTGGACGCGGGACCTGGCCCGGGCCCACCGCTTCGTGCGCGACATCGAGGCCGGCAACGTGTGGGTCAACGCCTACCGTCGCATCCACTGGGCCCTACCGTTCGGTGGCGTGAAGGACAGCGGCCACGGGCGTGACTCGGGCATCGAGAGCGTGCTCGAGAACACCCAGCTGAAGACAGCCTGGATCGATCTCGCCTGATGGGAATCGAGGGCTTCCCGCTGCCGGGGGACCCGACCCGCCTGGTGGTGCCGGAGCCGGCCGTCAAGGCCCTGCTCCGGGACGCCGGCGTGCCGGTCCCGCCCGGTGTCGTGCTCGGCGAGGGTGACCCGTCGTCCCTGCGGGGACCGCTGGTGCTCAAGGCGTTCGGGCCCGGCATCGTGCACAAGTCCGACGTCGGCGCCGTGCGGCTGGGGGTGCTGGACGTCGACGCCGCCGTGGTCGACATGACTGGCGTGCTCGCCGGGCACGGGCTGACGCCGGCCGGCTTCCTCGTGGAGGAGCTGGCGCCGGCCGGTCTCGAGATCCTGGTCGGCGTGCTCCGCACGCCGTTCGGGTTGGCCGCCCTGGCGGGCCTGGGTGGCACGCTGGCCGAGCTGCTCGATGACGTCGCGCTCGGGCTGGTGCCGGTGGACGCCGGGGAGCTGCTGCGCTCGTTCCGGGCGTCTCCCGCCCTCGACGGGGCGCGAGGCCGGCAGCCGGTCGACCGGCCAGCCCTGGCCGCGGTGGTCGACGGGCTGGTGGCGGTGGCCGAGCAGCTGGGGGACCGGTTCCTCGAGTTGGAGTGCAACCCGGTGCTCGCCGGGCCGGGCGGGTCGATGGCCGCCGATGCCCGGCTGGTGATCGCCGCCGAGGCGCCGCGGCCGGTGGAGCCGCCCAAGCCCCTCGACCTCGACGCCGTGCTGCGGCCCCGGTCGATCGCCGTCATCGGGGCATCGACCAACAAGCCGAGCTTCGGCAACCGGGCGTTGGACGCCTACCGGGCCTTCGGCTGGACCGAGGGGCTGTGGGCCATCCATCCGACGGCGGCCGACATCGACGGCGTGCCGGCCGTCCCGACAGTGGCCGACGTGCCCGGCGGGGCGGACTACGTGCTCGTGGCCGTGCCGGCGCCGGCCTGCCCGAGCGTCGTGGAGGGCATGGCTGGCGTCGCCTCCGTGGCCCATGTGGTCAGCGGCGGCTTCGGGGAGACCGGCGCCAGCGACCTCGAGGCTGAGCTGAAGGCGGCCGCCCGCCGGTCGGGCGTGCGGGTCATCGGCCCGAACTGCATCGGCGTGTACGCCCCGGCCGGGCGTCAGACGTTCCAGCTCAACGTTTCACCGGAGGCCGGCGGTGTGGCGGTGGTGTCCCAGAGCGGCGGGCTGGCCGGCGACATGGTCAAGGCGGGGACCGGGCGGGGCCTGCGCTACTCCTGCGTGATCTCGGCCGGCAACGCCATCGACGTCACCATCGGCGAGCTGGTCGAGCGACTGGCCGAACAGCCGTCGACCACCGTCGTGGGTCTCTACCTGGAGGGCACGGCCGAAGGTGAGCGCATCCTCACCGCCCTTCGCCGGCTGCGGGGCCGGGTGCCGGTGGCCGCCCTCGTCGGCGGACTCAGCCGGCAGGGGAGCCGGGCGGTGGCGTCCCACACCGGGTCGCTGGCCGGTGACCGGCGGGTGTGGGACGCGGTGAGTCGCGACACGGGCGCGACGGTGGTCGACGACCTCGACCAGTTCCTCGGCGTGCTGGCCCACCTCGACCGCTACCGCGACCACCCGGCCGGCGGCGAACCCGACACGTTGGTCGTCGGTGTCGGCGGCGGTTCGTCGGTGTTGGGCACCGACGCCTGCGACGCCGCCGGGCTGTCCGTCCGGCCGCTGGGCGAGGCGCTGGTGGCTGAGCTTCGGGGCATGGGCTACGGCGCCGGCACCAGTGTCGCCAACCCGATCGAGATCGGCATCGGCCCGGCCGCCGCCGCCGACGTGTTCACCCGTCTCCTCGACCCGGTGCTGGCTGCCGAGCCGTTCCCCGACGCGTTGCTGCACGTCAACGTGCAGGCCTACTACGGCTACGGGACCGGAGGTGCGGCCCCGCTGCTCGACCACCTCGGCACGCTGGCGGGTCGGTGGCCCGCGACCCGGTTGGCGGTGGTGCTCCGGAACCTCGACGTGGCGCCGCCCGACGAGCGCGACGCCATCCTGACCGCCTCCCCGGTGCCCGCGTACCGCTCCTTCGGCGACGCGGCCACCGCCATCGCCGCCGTGAAGCGCTTCGCCCGGTGCCGCGACGGGGGAGGAGCCCGGTGAGCGCGCTGCTCGGGGTTGACATCGGGGGGACGTTCACCGACATCGTCGTCGTCGATGACGGCGGAAGGGCGACGTTCGGCAAGTTGCTGACCACGCCCGAGGACCCGGCAGCGGCGTTCGTCGATGGCGCCCTCGATGCTCTTGCCCGAGCGGGCGTCGCCCCCGCCGACGTGACCCGGGTGGCGCACGCCACCACGCTGGCCACGAACGTCATCCTCGAACGCCGGGGAGTGCCGGTCGCCTTCGTGACGACCGCCGGATTCCGCTCGTTGCTCACCCTCGGCCGGGCGAGCCGTACCGGCGACCAGCGCTTCGACCTGTTCTTCGACGCCGAGGAGTCGCCGGTACCCGAGGACCGGTGCTTCGAGGTTCCCGAGCGCCTGGGCCCGCTCGGCGTGGTCGTGGAGCCCCTCGACGAGACGGCCGCTGCTGCCGTGGTCGATCGCATCGCCGAGCTGGGTGTGGCCTCGGTCGCCGTCTGCCTGCTGCACGCCTACGCCAACCCGGTCCATGAGCGGCGCTTGGGCGAGTTGCTCGAAGCGCGGTTGCCGGGCGTGCCCGTGGTCCTGTCATCCGAGGTGTGGCCCGAGCTGCGGGAGCACGACCGGGCGGCCACCACCGTCATGTCGGCGTACGTCGGTCCGGTCATGGCCGGCTACCTCGACGACCTCGGACGCCGCCTGGGTGCCGTGGGAGTCAGGGCCCCGATCCACGTCATGGACTCGGGCGGCGGCGTCATGTCGGCCGCCCTTGCCTCTCGCCGGGCGGTGCGCACGATCGAGTCGGGGCCGGCCGCCGGGGTGGTTGCTGCCGCTCGCACTGGTGCCCGGGCCGGCATCGGCGACGTGCTGTCGTTCGACATGGGCGGCACCACGGCCAAGGCCGCCGTGGTGCGGGGTGGTCGGCCCGAGCTGACCTACGACTTCCGGGTCGGCGGCAGCGCGAGCGGGGGCGGGCACGGGGGCGGGTTGCCCATCAAGGTGCCGGCGGTCGACCTGGTCGAGGTCGGTTCCGGCGGTGGGAGCATCGCGTGGGTCGACCCCGCAGGGACGCTGCGGGTCGGGCCCCGTTCCGCCGGGGCCGACCCCGGGCCGGCCTGCTACGGCCGGGGCGGAACGCGGCCCACCGTCACCGACGCCGACCTGATGCTCGGCTATCTGGATCCGGCCGGGGTGGCAGGTGGCTCGGTGCTCCTCCACCCGGACCGCAGCGAGGCGGCGCTCCAGGAGCACGTCGCCGGGCCGCTGGGAATGAGCGTGCTGGAGGCGGCTGCCGCGGTGCACGACCTGGCCAATGCCCTCATGGGCGACGCCGTCCACATCGTCACCGTGCAGCGCGGAATCGACCCCCGCCGGTTCACGTTGGTGGCCCTGGGCGGTGCCGGCCCGATGCACGCCGCCCGCATCGCCGAACGTTTTGCGATCGACCGCGTGCTCGTGCCCGTGGGCACCGGGGTGGGCTCGGCCCTGGGTCTGCTCACCACCGACGTCACGACCGAGCGGTCGCACGCTCTCGTCGCCCCGCTCGACGCCCTCGATCCGGCGGCGGTGGCCGCCCTGCTGGCAGAGGTGGAGCGGGCCTGCCTCGCCGACCTCGAGGTCGGCACCGACGACGTCGTGGTGGAGCGGTCCGTGGATGCCCGCTACCGGGGCCAGGGCCACGACCTCAACGTTGGCGCTCCGAGCGGCGAGGTCAACGCAGCCTGGTTGGCGGCGGTGGGCGATGCCTTCCACGCTCGCTACGCCGAGCGGTACGGGTCGGCCACACCTCGGCCGGTGGAGGTCGTCGCCGTGCGGGTCCGGGTACGCCAGCCGGTGCCGCCGGCCGACGTGACGGTGACCGGGGGCGAGGGCCGGCCGCCGTCGAAGCGTCCGGCGTGGTTCGCCGATGCCGGCGGCTTCGTGCCCACCGAGGTCCACCACCGGGACGCCTTGGCCGCCGGGGACTGCGTGAGCGGTCCAGCGATCGTGCAGGAACCGGAGGCCACGGTCGTGGTGCCGCCGTCGTGGTCGGCCACCGTTGACATCCGGGGCGACCTGATGCTGGAGCGAGCTCGTGGATGAGCTGACCGCCGCCGTCCTGTCCAACGCCCTGGTGCTGGCGGCCGAGGAGGCCAGCATCGTCGTGGTCCGGGCCGCCTTCTCCACGTTCATCGTGGAGGGCTCGGATGCGGCCGCGGCCGTGCTCGACGCCCAAGGTCGGCTGGTGGCCCAATCGGCGGCCACGTCGCTGGCCCATGCCTACAGCCTCAAGGCCAGTGTGGCGTCGCTGCTCGAGGACCACCCGCCGGCCACCATGGTGGCCGGCGACGTGTTCGTCATGAACGACAGCTACCGCGGCGGCATCCATGCCAACGACCTCGTCATCTTCCAGCCGGTGTTCGTCGACGGCGAGGCGCGGTGGTTCGCCGGCACGCTCATCCACGTGGCCGACCTCGGCGGCAGCTCGGCCGGCGGCATGCACGCCACCGCCACCGACATCTTCCAGGAGGGCGTGCAGCTCCCGCCCGTGCGCCTGACCCCCGAGCTGCTGAAGATCCTTGCGCTCAACAGCCGCTCGCCCGACGAGATGCTGGGCGACGTGCAGGCCCTCGTGGCCGGCACCACCGCCGGATGCCGGCGCCTGGACGCCCTGATCGCCGAACACGGCGCCGAGCTGCTGGCCGAGGGCATCGAGGAGCACCTCGATCGCACCGAACGGCTCGTGCGTCACGAGCTGGTCACGTTGGCCGACGGCACCTACCGCGGCGGCTACGTCATCGACGACGACGGCATCCACGACCAGTCGCTCGACATCGCCGTCACCGTGACGGTTGCCGGCGATGGGGCGACGGTCGACTTCACCGGCACGTCACCCCACGTGTCGGCCGCCATCAACTCCAGCCTGTCGCAGACGATGTCCGGTGCGTTCTACGCCCTGCGTTGCTTCCTCGACGGCAGCATCCCGGTGAACGACGGCATGTTCCGGCCCTTCGACGTGCGGGTGCCCGAGGGCTGCCTGCTCAACCCCCGGGCGCCGATGCCCACCGGTGGGCGGTTCATCGCCGTGTACGCCGTGGTCGACGCCGTCCTGGAGGCGCTGTCGCAGGCCCGGCCGGACCGGGCCGTGGCGGCGTCGGGCATCCTGACGCCGTTCACCCTGGCCTCGGTCGAGTCGGCACCCACACCGTGGCTGCAGATGGCGTTCGAGTTCGGCGGCGTCGGGGCTCGCCGAGGCAAGGACGGCGTCGACGGCACCGGCATGCACTTCGGTCTCGGCCGGAGCATGGTGCCGCAGGTCGAGCCGGTGGAGCTGCGGTGCCCGCTCCGCATCGAGTCGGTCGAGGTCATCGACGGATCGGGCGGGGACGGCCGGTGGCGAGGTGGGCGGGGCACCCGCACCACCTACCTGCTGCTCGACGACGCCGTGGCCACGTTCCGCTGCGACCGGCATCGCAACCCGCCGCCCGGGCGGGAAGGCGGCCAGCCGGGACGGCCCGGCGGCTACTTCGTCATCCACGCCGGTGGCGGCCCCGAGCGGCTGCCCGACAAGGCGGCCAACGTCCGGCTCTCGGCCGGCGACCGATTCGTGATCGAGACCTCCGGAGGCGGGGGATTCGGGATTCAGGAGGGAACCACCGCATGAGGATCATCTCGGCCGACTGCCACGTGAACGAGCCGCCCCACGTCTTCGACGGCGTGCCGGCCAAGCTCAAGGACCGGGCCCCGGTGATGAAGCGGGGGGCCGACGGTGGCGACGGCTGGAGCTTCGACGGCGGCCCGCCCAAGCGCACGTTCGGCATCGAGGCCACGGCCGGCCGGGCCGGCATGGACAAGAAGCTCACCGGCATGACCTTCGACGAGATCCTCCCGGGCAACTACGACGGGAAGGCGCACGCCGAAGACATGGCCCTCGATGGCGTCGACGTGTCGGTGACCTATCCCAACGCGTCGATCTTCGTCTACACCGTCGAGGACCGGGAGTTGGGCGTCGCCTGCCTGCGGTCATACAACGACTGGGTGCTCGGCGAGTTCCAGGCCGCGGCGCCCGACCACATCGTCGGCGTGCCGATGTTGCCCGTCGACGACGGCATGGAGCTGTGCTTGGCCGAAGCCGACCGCATGCTGGCGGCCGGGGCCCGGGCCCTGTTCATCCCGGGCAACCCGGTGAAGCCGTACCACGACCCGTACTACGACCCGCTTTACGCCCGGGCCGCCGAGGCCGGCGTGCCCCTCACGTTCCACCGGACGTTCGGTGGCAAGCCGTCCGAGGCCGACTGGGCCGAGCTGGTGAACCTCGACGTCACCGCGGCCGGCACCGTCTACCGCTTCTTCGCGGCGGTGCGCCCGTTCACCTACATGGTGTTCGGCGGCGTGTTCGCCCGGCACCCCGGCCTCCGGCTCGTCGCCGCCGAGGTCAACTGCGGTTGGCTGCCGTTCTGGGCGCAGACCATGGAGCAGAACTTCGACGTGCGGTCCGGCATGGGTGACTCCTCGATCGGCACCGACCGCCGGCCGACCGACCACCTCGGCACCAACCTGTTCGTCACCGTGCTCGATGACCACGTCGGGTTCCGGATGGTCGAGCAGTACCCGTGGCTCGCCGACACCGCCATGTTCTCCAGCGACTACCCGCATTCCGTGACGCTGTGGCCCAACTCCCGCACGCACGCCGCGGCGCTGACCTCCGGTCTGCCCGAAGACGCGGCCGCCAAGATGTTGGCCGGCAACGCCGCCCGGCTGTACGGCGTGTGAGGGACCGCGCTGCCATCGTCGGCGTGGGCTACACGCCGTTCACCAAGGACAGCGGCGTCTCGACGCTGGCCCTGGCCCTGCAGGCCATCAGCGCGGCGTGCGCCGATGCCGGCCTGACGGTGGCCGACCTCGACGGCGTCTCGACCCATCGGGTGGGCGACAGCGTGCAGGCCGCGGTGGTGGCCCAGGCGTTGGGCATGCACGACCCCCGGTTCGTGAGCGATCAGTTCGGCGGCGGCTCGATGTCGCACACGACGGTGGCCCAGGCGGCCATGGCCGTGGCCACCGGCGTGGCCGAGACCGTCGTGTGCTGGCGCGCCATCAACTCCCGCAGCGAGTTCCGCATGGGTGGCACCGGGCGGCCCCCGCCCGACGTGGTCGAGTTCCAGTACCAGGTGCCGTACGGCTACGCGACGCCGCCCCAGCAGTTCGCGGTGATGGCCCGCGCCTACCTCGAGCGCTTCGGCCTGGGTCGGGAGGCACTCGGTCAGGTGGCGGTGCGGCAACGCCAGTCCGCGTCGACGAACGAGCGGGCGGTGATGCGCACGCCGTTCACCATGGACGACTACCTGGGCGCGCGCTGGATCGTCGAGCCCCTCTGCCTGCTCGACTGCTGCCTGGAGACCGACGGCGCCGTGGCCCTGGTGGTCACCTCGGCCGAGCGGGCCCGTGACCTGCCCCACGTCCCGGCCCTGGTGTCGGGTGCGGTGTGGGGCGGCGGCCACACCCTGTTCTCCAACCACCGGGGCGACCTCACGACCACGGCGGCGGCCGACTCGTCGCGGCGGCTGTGGTCGATGGCCGGCGTCGGGCCCGACGACGTGGACGTGGCCTGCCTGTACGACGCCTTCACCCCGCTCGTCCTCGTGCAGCTCGAGGACTACGGGTTCTGCGGGAAGGGCGAGGCCGCCGGCTTCTATGCCGACACGTCGATGCCGATCAACCCCCATGGCGGCCATTTGAGCGAGGGCTACGTGCACGGCCTCAACCACGTGGCGGCCGCCGTCGGCGCGCTGCGAGCGGGTGCCGAGGTGGCTCTGTCGACCGGCCAGCCCGGCTACGTGGCCGGTTCCACGTCGGCCGTGGTGCTGAAGGCGGATCGGTGATCCCCGGCATCGATCGGGACTCGCGGCCGTGGTGGGAGGCGCTGTCCCGCCACGAGCTCGTGCATCAGCGGTGCGATGACTGCGGCCGCTGGCGATGGCCACCGCGTGCCATGTGCGGTGAGTGCGGCAGCTTTGCCTGGTCGTGGCAACCGGTGACCGGCGACGGCGTGGTGGTGAGCCACATCCGCACCCATCACTCGTTCCTGCCGGGGATCGAGGCGCCCTACTCGACGGTGTTCGTTGCCCTCGCCGAGCAGGACGACGTCGTCCTGCCCGGCTTCTGGCGGGGTGACTCCGAGCCGGCGATCGGCCAGGCGGTGCGAGCCGTGTTCGTCGACCAGGAGGGCGGCGAGTCGCTGCTCGGCTGGCGATGACCCTCGCCGAGCACGAGCTCGGAGGCCGGCACCGGTGGCGAGAGGAGGTAGCCCTGCCCGACCCGGCACCCGAGGAGGCGCAGCTGTTGGAGTTGTGACTCGGTTTCGATGCCTTCGGCGATCACCGAGAGATCGAGCTCGCGGGCGAGAGCCAGCACCGCTCGGATGATCGCCGTCTCGCGGCGATCCTCGCCGAGCCCGGCGACAAAGGAACGGTCGATCTTGACGCTGCTGATCGGAAGCTGCTGCAGGTAGGTGAGGCTCGCCCACCCGGTGCCGAAGTCATCGATGGACACGTCAACGCCGAGATCGGCGACGCGCAGCAGTGTCTTGTTGGCCTGCTCCACGTCCTTGATCAGGGCCGTCTCGGTCACTTCCAACGACAGGGTGCCGCGCGCCATGCCGGTCGTCGTCAGGACCTCTTCGAGGTGCGGCACCAGTTCGGGATCGAGCAGCTGGCGCGCCGAGATGTTGACGGCCAGGCCCAGCTGATGTCCGGCCGCCCGCCAGTACGCCATCTGGAGACATGCCTTCCGCAGCACGACCTTCCCGATCTCGATGATGAGATCGGACTGCTCCGCGATGTCGATGAAGTCCAGCGGTTGGCGCAGCTCGTCTCCGTGCTGCCACCGCGCCAGCGCTTCCACGCCGACGACCTGCCGGTCATCGAGCCGGAAGATCGGCTGGTAGTGCACGGTGAACTCGTCCGCCGCCAGCGCGGCCCGGATCGCTGCGTGCCGATCGGCCATCGCTCGACGTTCGGCGTCGGCGGGGAGGCGGCGTTCGACGGGCCGGATGACGGAGATCATGCCGAGCTCTTCACCGTCGTCGTCCCGCAGGACCTGGGTCGACGCCCGGACCGTCATGGTGGAACCGTCCCGGTGGTACTGCTGGGCGACGCCGTGCCACGTGCCGTCAGTGACGAGCATCTGGCGTGCCGCATCCAGAGCGACCCTGGCGCCCACCCATCGGAGGACCCTCGTCGCCGGACCCTGGAGCACCTCTTCGGCCCGCCAGCCGTAGAGCTCCTCGGCCGCCGGGTTGAAGCTGTGGATCCGGAAGTCGGGCGTGGTGATGATGACGGCGTCGGTCACCTCCGAAGTCACGCCGGTCACGATCTCCTGGAGCCTCGAGCTGGCCCGTGCGCCCCGGGTCTTGCGGCGGGTGATCGCCGAGACCCGTGCCATCAGCTCGTGCATGGAGAACGGCTTCGCCATGTAGTCGTCGGCACCCGCGAGCAGACCGGCGATCCGGTCACTCGTGTTGGGTGAGGCGGTGAGGACGATGATGCTCACGTCCGGCGCCAGCTCCCGCAGCGCCGAGAGAAGCTCCAGACCGTGCATGTCCGGCAGCCCGAGGTCCATGACCACGAGGTCGACGGGCGACGTGGCGACGATGTCGAGGGCCGAGGCGCCGTCCCTCGCCTCGGCTACATCAAATCCATCGAATTCCAGCATGTGGCGAACCAGGAACGCGATGTCCGGTTCATCATCGACGACCAGCACGCGCACCGCTGCTCCCTTGCCCGTCACTCCCGGAGAAACGCGGTGACAGCCATGAAGGTCTCCCCATGCCCACCCGAACGCAACCCGTAGGCGGTCGCCGCAGGTCACCGACCCATGCGCGTGCCCCCTCCCGCGCGTGCTCTACCTTCTTCGGTGGCGTGCACCTCAAGACCCTCACCCTCAAGGGCTTCAAGTCCTTCGCGGACACGACCACCCTGGAGCTCGAACCGGGCGTGACGGTCGTGGTCGGACCCAACGGCTCGGGCAAGTCGAACATCGTCGACGCCGTGGCCTGGGTCCTCGGCGCCCAGGGCCCGAAGACGGTGCGGTCCTCGAAGATGGAAGACGTCATCTTCGCCGGGACCCAGAACCGGGCGGCGCTGGGGCGGGCCGAGGTCAGCCTCACGATCGACAACGCCGACGGGATCCTCCCCATCGAGTTCGCCGAGGTGACGATCACCCGCACCCTGTTCCGCAACGGCGACAGTGAGTACGCCATCAACGGCGTGCCCTGCCGGTTGCTCGACGTGCAGGAGCTCCTCTCCGACTCGGGCGTGGGCCGCCAGCAGCACGTGATCATCGGCCAGGGCCAGCTCGACCAGATCCTCAACGCCCGGCCCGAGGACCGGCGGGCGGTCATCGAGGAGGCGGCCGGCGTCCTCAAGTTCCGCCGCCGCAAGGAGAAGGCCGAGCGCCGGCTGGAGTCGACCGAGGGCAACCTGCTCCGGCTGTCCGACCTGCTCCGGGAGGTGCGGCGCCAGCTCCGCCCGCTCGAGCGTCAGGCCGAGGCCGCCCGCCGCCATGGCGACCTGGTCAGCGAGCTGGGCACCATCCGCATCCACGTGGCCGGCCGCGAGCTGTCGCAGCTTCGCAACCGGCTGCAGTCGGGGGCCGAGGCCCGGGCCACGCTCGCCACCGACGAGGCGGCCGTGAAGTCCGAGCTGGCCCGGCTCGACGCCGCCGTCATGGCCGCCGAGGCCGAGCTGTCCGCCATGGGCGCCGACGACCTGGGCGACGACCTGGTCAAGGTCGAGCGTCTCCGGGAGCAGGCTCGCGGCCAGTCGACCCTGCTGGCCGAGCGGCGCCGGGGCATCGAGCGCGACCGAGCCGTGGCCGTCGACCAGGCCGTCATCGCCACACTGGAGTCCGAGGCCGCGCGCCTGCGGTCCGAGCTGTCCGAGGCCGAGACCGAGGCCGAGCGCCTGGTGCCCGACGGCGAGCGGCTGGCCGAGGCCGAGGCCGACCTGGCCGCCGAGCGGGCCGAGTTCGAGCAGCGGTGGGGCGACGGTGTGCCGGTCACCAGCGGGGCGGCAGCCGAGGTTCGCGGCGAGCTGACGGCGTTGTCGGCCGGCGTCGATCGGGAGGAGTCGGAGGCCCAGCGCCTCCAGCAGCGGTTCCAGGGGCTGACCGAGAAGGCGCAGCGGCTGGCCGGCGAAGCCCAGCGCCTGCGGGAGGAGATCGCCGCGGCCGAATCGGCCGTCGGTCCGCTGGGCGACGAGGTGGCGGGCGCCGAGACGGCCCGCATGGCGGCGGAGTCGGCGTTCGCCGGGGCCGAGGCCACCCTCAAGGGCGCCGACGCCGAGCGTCACTCCTGGGCGGCCCGGGCCGATGCCCTCGCCCTTGCCCTCGACGAGGCCCGATCTCGGGCCGGCGCCGAACGGCTGAGCGGCGTCGACGGCGTGGTCGGCACCCTGCTCGACCTGGTCGAGGTCGACGACGGCTGGGAGGCCGCCTTCGAGGCTGCCGTCGGCCCCGCCCTCGGTGCCGTGGTCGTTCGCGGGGGTGCCGACGGCGCCCGCCGCGCCCTGGGCATCCTCGCCGAAGCCGGTTCCGGGGCCATCCTCCCCCTCGGCGTAAACCAGTGGTCTCCCGGACCACAGAACTACGCCGGTGAGGCCGTGCGCGAGCACGTGCGGGCCAAGGACCCGCAGGTCTCCTCGGCGCTCGACGTGTTGCTGGCCGGAGCGGTGTGCGTCGACGGGAGCTGGTCGGCGGCCCTCGACGTGGCCGTGGCCCACCCCGACGCCGTCGTGGTCACCAAGGCCGGCGATCGGTTCGCCGCCGCCGGCTGGCGGGTGGGTGGCGCGTCCTCCGGGGCCACCGGCGCCGCCCTCGACGAGGCCCGGGGCAAGGCCGACGCGGC
>JAOBWJ010000001.1 GCA_025463335.1 Acidimicrobiales bacterium
GCCGAGCTGTGCAGCACGCCCTCCGCGCCGGCGACCGTGCGGAAGTGAACGGTGTAGGTGTCCTCCGCCGACATCGGGCGACCCGACACCACCGGCAGCGAGGCACTGACGCCCCTGATCGGACCCAGCATCGACTGCACCTGGTCGATCCAATGCGAGCCGTGGGCACCGAACCAACCGCCGCCCTCTCCCCGGTCCTCCCACCACTCGGGCACCTCGGCCCCGTGGTCGGCGATGAGCGGCATTTCCAGGAGGAACAGCGCCATGCGAGGCTCGCCGATGTCGCCCCGCTGGACGACCCGGCGCAGCAGGGCCTGACCCGTGCCGAAGCGGAACTCGGTACCGAGCAGGTGCACCACTCCGGCCGCCTCGGCGGCGTCGAGCATGCGCTGGGCCTCGGTGGCATCGGTGGCGAACGGCTTCTCGCACACCACGTGCTTGCCGGCTTCGACCGCCTGGACCACGAGGTCGCCGTGGGTGTGCGGCGGTGTCACCACCGACACGGCGTCGACGCCGTCGAGGGCCAACGCCTCCGCGTACGACGTGAGGGCCAGCGGCACGTCGAAGCGCTCGGCCCGCTGCTTGGTCTTGTCGGGGTTGCGGCCCACGAGGGCCTTGACCTCGAAGCCGGCGTCGCGCAACGCCGGCACATGGGTCAGGCACCCGAACCCGGTGCCGACCACGACCACCCCCAGCGGCGCGCTCCTATCCCCCAACAAGCTCATGCAGGGCACCGTAGGCGGCGCGGGCGGCGGCGGCCGGCGTGCCGGGGAGGCCGAACACCTCCACCTCCACCGGCACCGATCCGAGCCGGGCCACGATCGCGGCCGACACGGGACCGGGCAGCCACCGGTCGGTCATGCACTCGTCGCGCAGGTGCGGTCCGGGCACCGGGCCGGGGTCGCTCACCTGCACGGCCACCACCGAGTCGATGGCGGCCGGATCGAGGCGGCCGGCATCGGGACCTCGCACCAGGTGCCACGTGTCGAGGAGGATCCCGCCATTGGTGTGGCCGGCCCGGGCCACGATCTCGTGCGCCAGGGCGAGCGTGGCAATGCCCGACCAGGCGAAGGGCTCGATGTGGAGGCCGAGCCCGAGGGGGACGGCCCGGTCGCACAGGGCGCCGAAAGCGTCGGCCGCCAACCCTGGCTCGGGTACCTCGCCGGTGCTCTCGAGCACGGTCACCGACCGGGCGCCGAGCCCGGCGGCCAGGTCGAGGACACGCGCCGGCTCCTCGCCGGGTTGGCCGCGCAGCCAGGCCAGCGGACCGTCGACCTCGGCCACGGCCAGGCCGAGGTCGTCGAGCAGGGCGCGCGTGTCCGGCTCCACCTCCCGGGCGTAGATCGAGATGCCCGTGAACCCGGCGGCCGCCGCCGCCCGAGCCTTGGTCGCGAACGGGACCCGACCGAGGGTCCCGCTGCAGAGGATCAAGCGCCGGCCAGCGCCTCGGCGACGGCCGCCAGCTCGTCACTCGTCAGGCGCCATTCGGCGGCCGCCACGTTGGCCACGACCTGCTCGGCCTTGGTCGCGCCGGTCAGCACCGACGACACACCCGCCTGCGAGAGCAGCCAGCAGATGGCCAGCTCGAGGATGGTGTGGCCCCGCGACTCGGCCACGGCGCTGAGGCGATCGATGCGGTCCCAGTTCTCCTCGGTGGCCGACGAGGCGAAGTACGGCGTCGACATGCGGGAGTCGGCGGCGAACGGCTCGCCCCGCTTGTGCTTGCCGGTGAGCAGCCCCGAGGCGAGCGGGAAGTACGGGACGATCCCGAGCTCGAAGTGCCGGCAGGCGGGCACGATCTCGGTCTCGACCGCGCGGTTCAGCAGGCTCCACTCGATCTGGCAGCCGGTGAAGCGCTGGAGGCCCCGGTCGCCGGCCAAGTGGTCCGCGTCGGCGATCTGCCAGCCGACGACGTTGGACGAGGCCACGTAGCGGACCTTGCCCTGGCCCACCAGATCGGTGAGGGCTTCGAGCGTCTCGTCGATCGGCGTGAGGGGGTCGGGATAGTGCTGGTAGTAGAGGTCGATGTAGTCGGTGCCCAGACGGCGCAGGCTGTCCTCACACGCCCGGATGGTGTTCCGGCGCGAGCCCGGAGCCTGGCCCGGGCCGGGCCCCTTCGGACCGCCGAACTTGGTGGCGACGACGACCTCGTCGCGGCGCTTGCCGAGCGCGGCACCGAGGAACTCCTCGGACTTGCCCCCGCCGTACATCTCGGCCGTGTCGAAGAAGGTGATCCCCGACTCCAGCGCCTGGTGGACGACGGCGGCCGTGGCCTCCTCGTCGATGCGCATGCCGAAGTTGTTGCACCCGAGGCCCACCGCCGAGACGGTGAGGCCGCTACGTCCCAGCTGCCTGTACTCCATGGTCCGAAGCTAGCTGCCTAATCTCGCCCCATGACTGTGTCCGCATGGGACGACTTCCCCGTCCATCAGGCATCCGAGTGGATCGCCCACCCCGCCACCAGCGATCGCAACTTCTACGACCGCTACTACTTCAACGCCTTCGACACCGCCGGCGACTGGATCGCCGTGATGGGGTTGGGCCAGTACCCCAACCTCGGTGTGACCGACGCCTTCGTGACCGTGCGCGTCGATGGCAAGCAGCACGTGGTCCGCGCCTCGCGCCCGTTGGGCGACCGCTCCGACATCTCGGTCGGACCGCTGCGGGTCGAGGTGCTCGAGCCGTTGAAGCGGCTGCGCTTCGTCGCCGAGCCGACCGAGCACACGGTCGGCGCGGACCTGACGTGGCAGGGCTTCGGCCCCGCCGTCCCCGAACCGGCGCAGTTCATCCGCCACGGCAGCCGGGTCATGTTCGACACCCAGCGACTGGCCCAGATGGGGTCGTGGAGCGGCACCCTCTCCGTCGAGGGGCGTGACCTCAACGTCGACCCGACGACGACGTGGGGCTCCCGCGACCGCTCTTGGGGTGTGCGGCCGGTCGGCGAGAAGGAGCCCGACGGCATCCGCCAGGGCGCCAACGTCATGGGCGGCGGCATGTGGAGCTACTTCCCGATGCGGTTCGAGGACCACTCGATCTTCTACATCTGCTCCGAGCGGGCCGACGGCGTGCGCACCCTCGAGCAGGCCGACCGGGTGTGGCTCGACGGCCGGATCGAGCCGCTCGGCCGCACCGAGCACAACCACACGTTCGTGCCCGGCTTCCGTGAGCTCGCCGGGTCGACGATCTCGTTCCCGGACGCCGGCTTCGAGATCAAGTGCGAGCCGCTGCTGGCCAACTACCTCGCCATCGGCACCGGCTACGGCCTCGAGGCCGATTGGCGCCACGGCATGTGGCAGGGACCCGACCTGGTCGTGCAGGGCGTGGTGTACGACGTCGAGGAGATCAGGGAGCTCGGCAACTACGCCGTGACCGACCACGCCGCTCGCTTCTCCTACGACGGTCACGACGGCTTCGGCCTTTACGAGCACTCGTTCAGTGGCGCCATGCCGAGGTATGGTCTGGAATAGTTGCGTCAGCAACAACAGTTGGAGGGGACATGCCGATCCAGCGCCTGAACCACGCCGTGCTCTACATCCGCGACGCGCAGCGCAGCGCCGCCTTCTACGAGGAGGCGCTGGGCTTTCGGCGCATACCCATCGCCGAGGGCTTCGCCGGCGCTGTCTTCATGCAGGCGCCGGGGTCGACCAACGACCACGATCTCGGCCTGTTCTCCATCGGTGACGCGGCGGCGGACTCGTCCGCCGGCCGCGCCACCGTTGGCCTCTACCACCTGGCGTGGGAGGTCGACACGCTCGACGAGCTCGAGCGCCTGGCCGGCGTGCTCTCAGCGCGCGGCGCCCTCGTTGGCGCCAGCGACCACGGCACCACCAAGAGCCTCTACGCCAAGGATCCCGACGGCATCGAGTTCGAAGTCGCGTGGATCATCCCTGCTGCCCTCATCGACGAGCGCGCGCTCGAGGGTCGCAAGGGCATCGACCGGCTCGACCTGGCCAAGGAGAAGGCCCGCTTCGGTAGTGACACCAAGGGCGGCGTGGGCGTCTCGACGCCGGTGTAGGGCGCCCAGGCCGGCCAACGTGCCGGCCACCACGGCGGCACCGCCGACGAGCGCGGCCCGCGGTCCGTGCAGGGACGCCAGCTCGCCCAGCGCCGGGGCCCCGACGGCCCCGGCCGCCGCACCGGTGATCGACACGAGGGCGAGGACCCGACCCCGCAGGGCCTCGGGCGTGCCGAGCTGGGCCAGCGTCGACACCGACGTGTCGAGCACGACCGCGGTGAGGGCGATGGGCACGAGAGCGGCGGCGAACGACCCGGGATTGGGAGCCAGCCCCGCCACCAGCTCGAGGAGGCACCCGGCGGCGGCCACACCGAACAGGAGCCGGAGCGTGTGCTGGCGCACCCGGGCGGCGGCCAGCGCGCCGACCAGCCCGCCCACGGCGAACACCGTCGAGAGGACGCCGTAGACCTTCGGACCGCCCTGGAAGACCACGCTGTTCATGAGCGCCATCGTCACCTGGTAGTTGCGACCGAAGCTGCCGCACACGAACGCCAGCCCGAGGATGACCTGGAGCCGGTGGTCGCGCCGGAGGTGGCTCAGCACCGCCCGCACGGTGCCCTCGCCAGCCGGCGCCCGCTCGAGCACCCGCACCTCCGATAGCCGGATGCACGCGACCCCGGCGAGCACGGCGGCGAAGCTGGCGGCGTTGCCGAGGAAGGCGACGCCGGGGCCGGCCAACGCCACCACCACACCGGCCAGGGCCATGCCGAGCACCCGCCCGGCCGAGCTGAACGCCGAGCCCAGGGCGATGGCGTTGCCGAGCAACTCGGGCGGGACCAACTCGGCGCCGAAGCGGCCGCCCGCCGGTCCGTCGAACACTGCGACGCAGCCCACCGCGAACGCAAGGGCGAACACGTGCACCGGTCGCACCATGCCCGTCACCGTCAGCAACCCGAGGGTGCCGGCGAGCACGGCGAAGGCGCTCTGGGTACGGCGCAGCAACCACTGCGAGGGCACCCGATCGGCTACCGACCCGCCCCATAGACCGGCGAACACCGCAGGCATGGCCTGGAGGCTCACGCACAGACCGAGGGCCGCGCCCGACCCGGTGAGATGGAGCACGAGCCAGTTCTGGGCGATGAGCTGCATCCAGGTGCCGATCGTCGACACGAAGCCGGCGACGGCCCAGATGCGGTAGTTACGGACGCGGAGGACTGCGAGTGCTACGGGCACGATCCAGTATCGGCGGGGTCCTCAACCGGGAGAAGTGCCGTCCTGTCCGTTGTGCGTGACGTGTCGTCTACGCACGGAAGCGACCCACTTCGTGGACGGTGACACCCCTGCCCACCCACTCCTCTTGTGTCATCGCAAATGCGGTCTTGCGATCGTCGGTGAGGGCGATCGTGCGAGCAGCACCGATCTGGACGACCGCGACGCCGGTGGCCGGCTCGCCGTCCTCGTAGAGCACGGTGCAGCCCACGATGGTGCCGGCACCCATGAGGTCGCCGTCGACCTCGACGGTAGCGGTGGCCGCCTTTGCCTCCTCGGTGACGTCGGCCCACGCAAACGGCCGGTCGCCCGGATCGGTCGACCACAGGGCAATGGCCGGCTTGGTGAGCAGGCCGCTGACGGACGTCGTGAGGCCGATGGCGCCGGGCTCGTCGCGGAGGCGGCGGGCCATGGCCACCACCGATTGGAACGTGTAGTTGTTCAGCGGGCCACCGCCGAACGTCATGCCGCCGGTGACGGTGAGCGGGCGGTCGAACGGCAGACCGAGCTCGGTGGCGAACGTCTCCACCGCCGCCGGGAAGCAGCTGTAGAGGTCGACCGGCCCGACGTCGGCGACCGAGCGACCGGTCAGCTCGAACAGCCGCTCGGCGGCCACCGCGAATGCCGGCCACCGGTGCATGTCGCGGCGCGTCGGCATGGGCAGCATGAGGTTGGATTCGGCGAACCCCAGCGGGTGGACCCAGCGGTCGGACGCCACGCCCGCCGCCTCGGCGGCCCGGGCCGAGAGGAACACCATGGCGCCGGCCTGGTCGACGTTCCACTGCGAGCACAGGAGCTTGGTGTAGGGCGCCGCCAGCATCCGGTTGCGGGGGCCAGGCGTGGCGATCTCCTCGGCCGACGGCTGCGACCGGTCCCACGCGTCGGGGTTGGCGGCAGCCACCTCGGCGAAGCTGGACCACAGCCGCCCGAGGTGGATGGCGTGCTCGGCTGGGGTCCGACCGGCCGCGGCTCGCAGCGTCGACTCGAGGACCGCGTACTGGTGGGCCGGGACGGTGAGCTTGCGCTCGATCTCGGGCCGGGTCATGAACTCGTCGGCCGGCTTCAGCACCTCGTCGGCCGGCTCGCCGGTGCTGGCTACCGGTGCCAGCTCGACGCCGGCCCGCTTGGCCACGCCGGACCGGTGCCGGGTCTCGCCACCCACGACGAGGGCGACGTCGACCGTGCCGTCGGCGATGAGCTCGCACGCCCGGCGCATGATCGAGAGCTGGGGGATGCCGAGCTCGGCCATGGTCGTTCGGGCGTCGGGCGCGCCGAGGCGCTGGGCCACGATCCGCTCCGGGTCACCCGCGCCCCACGAGCCTCGGGGCACGAGCACGGCGCCGGTCAGACGGCTGTCGACGCCGGCGTCGGCGAACGCCTGCTCAGCTGCGGCGACCATGAGGCCGACGTGGTCGAGGCCGGGCAGTTCGTCGTCGCGACGCACCTCGGCGCCGACACCGACCAGGACGGGACTCCGCGGATCCATAGGGCGGAGAGTACGTTCCGGAGCCGTGCTCACCGACGAGAAGATCCTCATCACCGGTCCGGCCGGCCAGATCGCCGAGCCGCTCACCCGGTACCTGGCCAACGACAACGAAGTCTGGGGCATTGCCCGGTTCGGTGACGCCGAGGCGCGGGCGCGCGTCGAGGGCTACGGCGTGACCACCCGGGTCATCAACCTGGGCGACGGCGAGTACGGCGATCTGCCGACCGACTTCACCTACGTGCTGCACCTGGCCGCCGACCAGAGCGGCGGGTACGACTACGACAACGCCATGCGGGTCAACGCCGAGGGCACCGGCCTTCTGCTCCAGCACTGCCGGACGGCCAAGGCGGCGCTGGTGATGTCGACCTTCTCGACCTACCGGCCCAAGGACGACCCCACGCAGCCGTACGTGGAGACCGACCCGCTCGGTGACGCCAACTCCATGCACGCGCCGACGTACTCCATGTCGAAGATCGGGCAGGAGGCGGTCGCCCGCTACGCCGCCCGCGCCCTCGGCCTACCGGTGACGATCGCCCGCATGAACGCGTCCTACGGCGACAACGGCGGGCTCCCCGGCAACCACCTCGCCGCCGCGCTGGCCGGCAACCCGGTGATCACGCGGTGGGATCCGTGCGTCTACAGCCCGATCCACGAGGACGACATCTGCGCCCAGACCGAGGCCCTGCTCCAGGCCGCCACGGTCCCCGCCACCATCGTCAACTGGGCGGGCGACGAGCCGGTGAGCGTCCAGCAGTGGTGCGCCCTCATGGCCGAGGAGCTGGGCCGCCCCATCGACGTCCAGGTCGGCGACTTCCCGAACACCCAGCACAGCGCCATCTCCGACAACACCAAGCGGCTGTCGATCACCGGCCCGTGCACGGTGCCGTGGCAGGACGGCATCCGCCGAATGGTGAAGGCCCGCAGCCAGCTGGCGTAGTTCAACAGTCTGTCAATCCGCCGAAACGGGCGGGAAACAGGGGGAGCCGAGACTGGGCGCATGCTCGTCTCGGACACCCCCGTCTTCCGGCGCTTCTGGTACCCGCTCGGCTTCGTCGACCGCCTGGCCGGGCGGCCGCACCACCGCCGCCTCCTCGGCACCGACCTCGTCGTGTGGATCGGGACCGACGGCGAGGCATCGGTGGCGGCCGACCGGTGCCCGCACCGCGACGCCCGACTGTCGGCCGGGTGGCAGTGCGACGACGGGGCGATCGTCTGCCCGTACCACGGCTGGGAGTACGGCGGCGACGGCAAGGTGCGCGCCATCCCGGCCCTCGAGCCGGGCAGCGCCTTGCCGCCGACCGCGAAGCTCGACCTCGTCACCTCCACGGTCCGCTACGGCATCGTCTGGGCCTCGCTCGAGCCCGACCCGGTCGGTGGCATCCCCGAGCTGCCCGAGTACGACGCCGAGGGCTGGTGGCACCTCCACGAGTTCGACGACGAGTGGGCGTGCAGCGCGCCGCACCTACTCGACAACAACATGGACGGCGCCCACCTCTCGTTCGTGCACAGCGGCACCTTCGGCAGCAACGACACGCGCGTGCCGGCGCCGCGACTGGTCGAGCGCACGGCCGACGGCATGCGCATGGCCACCGTCCTGCCGGTGAGGGCGAAGCCGGGCGACGTGGGCGAGAGCGAGCGCCACCTCACCATCGACGTCGTCGGTCCGTTCCTCGGCATCTTCCGCATCGAGTACCCCGACGGGCTGGTGCACGTGATGGTGAAGGGCTGCGTGCCGGTCGACGACGGGACGAGCCGGCTCGTGCAGCTCGTCATGCGCAACGACGCCGACGACCCCCTGGCCGTCGAGGAGATCGTCCGCTTCGACAGCAAGGTGCAGGAGGAGGACCGCCTCATCCTCGACGCCCTGCCGCCCGGCTACGCCACCGACCTCACGTCCAACGTGCACCTCAAGTGCGACCGCGGCTCGGTCGAGCTGCGCCGCTTGTACGCCGACATGGCCGCCGACCACCTGCCGCCCTACGCCTGATGGCCCGCTCCCCCATCTCGCTCCGGGCCCTGGCTGCGGCCAGGGGCGACGAGCCCGCCGACCTGCTCCTCACCGGCGGCCGGGTGTTCAGCCCGGCGACCCGCGAGTGGATCGCCACCGACCTGGCGATCGCCGACGGGCGGATCGTGGCGTGGGGCCACCGCGAGGCGCTCGAGGTGCTCGACATCGACGGGGCGTCCGTGACCCCGGCGTTCGTCGACGCCCACATGCACCTCGAGTCCACCAAGCTCTGGGTCGACGAGTTCGTGCGCGCCGTGCTGCCCCACGGCACCACGGCCGTCGCCGCCGACCCCCACGAGGTCGGGAACGTCTTCGGGATCGAGGGCATCGTGGCCCTGGCCCAGGCGGCCGAGGGGCTCCCCTTCACGTTCGGCGTGTGCGCGTCGGCTTCGGTGCCGGTGTCGCACTGGGAGTCGGCCGGCGCGGTCATCGACAGCGCCGGCGTCGGCGCCCTGCTCAGCGAGCACGGCGCGGTGGGCGTGGCCGAGATCGGCGACTGGCGCGGCGCCGCCGCCGGCGACCCCGAGGTCCTGGCCAAGATCGCGGCCGCCGGGCACCGCCGCGTCGACGGGCACGCGCCCGGCCTCACCGGCGCCGCCCTCGACGCCTTCCTCACCGCGGGCGTCGAGTCCGACCACGAGTGCGTGCACTACCAAGAAGCCCTCGAGAAGCGGCGCAAGGGCATGTGGGTGTTCGCTCGCGAGGGCTCGGCCAGCCGGAACCTGCGAGAGCTGTCGCCCCTCCTGACCCGGTTCGGCACCGACCTGGTCGCCCTGTGCACCGACGACCGCGAGCCGCACCTGCTGCGCACCGCCGGCCACGTCAACGACTGCGCCCGCATCGCCGTGGATGCCGGCGTACGAATGGAGGACGCTCTCGTGGCGGCGTGCACCAACGGCGCGCTGTACCACGGCTTCCGCGACCTCGGGCACCTCGGCCCCGGCTTCCAGGCCGACGTGCTGGTCTTCGACGACCTCTCGACATGGGAGCCGTCGCTCGTGCTCCAGCGCGGCCGCGTCGTTGCCCGCGACGGCGAACTCGTCGAGGGCGCCGTCCCCGACGCACCGCCGCCGGCGTGGATGCGCCACTCCGTGCGGCTCGGCTCGGGACCCGAGCCGGAGGCGTTCGTGGCACCGGAGCCGACGGGCCTCACGAAGGTGATCGGCCTGGTGCCGGGCACCATCCTCACCACCCAGGAAGAGGTCGACCTGGCGACGGCGGGGCCGGAGGTCGCCCTCATCGCCTTGGTCGAGCGCCACCGGGGCAGCGGCCGGCTCGGCACCGGCTACGTCACCGGGTTCGGCCCCCTGCGCGGCGCCCTGGCGTCGACCGTGGCCCACGACGCCCACAACGTGGTCGTGGTCGGGCCCCGCACCGAGGCGGGGCGGCGCGACATGGCCCAGGCCGTGGCCCGGCTCGCCGAGCTGGGCGGCGGCCAGGTGGCGGTGCACGACGGCGAGGTGGTCGGCGAGATCGCCCTCCCGATCGCCGGTCTGATGAGCGACCGCCCGTTCGACGAGGTGGCCGACGTGCTGGAGGCGGTGAGCGACGCCGCCGTCGGGATCGGCGCCACTGTCGACGCGCCGTTCATGCAGCTCAGCTTCCTGGCCCTCACCGCCATCCCGAAGCTGCGCATCACCGACCGGGGCGTGCTCGACGTCGACACCTTCGACCTGACCGACCTGGCGGCCACCTGAGCCGGCTCAGGGAAGCACGACCGGCGAGGTGTGGTCGTCGCCGGGCAGGTCGCCGTCGACCACGGCGGTGATCTCGGTGCTCAGCAGTTCGGCGCTGCCGCGCAGCGTCATGGCGAACGCGGTGTCGGCCGCGTCTCGACCGGTGGCGATGCGCACGAGCGTGGAGCGGGGGGCCAGCCGGGTGGCGTCGACCACCTCCCACCGGTCACCGGTGTGGACCTCGGTCACGGCGTGGAAGTCCATGGGCGACAGGCCCGGGGCGTACACCGACACCAGCCGGGCGGGGATGCCCCGTGCCCGGCACAGGGCGATCGTCAGGTGGGCGAAGTCGCGGCACACGCCCCGCCCCGCCAGCAGGGTGTCGATCGCCGTGTCGAGCGGACCGCTGGCGCCGCTCACGTAGGCCAGGCGCTCGAACACCCAGCCCGCGACGTCGTCGACGCCAGCGAGCTCGACCGGCGCGAACGACTCCAGCGCGTCCGACGGGCAGTACCGGCTGGGGCGGAGGGCGTCGATGACGTCGGCGTCGAGGGGCGCCCGGCCGTCGGCCTCCAGTCCGGGGACGGTGGCGGCGTAGGTCACGTCGAGTCGACCCTCGGGCACCGTCACGACGTGGAGGCGGGCCCCATGGGCTCCGGGCAGCTCGCGCACTGAGCCGGCGCTCACCTCGAGCCGCTCCTCGGCCACGACCGTCGGAGCGATCTGCAGGAGCAACTCCGTCTCCCCCTCGACGGCAAACGAGAGCGAGCAGCCGACGCGGGAGGCTTCCAAGCGTCCAGTCTCGCCGAGTTGTGGATGCATCCTTGGGTCAGTGGCCGGTGAGGCGGGTCCGGAGGTCGCCGGCGGGGACGAACACCGGCAGGTTGTCCATGTCCATGTAGCCGGGGCGGGCGGTGGCGCCGCCGTCGGCGGTCAGCACCGAGCCGGTGACGAAGGCGGCCAGGTCGGACAGGAGGAACAGCACCGGGCCGGCCACGTCCTCGGGCGTGCCCCGGCGGGCCAGCGGGAGCACCGCCTTGGTCTCGGGCGTATCGAGCGCCGGCGCCCCGGTCTTGTTCTGCAGCACCCGGACGGTGCCCACGGCCACGGCGTTGACGCGGATGCCGTGGGGGCCGAGCTCGACGGCTGCCGTCTTCGTCAGGGAGATGACGGCCGCCTTCGACGCTGCGTACGGCGCGCCGAACGGCATCGACTCGAGCCCCACGATCGAGGCGATGTTCACGATCGACCCTGGCCGCCCGGCGGCCAGCAGCTTGCGGGCCACGACGCGCATCGACACCGTGGCCGTGATCAGGTTGCGGGTGAGGACCTCGTTCCACCCCTCGGTGGTGCCGTCGACCACCCGGTCCCACCGCGCCGTGGGCAGGCCGCCGACCACGTGGACGAGGCCGTCGACCTCGTCGATGTCGGCGAGCGCGGCCTCGACCGATGCCTCGTCGGCGGCGTCGGCCACACGGAACCCCTGCTGGGGATCGACGTCGATGCCGATGGGCTCGGCGCCTGCCTCCTCGAGCATGCGGACGATGCCCGTCCCGATGCCGCCGCCACCGGCTCCCACCACCACGATGCGACGGCCCTTCAGGCCCATCCGATCTTCGATCATGGTCCCTCCCTACCATGCCGACCATGCTCCTCAGCGGCCGAACCGTCCACGTCAGCGGCGACGACCTCACGCTCGCCCATGGCCTCGCCGCCCACGGGGCCGAGCTGGTGGGTCCCGACGGGCCCGTCGACGTCGTCGTCCATGTGGTCATCGGCGACCTCGTGGAGGTTCCCCTCGCCGACACCGATCCGGACGCGTGGGCCCGGCGCTGCGACCGAGTGATCACCGAGGCCATCGACGCCGCCCTCGCCGCCCACGCCCGCATGGTTGGGCGAGGCGGGCGCATCGTGTTCGTGACGCCGTCGTTCGGCCTGACCGGCGCCGCCGGCCTGGTACCGCTCGCCACCGCCGCCGAGGGCGTCCGCTCGTTGGCCAAGACGGCGGCGCGGCAGTGGGGCGCGGACGGCATCACCGTCTCGTGCGTGGCCCGCCGGGTCGCGGGTCCCGAGGTGGCCATCCCCACCTTCGGCCCGCCCAGCGACGACGACGTGGCCAACACGGTCGCCCTCCTCGCATCCGAGCACTCGGGGGCCGTCACCGGCGCCACCCTCGTCGTCGACGGCGGGACCGTGCTCGTGCCATGAGCGACCTCACCGGCAAGACCATCCTCGTCACCGGCGCCGGGGCCGGCATCGGCCGGGCCATCGCCGTGGCCGCCGCGCGCGCTGGCGCCGTGGTCATCGTCACCTCCCACCACGACAACGGCGCCGAGACGGCGGAGCTGGCCGGCAACGGCGCCCAGTGGGTCAAGTGCGACGTCACCGCCCGTGACGACGTCGAGGCCGCCTTCGCCCGGGCCGAGGTGATCCACGGCGTGGTCCACAACGCCACCAGCCGGCTGTCGAGCGTGCCGGCCAAGCTTCTCGACGTCACCCGGGAGCAGTGGCGCGATCACGCCGACGTCTCACTCCTCGGCGCCTACCATTGCGCCCACGCCGCCCTCCCTCGCTTGCCCGAGGGCGGGGGCCGCTTCGTCGTCATGACGTCGCCGGCCGGCATGGAGGGCAGCCCCATG
Source organism: Acidimicrobiales bacterium (assembly GCA_025463335.1). Lineage (GTDB taxonomy): Bacteria > Actinomycetota > Acidimicrobiia > Acidimicrobiales > CADCSY01 > RYN-34. The sequence continues at coordinate 13,034 of JAOBWJ010000001.1, forward strand.
AACCCGCTCTACGGCGTGGTCAAGGGTGGCTTGCGGGGCTTCGCCAAGAGCCTGGCCCGGGAGTGGGCCCCGCTCGGCCACACCGTCACCGCGGTGTCACCCCTCGCCGCCACCGAGGCCCTGACCCAGGCCTTCGCCAACGACCCGACGTTGGAAGGCCGGCTCACCCGGAAGGTCCCGCTCGGGTGGTTCGGCGATCCGCTCCGCGACATCGCCCCGCCGGTGCTGTTCCTGCTGTCCGACGACAGCCGCTACGTGACCGGCCAGACCCTCGTCGTCGACGGGGGACGGTTCATGAACCTGTAGTTCCGGGTACCTTTGCAGAAAGCTATCTGCGGAGGTCCTCCATGAGCACGCCTGCCGAGCACGAGCTCCCCCTCATCATCTCGGTCGACGACCACATCCTCGAGCCCCGCGAGCTGTGGCAGCGGGAGCTGCCGGCGAGCATGCGCGATCGGGGCCCCAAGGTCTCCCGGGAGAAGGTCAGCCTCGAGTTCAAGGGCGGCCACTACGGCTTCAAGCGGGACGATCCCGACGGCACGTGGTGCGACCTCTGGCTGTTCGACGACCTGGTCGTGCCGACCGGCCTGCTCCACGCCGCGGCCGGCTTCGCCCCCGAGGACCAGGTCAACATCCCGGCCATCTACGAGGACTTCCGCGAGGGTGTCTACGACCAGAAGGCCCGTCTGGTCGACATGGACATCAACCACGTCGAGGTGGCCCTCAACTACCCCAACACGTTCCCCCGGTTCGCCGGCCAGGGCTTCGCCGAGCGGGCCGACAAGGAGCTCGCCCTCGCCAGCCTGAAGATCTACAACGACTGGATGATCGACGAGTGGTGCGGCGGCGACGCCACGGGCCGGCTCGTGCCCCTGACCCTCGTCCCTCTCTGGGACCCCCAGCTCGCGGCCGAGGAGGTCCGACGGTGCGCGGCCAAGGGCAGCTACGCCATCGCCTTCTCCGAGAACCCCTCCAAGCTCGGGTTCCCGTCGCTCTACTCGGGCGAGTGGGACGTGCTGTGGCAGGCGTGCCAAGAAGCGGCCACGACGGTGTCGATGCACATCGGGTCGTCGTCGTCGATGCCCACCACCAGCCCCGACGCTCCGCTGGCCACGACCATGGCGCTGAGCTCCCACAACGCCGCTGGCTCGCTGTGCGACTGGGTGTTCTCGGGCTCGCTCTCGCGGTTCCCCACGCTGAAGATCGCCTTCGCCGAGAGCCAGATCGGCTGGATGCCCTACCAGCTCGAGCGCATGGACATCGTGGCCGCCGGCAGCGATGCCGGTGGCGTCAAGCTCGACCGCAAGCCGAGCGAGATCGTCCACGGCCGGGTGTGGGGCTGCGTGTTCGACGACATGCATGGCCTCAAGAGCCGAGACGCCGTCGGCCTTCAGCACATCCTGTTCGAGACCGACTACCCCCACACCGACGGCACGTGGCCCGACTCCCGCAAGGTGGCCCACCGCCTGTGCGCCGGGGCCGGCATGGACGCCGAGGAGTGCCGGATGTTCCTGCGCCAGAACGCCATCGACTGCTACGGACTCGAGCGCTTCGGCATCTCGTCGTGAGTGACGTGAGTGAGTGGCGCGCCGACGGGCTGCTGGGCGGCATCGTCCGGCTGAACCTGGCCGTCACCCAGGTGCTCGAGGGGATCACCGGCGCCAACGGCATCACCCTCGCCGACTACCTCGTCCTCGGGGTGGTGCGCGGCGCACCCGGCCAGCGCAGCGCGCCGACCGCCATCTGCGAGATCCTCGGCCGCACCACCGGAGGCATGTCGCTCACCCTCGACCGATTGACCGCCGCCGGATGGGTGCGCCGCTCCCCCGATCCCGACGACCGCCGCCGGGTGGTCGTCGAGCTCACCCCCGCCGGCACCGAGCTGGCCACCCGGGTGAACGCCCAGCTCCACGACTGGGAGGCGTCGCTCGAACTGGCCAGCAACCCCACCGACGTGCTGGCCGTCATCGACGAGCTCACCGACACCGTGCACCACCGCGTCAGGAGCTGAGCGGCAGGGTCACCCGGAACGTGGCGCCCTCGCCGGGCGAGCTGACGGCCGACGCCTCGCCGCCGTGGGCGGCGGCGATGGCGGCCACGATGGCCAGGCCCAGCCCGGTCCCTCCGGTGTCACGGTGGCGGACCGGGTCGCCCCGGTAGAACGGCTCGAACACGTGGGTCTCGTCCCCCGGCACCAGGCCGGGACCGTCATCGATCACCTCGAGCACGGCCAGGTCGCCCTCGACCGCGGCGTTGACCCGCACGGTGGCGTCCGCAGGTGTGTGGCGCAGCGCGTTGCCCACCAGGTTCACGAGCACCTGTCGCAACCGGCCGGCGTCTCCGGCCACCACCACCGGTCCGCCCACTGCCAGGTGGATGGTGCGCTCGGGCGAGGCAGCCCGGGCGTCGTCCACCGCGTCGCTCGCGAGGACGCCGAGATCGACGGGCTCCCGGTCGAGCGGGCGGCCCTGATCGAAGTGGGCCAGCAGCAGCAGCTCCTCGACCATCGTCCCCATGCGGGCCGCTTCGTCCTCGATGCGGCGCATGGACTTGGCCAGGTCGTCGGGGCGGCGGTCGGCGCCCCGGCGGAACAGCTCGGCGTAGCCGCGGATCGACGTGAGCGGCGTGCGCAGCTCGTGCGACGCGTCGGCGAGGAAGCGGCGGAGGCGATCCTCCGATGCCTGGCGCTGGGCGAACGCCTCCTCGATGCGACCGAGCATCACGTTCAGCGAACGACCCAACCGACCCACCTCGGTCCGGGCGTCCTCGTCCACGCGGCGCGTGAGGTCACCATCCGCGATGGCGCCCGCCGTCTCCTCGATGTGGGCCAGCGGCCGGAGGCCGAGCTGCACCACCCACCACGCCAGCAGGGTGAGCCCGGCGAGCACGGCCGCCGTCACCGCAAGCTCGAGGCGCAACAGACGCCGAAGTGTGGCGTGCACGTCGGCCACCGGCACGGCGACCACGAGCGTCTGCCCGCCGGGGAGCAACTCGGTGGCCACGCGGTAGCCGGACACGTCGAACGATGACGACGACGGCAGAACGGCGGGCAGGGCGACGAGCCCCTGCGACGTGGAAGCAATGACCGCTCCCGCGGCGTCACGTCGCTCCCCGTAGGTCCCGGGCGGTACGTCGCGCCGGGTGACCGCCGGGGGCGGGGCCGGCTGGCTGCCGTCCGGCCGGGGCGGTGGCGCCTCCGGTTGGTTCGGCGCGGCGAGGGCCTGGCCGATCGGACCCCGCGCCGCGTCCAGCTGCGTGGCCACCCGGTCGTCGAGGAACGAGCGCAGCGAGGCGTACGTCACCGCCTCCACTGCCACGATGCCCACCGCGGCCAGCACCACCAAGCCGACCAGCAGACGAGCCCGGAGCGACAGCCTCATTCCGGCGGGAGGCGCAGGCTGTAGCCGACGCCCCTGATGGTCCGGATCAGCGGCACGCCGAGGGGGTCGAGCTTCTTGCGCAGGTAGCTGACGTAGGTCTCCACCACGTTGGCGTCGCCGCCGAAGTCGTACTCCCACACGTGGTCGAGGATCTGCGCCTTGGACAGGGCCCGGCGGGCGTTGGCCAGCAGGTAGCGGAGCAGCTTGTACTCGGTGGCGGTCAGCTCGACGGCCTTGCCACCCCGCCACACCTCGTGGGTGTCGTCGTCCATCTCCAGGTCGGCGAACGACAGCCGGGCCGTGTGCTCGTCACCGCCCCCGGCTCGGCGCAACACCGAGCGGACCCGGGCGATCAGCTCCTCGAGGCTGAACGGCTTGGTCACGTAGTCGTCGCCGCCGAGGGTCAGACCTCGGACCTTGTCCTCCGTGGCGTCCCGGGCGGTGAGGAAGAGGGTCGGCACCCGCCGGCCCTCGGCGGTGAGTCGCCGGCTGACCTCGAAGCCGTCGAGGTCGGGGAGCATCACGTCGAGGACGAGAAGGTCGGGCCGGAAGGAGGCGACCGCCTCGATGGCGGCGCGGCCCGACCCGGCCACCTCTACGCCGAAGCCCTCGTAGCGCAGCGCGGTGCCGACCAGGTCGGTGATGTTGGCGTCGTCGTCGACAACGAGCACGCGTGCCTCGGTCATGGCGGCATGGTCCCACGACATCCTGTGGATCGCCTGTGCTCGACGTCTCTACGAGAACGCACGGCATCCGCTCAGCGCGATCACAGGGTCGGGGCACAGGGTGCGCCCCATGACCGATGCCTTCCTGTCCCGGCGAGCCATCCTGCGGGCCGGCGGCCTGGGGGCCGCCCTGGGCACGCTCGGACCCTTCCTCCCCGTCACTCCGGACACGGCGACCGCCGCCGATGCGCCGGTCGACCCGGTCGTGGATCTGGCCGAGATCCAGGGCAACGTGCTGGCCGGGTTCAACAAGGACCACCAGCGCCTGTTGTTCCTGCGCTTCGGCGATGGGGCGGCGGCCCGAACGTGGCTGGCCGCCATCGCCGAGCAGGTCGCCACGTCGGACGAGGTCCTCCGGTTCAACCGGCTGTTCGCCGACGCCCGTGCCCGGCGGGGTGGGGAGCAGAGCGTGCCCACGTCCCAGTGGGTGAACGTGGCCCTGACCCACGAGGGCCTCGCCCGCCTCGGCGTGGGCAACGGCGAGCTGGCGTCGTTCCCCGACGCCTTCCGCCAGGGCATGGCCGCCCGAGCCCGCCGGCTCGGCGACGTCGACGACAGCGCCCCGGCCCGATGGGTCGGCCCGTTCGCCTCCGGCCGAGTCGACGGACTGCTGCTCCTCGCCGCCGACGACGCCACCACCCTGGACCGCCTGGCCTCCGGTCACGCGGTCGCCCTCCAGCACCACGGCATGACCGTGGTGTTCGACCAGGCCGGGGACACCCGGTCCGATCAACCCGGCCACGAGCACTTCGGCTTCCGGGATGGCATCTCACAGCCCGGCATACGAGGCGTGACCACCCGCCAGAGCCCGGCCGACCCCAACCAGGGCCTCCCCGGGCAGGACCTGGTGTGGCCGGGCGAGTTCGTGCTCGGCTACCCGCGGCAGATCGCCCAACCCGAGCCCGGCGAGGACGTCAACCACCGGCCCGGCCCCCTCGCCCGGTCCGGCCCGGCGTGGACACGGAACGGCTCGTACCTGGTGTTCCGCCGGCTACGGCAGGACGTGCCCGGCTTCCACGCCTTCGTCGCCGCGTCGGCGGCCGCCCAGGGCATCTCGCCCGACCTCATGGGCGCCACGTTCGTCGGTCGCTTCCCCAGCGGCGCGCCGCTCGAGTCCGGTGGAGACGACCCGGCCAACCTCACCGACCAGCGCATCAACGACTTCGAGTTCGGCGACGATCCCGACGGGCGGCGGGTGCCGCGCGCCGCTCACATCCGCAAGGTCTACCCGCGGGACTCGCGGACGCGGGACGGCGGCGAGTCGGAGACCCAGACCCACCGCCTGTTGCGGCGCGGCATCCCGTACGGACCGTCCCACGTGGCCGGCTCCACCACGGCCGACGCCGACCGGGGCCTGCTGTTCCTCTGCTACCAGAGCTCGATCGAGCGGCAGTTCGAGTTCGTCCAATCGCGGTGGGTGAACGACCCCGACTTCCCCCGGCGGGGGGACGGCCACGACCCGCTCGTCTCCACGGCGCCGGCGTCCCGCTCGTTCACCCTGCCGGGCGGTCGGCCCGACCACATCAGCCTCATGCAGCGCTTCGTCACCGCCACGGCCGGCGCCTACCTGTTCCAGCCGTCGCTCAGCGCCCTGCGCCAGCTGGCGGCGGGGACGACGGCTGCCATCGCCGGACCGGGCCGACCGGCCGCTGGCCCGCCACCTCCCCCGCCACCTCCCCCGCCACCTCGGCGACGGTGAGGACGTACTGTCCGGCGGGTGACCGATCTCGCTGCCCTCGACGCCACCGCTCAGGCCGACCTGGTCCGCACCGGGGAGGTGTCGGCCAAGGAGCTCGTGACCGCCGCCATCGACCGCATCGAGCGGCTGAACCCCTCGCTCAACGCCGTCATCCACGAGCGGTTCGAGAAGGCCATGGCCGAGCTCGACGCCATCGACCCGGCGGCCCCGTTCGCCGGCGTGCCCTACCTGGCCAAGGACGCCGGCTGCGCCACCGAAGGTGACCCGTACCACGTGGGCCTCGGACCGCTGAAGGACGCCGAGTTCCGGGCTGCCGCCGACTCCGAGCTGGCCCGCCGCTTCCGCCGGGCGGGCTTCGTGTGCCTGGGGCGGACCAACGTGCCCCAGCTCCTGGTGTCGGCGACAACCGCGCCGCTGGCGTACGGGCCGACCCGGAACCCGTGGGACACCAACCGGTCGTCGGGTGGTTCGAGTGGCGGTTCGGGCGCGGCCGTGGCCGCCGGCATGGTGGCGGTGGCCCACGGCAACGACGCCGGCGGCTCCATCCGCATCCCCGCTGCCTGTTGCGGCCTGGTCGGGCTGAAGCCGACGCGGGCCCGGGTGAGCGACGGGCCTCTCATGGGCGAGACGTGGGGCGGGTTGAACCACGAGTTCGCCGTCACCCGCAGCGTCCGGGACACCGCCGCCCTGCTCGACGCCGTGGCCGGGCGGGCCTGCGGTGACCCCTATGCCGCCCCGCTGCCGGCGCGGCCGTGGCTCCACGAGGTGGGCGCGCCCGCCGGTCGGCTCCGCATCCGGGTGGTCACCGACCTCGCCCGCCGCGCCGCCGAACCCGAGATCGCCGCGGCCGTGCGGGCCACGGCTGCCCTCCTCGCCGATCTGGGCCATGACGTGGCCGAGGGCACGGTCCCGGAGCTGGAAGAAGACGGCGGTGGCTTCGGCGCCGTGATCTCGGCCTCGGTCGCCCGCGACATCGAGCGGCTGGCGGCAGCCGCCGGCATCACCATCGACGCCGCCGACCTCGAGCCCATGCCGGGGCTGATGCTCGAGGCCGGCCGGGCCATGACCGCCGTGCAGTACCAGGCGGCGCTCGAACAGATGCACGCGTTCGGCCGCCGGCTGGAGGCCAACTGGGCCGACTTCGACCTGCTGCTGACGCCGACCATCCCCGTCGAGCAGGCCCGCATCGGCGAGCTGGCACCGCTCGCCGACCTGGCCACCATGGCCCCCGGCCTCGGCGCCCGGACCGTCTACACCGCCGCCTTCGACGCGTCGGGCCAGCCCGCCATCTCCCTCCCGCTCCACCAGAGCGGGGCCGGGCTGCCCATCGGCATCCAGCTGGTGGCCGCCACCGGCGGCGAGGACGTCCTCCTCGGCGTCGCCGCCCAGCTCGAGGCCGCCCTCCCCTGGGCCGACCGCACCCCGCGCCTGTTCGGCTGAACCCAC
>JAOBWJ010000048.1 GCA_025463335.1 Acidimicrobiales bacterium
TAGTCACGCTGAGCCCGGCTCTGACGGGCTGAGCGTGACCAGAACGGGGGAACCCGCTGGTGGGCGGCACCGACTCCGGCGCGCAGGGCTCGCCCCGGTGGTTGCGCCCTTGTCTTGGGGCGGTATCACGTGCTGGCTGGGCGGCCAGGTGCACTTCGCCCGCTTGCACGCCGGAACCTCTGATCGATGGCGACCACGATGGGACTGGCCCATTCACTGTCACACCGCCTTCGTAGGGTCCTCGGCATGGAGATCCTCATGGTTGTGGGCCTCGTCGCCGGGTTGGTCGTGGGCTGGGCGCTGGGCCGGCGGCGGCCACCGGCGTCCGACTTGGCCGGCGTGCGGGCCGAGCTGGGTCGGTTGCAGGAGTCGGTGGCCCGCTCCCACGGCGAGCTCCACCAGCAGCTGGTGTCGACCTCGGCCCAGACGGCGTCGCTCACGGCCACGGCCGGCGCCCTGCGGGAGGTTCTCGCTTCCCCCAAGGCGAGGGGCCAGTGGGGCGAGCGCATGGCCGAGGACGTGCTGCGGCTGGCCGGGCTGGTCGAGGGCGTGTCCTACGTCAAGCAGCGAGCCACGTCGCTGGGCACCATCCCCGACGTCACCTTCCTGCTGCCGAGCGGCCAGGTGCTGCACATGGACGTGAAGTTCCCGGTGAGCAACTACGTCCGCAGCTTGGAGGCGGCGAGCGAGGCCGAGCGGGTGGCGTGCCGCGACGCCTTCTTGAAGGACGTGCGGAACCGAGTGCGGGAGCTGACCGGACGGGGCTACGTCGACCCGGCGGGCGGGACGCTCGACTACGTGCTGCTCTTTCTGCCGAACGAGAGCATCTATGCCTACGTCCACGAGCAGGACCCGGCGCTGCTCGACGAGGCGCTGCGTCGCAAGGTCGTGCTGTGCTCGCCGCTGACGCTCTACGCCGTGCTGGCGGTGGTTCGCCAGGCGGCCGATGCGGCGGCGCTCGAACGGACCTCGGGCGAGGTGCTCGCCGTGCTGGGCACGTTCACCCAGGAGTGGGACCGGTTCTGCGAGTCGCTCGACAAGGTGGGTCGGGCGGTCGACGGGATGGAGCGCGCCTACGGCGAGCTGGCCGGCACCCGGCGCCGCGCCCTCGAGCGGCCGCTGGCCCGGGTCGAAGAGCTGCGGCGCTCGGGCGGCGAACCGCCCGAGCGCCTGCGCGCCGTGCCGTGAGAGCTACAGGCCCCGCCGACCCCGGCCGCGGTAGTAGCCGCCGCCACCGAGCAGCAGGACGAGGAGGAGGACGATGAGCAGGATGGTCAGCATGACGAGGGTGTTCCCTGCTGGAGGAGTGTGTATGCCGTGCAAGGCCGCGGCACGGGGTCGGTAGCTTGGGCTGCCGTGGCGCGGCCCTTTTACATCACCACCCCGATCTACTACGTGAACGACGCGCCCCACATCGGGCACGCCTACACCACCGTGAACTGCGACGCGGTGGCCCGCTGGCACCGGTTGCTCGGCGACGACGTCTTCTTCCTCACCGGTACCGACGAGCACGGGCTCAAGATCCAGCGGGCGGCCGAAGCGGTCGGGCTCACGCCGCTGGAGATGGCCGATCGCACGAGCGAACGGTTCGTCGAGGCGTGGCGCGAGCTCGACATCAGCAACGACGACTTCATCCGCACCAGCGAGCCCCGCCACTACACGGCGGTCCAGGAGTTCCTCGGCCGCATCCGCGACAACGGCCACATCGAGCTCGACAGCTACGAGGGCATGTACTGCGTGAGTTGCGAGGACTACTACACCGAGGCCCAGGCGCCCGACGGCATGTGCCCGATCCACCATCGGCCGCTCGAGACGCTGGCCGAGGAGAACTACTTCTTCCGGCTGTCGCGCTTCGAGCAGCCGCTGCTCGACTGGTACGAGGCCCATCCCGATTTCGTGCAGCCGGTCACCAAGCGCAACGAGGCCCTCGGCTTCATCAAGCAGGGCCTGCAGGACATCTCGATCACCCGAACGTCGATCGACTGGGGTGTGCCCGTGCCGTGGGACGACCGCCACGTCTTCTACGTCTGGTACGACGCCCTCATCAACTACGCCACGGCGGCCGGGTTCGGCACCGATCCCGAGCGGTTCGAGCGGTTGTGGCCGGTCGTGCAGCACGTCATCGGCAAGGAGATCATCCGCTTCCACTGCGTGTGGTGGCCGGCGATGCTCATGGCCGCCGGGCTGGAGCCGCCGAAGGAGGTCCACGTCCACGGCTGGCTGTTGGTCGGCGGCGAGAAGATGAGCAAGACGAAGCTCAACCACATCGCTCCCAGCGAGCTGGTGGCCGACTTCGGCGTCGACCCCTACCGCTACCACTTCCTCCGCGACGTGGCCTTCGGCAACGACGGCGACTTCAGCTACGAGGGCATGGTCCAGCGCTACAACACCGACCTGGCCAACAACCTCGGCAACCTGCTCAGCCGGGTGGCCACCGTGGTCGGCAAGAAGAGCGGCGGCGTCGGTCCGGCCCCCAGCCCCGACAGCCCGCTGGCGGCGGTTGCGGCCGCCGTCTACGCCGACGCGGCCGATGCCTGGGAGCGCATCGTGCCCTCGGAGGCGCTGGAGGCCACGTGGCGCCTGATTCGTGAGACCAACGCTCACCTCGAGGTCAACGAGCCGTGGAAGGCCGAGCCCGGGCCCGAGGACGACGCCGTGCTCGGCGATGCCCTCGAGGTGCTGCGCATCGTGGCCATCCTGGCCTCGCCGGCCATGCCGGCGACGGCCCGGGAGATCTGGTCCCGCATCGGCCTTCCCGGTGCGCCCGAGGACCAGCGCCTGCCCGAGGCCGCGGTGTGGGGTGGCTACCCGGGCGGTCTCCCGGTGGAGAAGGGCGATCCGCTGTTCCCCCGCATGAACCCGAGCTAGCCCCGTGTGGACCGATGCCCACTGCCACATCCCGTACGAGGGGGTGGGTGAGGAGGTCATCGCCGACGCCCGGGCGGAGGGCGTGGACCGGCTGGTGACCGTGGGCACCGACCTGGCGTCGTCCCGGGCGGCGCTCGACGTGGCCCGCCGGCACCCGGCGGTGTGGTCGACGGCCGGCGTCCATCCCCACGATGCGGTCGGCGGGATCGACGGCATCGAGGCCCTCCTGACCCAGCCCGAAGTGGTGGCGGTGGGCGAGTGTGGGCTCGACTACCACTACGACCACTCGCCCCGAGAGGTGCAGCGCGAGGTCTTCGCCGCCCAGATCGCTCTGGCCCACACCTCGGGCCTGGCTCTGGTGATCCACACCCGGGAGGCGTGGGACGACACGTTCGCCATCCTCCGCTCCGAGGGGGTGCCCGAGCGCACGGTGTTCCACTGCTTCACCGGCGGGCCGGAGGAGGCCCGGCACTGCCTGGACCTGGGGGCCTTCCTCTCCTTCAGCGGCATCGTGAGCTTCAAGACGGCCGACGACGTCCGGGCCGCCGCGGTGCTGTGCCCGCTCGACAGCATGACGGTCGAGACCGACAGCCCCTACCTCGCCCCGGTGCCCCATCGGGGTCGACGCAACCAGCCGGCGTGGCTACCGCTGGTGGGCGCGGCGGTGGCCGCGACCAAGAACGTCGGCCTCGACGAGGTGGCGTGGGCCACCTCGGCCAATGCCGAACGTCTGTTCGCTTTTCCGGCCCAGTGAGGTTGCGGTCTGGTTACGGCCCCCCTAAGTTCGTCCACCGGACCATTCGGAGGGCGGAGACCTGTCGAAGGGCTTTTTCACGACGCGCCGCGTCTGGCTTCTGGTGAACATCGCTGTCACCGTCGCGCTCGTGCCCGCCCTGTTCCTCGGTCGCAGCACGTCGCCCAAGGGGCCCGTGACCGTCGCCGCCAGCGACACGCTGCAGACGTTGCCGGTCGTGGCCACGGCCGCGCCCGGCAGCAACCACGTCGTGGTGCTCGGACCGAGCGACATCGCCGCCGAGGGCACCACGACGACCACCACGGCGCCGCCGCCCCCGCCCACCACTGTCGTGCGGAAGCGGGTGGCCACCGTGAAGCCGGTGCCCCGACCCGCCGTGCGGCCGAAGGTGGTCCCGGCCCCGACCACCACGGCCAAGCCCCGCCCCAAACCGACGACGACCACGACGCCGCCTGCGGATGGCACCCAGTCGGGCAAGGCCTCCTGGTACGACCACCAAGCGGGAATCTGCGCCCACAAGACCCTGCCGTTCGGCACCGTGGTCACGGTGACCAACACGGCGAACGGCAAGAGCACGCGCTGCACGGTGGGCGACCGAGGGCCGTACGTCGACGGGTGGGTGATCGACCTCAACCCCCGGGAGTTCGAGCAGCTGGCGCCCCGATCAACGGGTGTCATCTCCGTGCGCCTGACCTGGTGACCCTCACCCGGGCCCAGGTTTCTGAGCAGCTGGAGCGAATCGGGCGACACCCGAGCCGGGCGCTGGGACAGAACTTCGTCGTCGACCCGAACACCGTGCGACGCATCGCCCGGCTGGCCGGTGTCGGCCCGGGTGACCGGGTGGTGGAGATCGGCGCCGGGCTGGGCTCGCTCACGCTGGCCCTGGTCGAGACGGGGGCCACCGTCACCGCCGTGGAGATCGATCGCCACCTGGTGCCACTGCTGCGGGAGAACGTGGAGGGTGCGGGTGTCACCGTGGTGGAGGCCGACGCCATGGCCGTCGACTGGGGCGAGCTGCTGGGCGAGGGGCCGTGGGCCCTGGTGGCCAACCTCCCGTACAACGTGGCGACGCCGCTGGTGGCCGACCTGCTCGATGACGTGCCCGCGGTAGCGCGCATGTTGGTGATGGTGCAGAAGGAGGTGGGGGAGCGGCTGGCGGCCGGCGTGGGCGACGACGCCTATGGCGCCGTGTCGGTGAAGGTGTCGTATTGGGCGACGGCCAAGGTGGCCGGGTTGGTGCCACCCACCGTGTTCCTCCCGAAGCCCAACGTCGATTCGGCCCTGGTGGCCATCGAGCGCCGCCCCGAGCCGGCGACCGACGCGCCCAGGGACCGGCTGTTCGAGTTGGTGCGGGCCGGCTTCGGCCAGCGCCGCAAGATGCTGCGGCGCTCGCTGTCGGGGCTGGTCACCCCCGACGTGTTCGAGGCGGCCGGTGTGCGGCCCGAGGCTCGAGCCGAGGAGCTCGACGTACTCGCATGGGGCAGGCTGGCGGCGTGTTCGCTCCGGCCAAGCTGACCCTGTCGCTGCGCGTCACCGGGACGCGCCCCGACGGCTACCACCTGATCGACGCCGAGATGGTCGCCCTCGACCTGGCCGACGAGCTCACGTTCGCCGACGGTGACGGGCTCGAGGTGTTGGGCGCCTCCGGGCTGCCCGTCCCCGCCGACGACGACAACCTGGTGCGCCGGGCGCTCCGGATGGTGGGGCGCACGGCCCACGTCCGCCTGGTCAAGCGCATCCCCGCCGGGGCCGGGTTGGGTGGGGGCTCGGCCGACGCCGCCGCCGTGCTGCGGTGGGCCGGGTGTCATGACGTGGCGGCTGCTGTGTCCCTCGGTGCCGACGTCCCGTTCTGCCTGCTCGGCG
>JAOBWJ010000074.1 GCA_025463335.1 Acidimicrobiales bacterium
CGACACCATCACCGGCGGCCGGCGACGGGTTGCCGAAGACGGCGCCGGGGCCGGCGACGTACGCGCAGTGCCCGGCCCAGGCCATGTTGCCGTTGCTGTCGGGGGCCCGGCCTCCGGCGCCGAGGGCCGTGTGCCCCACCAGGGCCAGGCCGCAGTTGTAGCCCTGCTCGGCCCGCCCCGACGTCTGGTCGGCCTTGGGCACGTCTCCCTGGATCCCCGTCTCCGGCAGGTCCTGGGAACCGCAATGGGCGTCCTGCACAGCCACCGCGCCGCCGACCGGCGTGTCATCGGCGCGAGCGTCGAACGCACCGGCCTGCGAGAGCAGGAGTCCCACGGCGGCAGCGAGCACACCGACTCGTCGGATCATGGAAGGCCCCCCGGTTCGATCGACCTCGGAGGGTTCGCCGCGGGCGGCGCGATCGCCTGCCGGCCACGACGAGGTAGCTGATGAGGTGGCCGGCCACGGTCGGCCAGCGCTCGCCTCGCTGGGCGGCGGGGCGAGTGGTCCTCGGAACCGACTACTCCTGCCAGTCGGTGCGGTCCGACCGCGCCGGCTGGCGGCCGGTCCGCATCGGCGACAGCGGGGCGTCGACCAACAGGATGCGCTGCCATTCGGTGACGATGTCGCGGATCTCGAGGCGCCAGTCGACGAGCTCGGCGTCGCGGGTGTGGGCCTGCTCGGCTTCGGCCCACTGCTGCCAGGTGGGGATGGCCCACAGGAACAGGGCCTCGTCGTCGTCGACCATGGCGGTGGTGAAGGCGCCGGCCAGCTGCCAGCCGTAGCGCCCGAGCAGCGGGACGGCCCGCTCCTTGACCCGTTCGACGAGCTCGAAGGCCGCCCCTTGGCGCACCTTCACCAGCTCATGGGCGTAGACGTCGCCCCGCACGCCGTCGGCGCACAGTTGCTGGATGGTCGGGCTCCACGGGGCGGGGACCATGATCCGGTCGTAGCCGCCCCGGCGGAACTCCGCCGCCCGGGCCCACCACTTCTCGAGCTTGGGATCCTGGGCGCCCGAGCCAACGCCCTCGATGGCGAACGAGGCAGCCAGCCCCTCCCAATCCTCGTGCTCCCACATGTTCACCGTCTGGGGCCACGCACCGGTCGAACCGAGCAGGGCCCACACGCCGTAGCAGAGCTGCTTGCGGTCTTCCTGGGCGTTGGGGCTCCAGTTGGCCGTCATGTGGTGCATGTAGTTGGCCCGCTGGTGACCCCGGATGTCGATGAACTCGTGGATGTAGACGCAGCGATTCACCGACATGAATGGATATTGTATGTGAATGTCATCGCAGGGGGATGGGTTCGTCGGCCGCATGTTCCCGGAGCCCATCGACCACGGCATCGCCGAGGCCGACCGGGCCGTGAGCACCGTCCGGTCGGGCACCGACACGCCGCCCGACTCGTCGGGCAACACGACGTGGTACGAGGGCGGAGGCCGAAAGGGGGAGCGGGCCCACGAGGACATCGTCATCTACCCGCCGACCCGCGGGCTGGCGACCCAGGGCGATCCGTTCGAGCCGGTGAAGATCGGGATCCTCGTCGACATGGACCTCGGCCAGCTCTTGGCCGACTGGCTCGACCCGACGATCCTGGCCATCGAGGACGCCCTCAACGAGGGGGTGTACGACCGACCGGTCCAGATCGTGGTGGCCGACGCACGGGGCCTGCCGCGGGAGAACTACCTCAAGTGCCGCAAGGGCTACGAGTGGCTGGTCGACCAGGGCTGCGTGATCGTCCTCGGTCCCATGATCAGCGACAACTGCCTCCAGATCCAGGACCTGGTCAACGAGCGCAAGTGCGCGTCGATCGGCTGGACCGGCGCCTGGAAGTACGCCAGCGAATACGCCTTCACCGTGGCCAACGGCGACATCCCGACCGAAGGCGTGATGTGCGCCCAGTGGCTGGCCGGCCAGGGCCACACCAAGGTCGGCATGTTCTGGGAGCAGGGCTCCTCCGGGCGTGACTACGCCGACTTCTTCCGGGAGGAGGCCCAGCGCCTCGGGATCACCATCACCCGGGACGTGAAGCTCGGCCCGAACCCCCGGGGCCTCACCGAGCACCTGGCGGCCATGCGCGACCAGGGCACCGAGGCGATCTACTACGGCGGCTACGGCTACGGCACCTTCCACTTCGCCCGGGCCTTCGAGGAGCTGGGCTGGGACCCGCCCCGCGTCATGGGCACGGCGTTCATGTTCTATTCGAACACCAACGAGTGGGCGAAGGCCCTGGAGGGCTGGCACGGCGTCGATCAGCTCGGCGAGGACGGCGCCAACCCGAACTACAACGCCATGATCGAGCGGTTCGAGAAGCGCTTCAACCGCACGTCGCGCAACGTGGTTGTCGCCCTGGCCTACGACACCGCCCGGGTCGCCATCCACGGCATCGGCAACGCCGCCATGGCCACGCCCAAAGACGTGAAGGACGGCCTCGAGCGCATCCGCTGGCTGCCGGCCACCAACGGAGGCCCAGCGACCTACATCCAGTTCGGTCCCTACGACCGCAAGGGCTACAAGGGCGACTTCCTCACCATCCGGGAGCTGCGGGGCGGCGAGCTTCGGTTCGACGGCTATCACCGGCCCCAGTTTCCAAGCAACAAGGACAGTTAGCCGAACGGCTCGGACAGCCTCCGACTGTCCGAGCACGTACTTCGTCACGACGAGCTGAGCGCGGCTGCGACGGAGCTGAGGTAGTCGATGTGGTCGTCGACGGAGTCCAAGCCGAGGCCCATCGTGACCACCGAGACATGGGTTCCACCTGCCTCGCGCCAGGCAGCTATCTCCGCCGTGAGGTCGCCTACGTCCGCTCCGCTGAGTGCCACGTAGTCCCCGCCGAAGTGTTCGACCGACCTGCCGATGGCGCCCACTCGATCACGCAGCCGGTTCCAGGCGTCGACGGCGTGGTCGATGCCGCCACCGAAGAAGATGAAGCCGTCCGCGAGCCGGGCGGCCCGGTCGAACGCCGCCTCGCCAGATCCACCGAGCCAGATCGGGATGGGCCGCGACGGCCTTGGCACGAGTGCAGCCCTGTCAACCCGGTCGAAGCGGCCGGAGAAGTCGACGACCGGTTCGGTGAACAACCGGCGAAGCAGCTCGAGCTGCTCCTCCTGTCGGGCGCCGCGGGTACGGAAGTCCTGCCCGAGGGCCTCGTACTCGACGTAGTTCCAACCGATGCCGACACCGAGGCGCAGCCGACCGCCGGACAGGAGATCAACGTCGGCCGCCTGCCGTGCCACGAGCACGGTCGGGCGCTGCGGCAGGATCAAGATCCCGGTGGCGAAACCGATTCGGTCGGTGATGCCGGCCAGATAGGCGAACATCACCAACGGGTCGTGGAACGGGTCGTGCTCGGTGTAGGGGCCCGTCAGCGGAGGCGTTCGATCGGCGTGAACGGCACCGAGTACGTGGTCGTAGGCGAGAAGGTGGTCAAAGCCCAAGTCCTCGACCGCTCGCCCGATCCGCCGTACAGCGGTCGGATCGCCTCGAAGCTCGGTCTGCGGGTAGACGACCCCGATCTGCATGCCGACAGTGTCGCCGCTCGTTACCGTCGTGCGCATGAACGAGCGAGCGCCCATCGTCCTTGCGCCGGGTGAAGGGCGGAGCTACCCGATGGGTCGGATCCGCGCCGACTTCAAGGCCGACGGCGACGAGACCGCTGGCGCGTACTCCATCTCCGAGTGGTGGTTGGAGCCGAACACGACCGGCCCAGGAGCCCACGCCCATCCCGAGGACGATGTCTTCTACGTCCTCGACGGGACCATGTCCCTGCTCATGGGCGATCATTGGATCGAGGCGCCGAAGGGATCATTCGTGCTGGTCCCCGGAGGCGTCACCCACGACTTCGAGAACCGCAGCGCGGCGCCGGCAGGCGTCCTGAACTTCTCGAACCCGGGCGCCTTCGAGCAGGACATGCCGAGCATCGTCGAGTGGTTCGCCGAGCATCCCGCCGGGGACGCGGTGACCTGAGCCCTATTCCTCCACGAACGTGTTCTCGGCCTCGCCCGCCAGCACGTGCTTCATGATCTTGCCCGTGGCGTTGCGGGGGAGCGCCTCCGTGCGCAGCTCGACGTGGGCCGGCACCTTGTAGGACGACAGGGTCTCGGCGCACCACCCCTGCACGGCCTCCGCCGTGAGCGTCGAGTCGCTGACCACGACCACCACGGCCTTGACCTCCTGGCCGAGCATGGGGTGGTCGACGCCGAACACCGCGGTCTCGTCGATCTCGGGGTGCTCCTCCAGGCGGTTCTCGATCTCGAACGGGTAGATGTTCTCGCCGCCCCGGATGATGAGGTCGCGCTTGCGGGACGCGAGGAACAGGGCGCCTCCCTCGAACCGGCCGAAGTCGCCGGTCTTCAGCCACCGGCCAGGCAGGAACGCCTCGGCGTTGGCCTCCGGGTGGCGCCAGTACTCCTTCATGACCAGCGGGCTGCGGGCGCAGATGTTGCCCTCGTCGCCCTCGGGCAC
Organism: Acidimicrobiales bacterium; assembly: GCA_025463335.1. Taxonomy (GTDB): domain Bacteria; phylum Actinomycetota; class Acidimicrobiia; order Acidimicrobiales; family CADCSY01; genus RYN-34. The sequence continues at coordinate 4,459 of JAOBWJ010000074.1, forward strand.
GTCGTTGCCCTCGTCGTCGACGACGCGGACCTCGATGGTGGGCAGCGGGGGCCCGACGCATTCGGGGACGGCGGTGATCATGGCGTTGGTGGCGTAGCTGATGAGCCCGCCGCTCTCGGTCGAGCCGTAGCCGGTCGAGAACGTCCCCTTGAGGTGGGGGAACTTCTCCTCGGTGCGGCGGATGAGGTCGGGTGTCGAGGCCGAGCCGCCGATGCCCACCTGCTGGATCGAGAGTGGGTCGAGCGTGTCGAGGTCGGGATGCTCGAGCAGGCGGAGCACGTGGGTGGACGTGCCGCCCCACGCCGCAATGCCGTGCTCCTTGGTCAGCTCGATGACTCGCCCGGCGTCGAACCGGCCGAGCGGCCACACGGTGGTGCCGCCGGTGAGCAGGCCCGACACGGTGGTGCCGAGGCCCGAGACGTGGAACAGCGGGAACACGGCAAGTCGGGGGGCGGGCGCCGCCGTTGCGTCGCGCCCGGCGAGGAGCATGGCCCGGGCAGCGATGAAGGACTGCGACATGGTGAAGGCGATCACGGTGCGGTGGGTCTGCACGGCGGCCTTCGGTCGCCCGGTGGTGCCGCTTGTGAACAGGAGCATGGCGGCGTCGTCCTCGTCGATGGCGACATCGGGGAGCCCGGCCTCCGGGTCGTGGTGCCACAGGGCGTCGAAGTCGGTGTCGAGATCGACCACCGGCAAGCCCGGAGCCTCGATGCGCTGGAGGCGCTTGGCGTCAGCCACCAGGAGCTTGGGCTCGGTGAGCTCGAGGGCGTGACGCATCTCGAGCGCCGTCCACCAACCGTTCATGGCGACGACGACGGCGCCCATCGAGGTGGCCGCCCAGAACGTGAGCAACCAGCCGGGTCCGTTCGCCGCGCAGATGGCGACCCGGTCTCCCTTCCCGATGCCTCGGGCCGCGAGCCCGGCGGCGACCGAGGCGACGTCGCGCTCGAACTGGGTGAAGCTGATCCGACGGCCATCGTCGAACACGAGGCAGTCGCGATCGCCGTGGGCCGCGGACGCCTTCAGCACCTCGCGCAGCGACCGAGGTCGATGGGTGTAGACGGCCATGCGTTCGCCGAGGACGTCCTCCTGGCTGGTTTCAAAGGGCTGCCCGGATGCAGCGAGCCGGGTGGCGGCCTCGAGCAGGGCGTCGACGGTGGGGCGCAGGTCAGGCATCGATCCTCAGTCCAGCAGGACCGAGGCCCGAGCGCTGGTTCATCTATCAAATAACGTATATATTCTGCGAAGCTGCCGCATCAACCGGGGGGATCCGTTGAAGCACACACGTCGTTGGTTGCTGTCCGTCCTTGCTCTGGCCCTCGTGGCCTCGGCCTGTTCGTCCGACCGGAAGGCCGAGGTGAGCGCCGGCTCGTCGACGACCACGGCGGCCCCGGCCAAGGGGGCTGACACCACGTTTGGCGACATGGCCTCGCCCTGTGGGAAGGGTGACGCCAAGGGCGCCACCGACCAGGGCGTCACCGACGCCGCCATCAAGATTGGCTACGGCGACGACGCCGGGTTCTCGAGCTCGCCCGGACTCAACCACCAGATGTCGGACGCCATGAAGGCGTTCGTGGGCTGGTGCAACGACCAGGGCGGCATCAACGGCCGGCAGCTGGACGCCACCTACTACGACGCCAAGATCACCGAGGTCAACAACGTCCTGCTCGACGCATGCGCCAAGGAGTTCTTCCTGGTCGGTCAGGGCTTCTCGCTCGACGCCTCGCAGGAGCCGACTCGGCGAGGCTGCGGCCTCCCGTCGGTGCCGGCGTTCGCCGTGAGCCCGCAGCACGCCAACGCTCCGCAGAAGTGGGAGCCGCTGCCCGTCCCCGGCGACTACACCGTCATCTCCCACGGCAAGCAGCTGGCCGACCTGTTCCCCAGCGCCATCAAGAAGGCGGGCACGATCTTCGCCAACTACTCGGCGACCATCGACAGCAAGGACAAGGTCGAGCCTGGCTTCACGTCGCTGGGCTACCAGTTCACCTGCGAGGCCCAGTACAACATCACTGGTGAGCCGGACTGGAAGCCCTTTGCCCAGAAGCTCAAGCAGTGCGGAGCCGAGGTCGTGTACTACGTCGGCACCCCGTATCCGAACTTCGAGAACCTGCTCACCGCCGCCGATCAGCTCGACTATCACCCCATCTGGGTGGCCGATCCCAACGCCTACGACCAGGCGTTCGCCAAGTGGAACACCAGTGGCCTCGGCGACAAGGTGTACTTCCGCTCGGCGTTCACCCCGATGGAGGAGGCGTCGTCCAACCCGGCGACCAAGGCCTACATCGACATCGTCACCGCGTCTGGCGGCGACCTCAGCCTCCTGGGCCAACAGGCGGCCTCGGCGTTCCTGCTGTGGGCGACGGCGGCCAAGGCGTGCGGCTCCGACCTGACTCGGGCGTGCGTGGCCAAGCACCTCGACGACACCCACGAGTGGACAGCCGGCGGCTTCCAGGCGGCGGCTGATCCGGGGGCCAACACCCCGACCGAGTGCGGGGTCCTGCTCAAGCTCACCGGCACGAAGTTCGAGCGGGTCTTCCCCAAGAAGGTCAACACGTTCGACTGCGACCCGTCGTTCGCCTACAAGGTCACCGGCGAAGTCGTGACCAGGGCCAAGATCGGCGCCGACCGCATCGCCCAGCTCTAGACCAGGTCGGCGAGCGCCTCCTCGAACGTCGGGAACCGGAACTCGTACCCGCGCTCTAGGAGGCGACCCGGCACGCACCGCCGCCCGGCGAGGGCGAGCGCCGGGTCGGTCCGCAGGAACACGGCGCCGAGGCGGACGAGGGGTACCGGCGTCGGCGGCGACCAAGGCCGGTGGAGCGCCAACCGGAGCGCCCTCATCATGTCGACGTTGCGGACGGGCTCGGGCGCGGTCACGTGCACGATGCCGCCGGGCGCGCCGTCGTCAATCAGTCGGTGCATGGCGCCTAGGAAGTCGTCTATGTGGATCCAGCTGACCCACTGCCGGCCGCTGCCGATGCGTCCGCCGAGCCCGAAGCGGGTGAGATGGGTGAGGCGGGTGAGCGCCGGCGTGCCCGGGTCGAGGACCACGCCCGCCCGCAGGACGGTCACCGGGCAGGGCGCGCCGGCGACAGCGGCCTCCCATTGCCGGGCGACGCCTGCCATCTGGGGCGGCCCGTCGGCGAGGTCGGCACCCTCGTCGAGGATCGCCTCCCCGGCGTCGCCGTAGATCGCGAGCGTGCTCATCTGGAGCCACCGGCGCGGCGGCACGTCGAGCGATCCTGCGGCGTCGACGAGTGCCCGAGTCGGCTCGACGCGGGATCGGGCCAGCAACTCGATGTTCGCGGCGGTGGGCCTTCGGTCGACCAGCTCGCCGGCGAGGTTGACCACGACCGCACCTTCCAGCTCCGCCGCCCACGGGCCAACGGTCCTGCCGTCCCACCGCACCTGGCGGACGGGGCCCGGCTTCGGCGAGCGGGTGAGCGTGACGACGTCGTCGCCCCGCGCCTGGAGGTCGGCGGCCAGTCGGCGGCCGAGAGCACCGGAGCCGCCGGCGAGGACGATCCTCATCGGATGACCACCTGGGCCGGGCGGGTCGCCTCGGGCGTCCAGGTGACGTCGATGTCGCGCATCAAGTAGGACGTCGCCGGGGTGGCCGACGCGTAGCTGGAGAGGAACGACGACCGGAGCTCGTCGACCTCTACGGCTCGCACGTCGCAGGCGCCGGGCGACATCCGCACCCCCTCGAGGGTGCCGTCGCGGCCGGAGGAGAGCCCGACGGCGGCGCCGACGCACACGGCCCCCACCGGATCGTCGCCGAGCCGGAGCGGCGTCGTCCGCGCCGTCACGTCGATCCCCCAGGACGCGTCAACCACGGACCAGGTGAGGCGGTCGCCGTCGTCGGTCCGCCGGATCGGCGTCCGGCGGTGGACCCCGGGGGCGACGCGACCGCCGGCGCCGGCGACCCACCGGCTGTCGGTGAGCCGGACGGGCACGTACACGCCGACGTGGCGTTCGGTGCCGTCGTCCCAGGTCACCGAGATCCGATGGGCTGCGGCCCGGAACGCGATCCCGGCCCGAGCCGCCACGCCGGCCGGGCGGACGTGGTCGACGTCGAGGAGGCAGCAACCGACGACCGTCCCGGCCTCGGTGACGTGGGGGTGGACGCCCGGCGGCAGGAGGGCGGCCGCCTCGTCGGGGTCGACCACCGCGTTGACGAGAAGGCGATGGCGGATGTGGCCTTGAGCCGTCCATGTGCGCATGTCAGGTACGCTACCATCTACTCGCAGATGACTAACCGGCACCGTCTCGACGACCTCGCCCGCCTCGCCGGCATCCCGACGACGACCGTGCGCCTCTACCGCACGCGCGGGCTCCTGCCGCCGCCGACCCTGGAGGGCCGGACCGGCTGGTACGACGACAAGCACCTGCGACGCCTCCGGCTGATTGCCCGGCTCCAAGCGCAGGGCTTCTCCCTGGCGGCGATCGGTGAGCTGGTCAAGGCATGGGAGGCCGGCAACGGGCTCGACGCCGTGATCGGGGTCGAGGCCGAGCTCGACGTCCTTCTCGGCGACGTGCACGCGGTCATCGTCGACCCCGCCGAGCTGCTGGCGAGGTTCCCGGCCGGCGCGATGACGCCGGACCTGTTCGAGCGGGCGACGCGACTGGGCCTGGTCGAGCTGGTGCCCGACGGCGTCCGGGTCGCCGATCGCCGGTTCCTCTCCACCGGCGCCGCTCTCGCCCACCTCGGATTGCCGCTCGACGTCGTCCTGGACGAGTGGGAGGCGCTGCTCGCCCACACCGACGACGTCGCCGGACGCTTCATCGCCGTGTTCGAGGAGCATCTCGCGCCCGAACTGAATGCGGGCGGGGTCGACGATGCCCGAGCGGAGGAGCTGGCCGCGACGCTCGCCCAGCTGCGCATTGCAGCCGGACAGGTTCTCGCCGCCGCCCTCGACGCCAGCGTCGCCCGCCTCGGTCGGGAGCGGCTCGCTGCCCTGCTCCCGCCTCAGGGGACGTAGAACTGGGAGAACCAGCGGCGCCAGCCGAGGATCGGCTTCTCGGTCGACGTGAGCGGCGGCGACCCCCCGCCGACGGCCATGCTTGCCCCGAGGTGCGGGTAGTACGCCTCCTGGCAGGTGATGTCGCCGTTGCCATCGCGCCAGAGGACCAGCTCGGCGCCGAAGAAGCGCTTGTTGAGCACCTCGCCGGCCACCACCTCGTTGGGCATGGCGACCTTGAACCAGTTGAAGGGCATCGGGAACGGGAACCGGCTCAGGTGGTGATCGGCACCTCGGCGTATCCCCGGACGGTGGAGGTGTGCAGGCGCCGCACGCCGGCGCCCAGGTCCCACTCGGGGAAGCGCCGCAGCGTTTCCTCCAGGGCGATGCGCCCCTCCATTCGGGCCAGCGCGGCGCCGACGCAGAAGTGGATGCCGTAGCCGAACGACACGTGGTGCTGGAACGAGCGGCGCACGTCGAAGCGGTCGGGGTCGGGGAAGGCGCGCTCGTCGCGCCCGGCCGACCCGGTGAGCAGCAGCACCTTCGAGCCGGCGGGGATCGGCGTGCCGTGGAGCTCGACGTCGGTCATCGTCCACCGGCCCTGCACCGGCGAGGGTGCTTCGTAGCGGAGCAGCTCCTCGACGGCGTTGGGAATCACCTCGGGATGGGCGGTGAGGTCGGCCCGCTGGTCGGGGTGGCGGGCCAGCTCGACGGCGGCATTGCCCAGCAGGCGGGCGACCGTCTCGGTGCCGGCGGTGAAGAGCAACATGGCGAAGCTGGCGGCCTCGTCGCGGGTGAGGCGGCGAGTGACCCCGTCCTCGGTGACCTCGGCCTGCACGAGGGCGGTGAGCATGTCGTCCTGGGGGTGGCGCTCCCGCTCCTCGAGCAGGTCGGCCAGGTACACGACCAGGTTGATGCTGGCCGTGGCCGAGATGTCGTTGATCATCCCGACGCCGGGCTCGATGTGGAACATCTGGTCGATGAGGTGTCGCTGGGCCTCCTGGTCCTCCCTGGGCACGCCGACCAGGTCGGAGATCACGCGGGAGGGGAGGATGGCGCCGAAGTCCTGGAGGTAGTCGAAGCCGCCGGCGCCCACATGGGGGTCGAGCAGCTCGCCGCAGATCTCCCGGATGCGGTCCTCGAGCTGGGTGATGCGCCGGGGCGTGAAGGCGCGGGAGACCAGCTGCCGGAGCCCGGTGTGGTCCGGCGGGTCCATGAAGATCATCATCCCGGTGTGGGCCATGGCCGGGCCCATCGACTCCAGCACCGTGCCGTAGGCCGAGCTGTAGGTCGCCGTGTCCTTGTGGGCGGCCTCGACGTCGGCGAACCGGCTGTAGGCCCAGAAGTCGTGCGTGTCGTTGCGGTAGACGGGCGCCCCGTCCCGCATGCGTCGCCACGTCTCGTACGGCGAGGTGTCGATGTCGGTGTCGAACGGGTCCCAGTAGATGTCGGTCGCTGTGCTCATGTCATCGGCTCCGCGTAGGCCTTCTGCTCCAGGTACTCCTCGAACCCGGCCACGCCCATCTCCCGGCCGATGCCCGACTGCTTGTAGCCGCCGAACGGCACGTCGGCGCCGTACCAGAGGCCGCCGTTGATCGACATGGTGCCGGTGCGGATGCGGCGGGCCACGGCAAGGGCCCGGTCCCGGTCGGCGCCGACCACGGCGCCCGACAGCCCGAAGATCGAGTCGTTGGCGATTCGCACCGCGTCGTCGTCGCTGTCGTAGGGGATGGCCACGAGCACGGGCCCGAAGACCTCGTCCCGGGCGATGGTCATGGTGTTGTCGACGTTGGCCAGCAGCGTGGGCTCGAACCAGAAGCCCCGGTCGAACCCCTCGGGCCGCTTGCCGCCGACGACGACCCGGGCGCCGTCGGCCACGGCCTGCTGGACCATGCCTTCGATGCGGTCGCGCTGGGCGGCGTTCACGATGGGTCCCATCATCACCCCGGGATCGCGCGGGTCGCCGTAGGGCAGGGCCCCCAGCAGGGCGGCGGCGGCCTCCACCCCCTCCTCGTAGCGGGCCCGGGGGATGAGCAGACGGCTGGTGGTGGCGCAGCCCTGGCCGCCGTGGACGCACACCTGGAAGCAGGCGCCCCCCACACCGGCGCCGGCATCCTCCATGTCGTCCAACATGATGTGGACCGACTTGCCGCCGAGCTCGAGGAACACCCGCTTGATGGTGGCGGCCCCGGCCTCCATGATCCGCCGGCCGACGGCGGTCGAGCCGGTGAAGCTCACCATGTCGACCCGCGGGTCGGTGGTGATGAGCTCGCCGATCTCCTTGACCGACGAGGTGACGATGTTGAGCACGCCGGCGGGCAGGTCGGTGTGCTCGGCGGCCAGCCGGCCGAGGGCGAGGGCCGACCACGGCGTGTCGGGGGCACCCTTGAGCACGACCGTGCAGCCGGCGGCCAGGGCCGGGGCCAGCTTGGCCAGGTTGATCTGGGTCGGGTAGTTCCAGGGGGTGATGGCGCCGACCACACCGGCCGCCTCCCGTTGGACCCACCGGTGGGACGGCCCGGCCATGGTCTCGGCCCGGCCCAGGTCGGCGGTCCACTCGTAGGACTCGGCCAGGTCGGCGTACCAGCGGAGGTACTCCCGAGGGGTGGCCAGTTGGGGTCCCTCGATGAGCATCCGGGGGGCGCCGACCTCGGCGATGGTGAGCTCGGCCAGGTCGTCGTGGTGGTCGACCATGGCCTGGTGGAGCTGGCGCAGGCACCGTGCCCGCAGCTCGACATCGGTCGACCAGGTGGTCTCGTCGAACGCGTGGCGGGCGGCGGCGATGGCCCGGTCGACGTCGGCCGGAGAGGCGTCGGCGGCCACGCCGAGCACCTCCTCGCTCGAGGGGTCGACGTTGTCGTAGACCTTGCCGCCCTCGGCTTCGACCAGCTTCCCGTCGATGTAGAGGCGTTCCTCGTGCCAGCCCATCACTTCTCCTCCTGGGTCCACGCCTCGCCGCGGGGATCGAGGCAGAGTTCGGGTACGTCGATGGTCGGGTGGGCGAGGATCACGGCGAGCGTCTCGGCCAGGTGGCGGCCGACGTCGTCGGTCTCCATGGCCGTCATCGACACGCCGGCGGCCATCCATCGCTCGAAGGCGGTGCCGAGGGTGCTGGCATCGAAGCTGGTGCCGAAGTCGGTGGGCATGGTGGCTCCCATCACGATCCGCAGGAAGCGGCGTTGGGGGTGCTCCACGCGCCAGGACCGGATGGTCGCCTCCAGGGCCGCCTTCGACGAGGTGTAGGCGCTCATGCCCCACCGGGTCTCGGTCGTCGACTCCGATGAGAGGAAGGCGACCACGGCGTCGGGCGCAAGGTGGGGGAGGGCGGCGGCGGTGATGAGGGTGGGCGCGAGGGCATTGACGGCGTAGTTGCGCCGCCAGGCGTCGGCGTCGGCCTCCTCGATGCGGGCCAGGGTGCCGGCACCGGCCGAGTGGAGGATGAGGTCGAGGCCGCCGAGGTGATCGGCGGCCTCGGCCACCAGCCGGCGGCAGTCGTCGGGCTCGGTGATGTCGGCCCGGATGGGATGCCCGCCACCGGCCTCGGCGCACAAGGCGGCGAGGTTGTCGGCCCGGCGGGCGACGACGCAGACGTCGGCGCCCTGGGTCACGGCGTGGTGGGCGAAGGATCGGCCGATACCGCTCGACGCGCCGACCACCAGGACCCGTGCAGACGTGAGCATCGGTGCGTCAGCCATCCATCCCCCCTGGCCCTGGCGCCATTTCTTATACAGTATCCAACCGTGCCCGACGCCGCTCTGCTGCTCGCCCTCGCCGAGGAGCGCCTGGTCTCCGGGCGCACCGCCGTCGGCTGGGAGCCCCCGTCGGAGGAAGTGGTGGCGCGTCTGCGGGCGGCGTCGGCACCGCTGGTGCTGGCCGGACCGGGGGTGGTGCGAGATGGGGCCGTCGCCGGGCTCAACGCCCTGGCTGTCGCCGGCAGCCTCGGCGTGGTCAACACGTGGGGAGCCAAGGGCATCTTCGACTGGCGCAGCCGCCACCACCTGGCCACCGTCGGCCTCCAGGCGCGGGATGCCGAGCTGTCCGGCGTGCCCGAGGCCGACCTCCTCGTGTGCGTCGGCGTCGATCCGCTCGAAGCGGCGCCCGAGCTGTGGCGGGTGGTGGTGCCGACGCTCGACGTGCCCACGGCGTCGCTGGCGCCGCTGGCCGAGATCTGGTCTCGACGTCGAACCGAGATCCCCATGCCGCCGTTGCGGGACCGCCTGGCTGCGGCCACGCAGGCCGGATGGGCCGCCACCGGTGCCCCGCTGGCCCCGAGCCAGGCAACGCGGAACTACGGCGAGGTCGTGACCCGCGGGGGCATCGTCGCCGCCGACCCCGGCCTCGCCGGCTACTGGGTGGCGCGCACGTTGGGCACCACCCGCCCCGGAGCGGTGCATGTCCCGGCGACGGCCGATGCCGCCGGGTTCGCGGTGGCATGCGCGGTGGTCGCCCGGCGGCGGTGGCCGGACGCGCCGGCGCTGGCCGTGGTCGACGAGCTGACGCCGGTCGCCGAGGAGCTGCTCGAGCCCGGCATCGCCATCGAGGTGTGGGCCGACGACGGCGACGTCCTCGACGCCGACGGCCACGCCGCCCGCCTGGCGAATCTGCTCGCCACCGGCGGGGTGGCCCGGCTCCGTACGTCCGGCGACCAGCTGGGGTCCATGCTCGACGCCGCCGGTCCCATCACCGCATGGGGCGGCGTCGTCCTGCCAACGCAGCGGTAGGCGCCAAAACGCAGAAGGGGCCAGGGAGAAGTCCCTGGCCCCTCCGTGTGATGGTGCGGGCTAGCTGATGGTCGCCACGACCTTGCCGGTGCCGGCATGGCCGGGGCTCGCCGTGTAGCCGGCATCGGTCTTGACGATGACGACATGGACGGCGTTGCCGGTGATGGCCGAGCCGGACTTGGTCACCGCGCTGGTGACGATGACGGCCACGTACGCCGGCACGGTCGCCGGCGGGTTGGCGCTGTTGCCCGGCCCGGTGGTCCAGGACGAACCGTTGGCCGGCGTGGTCACGCTGCTGGCGAAGCCCTTGAAGCTGGACTGCGCCGGGCCGCCGCTCAGGGCGTTGGCCGAGCTCCACTGGGAGCCCCAGAACGTGACCGCGCTGCCGACGGCGGCGCTGCCGTCACCGATGACGAACGATCCGCCTGAGCTGAGCCCGTAGACCGAGAGGGTCTGGGCGGCGCTGCTCGATGCGACGTAGTTCCGGTTACCGCCGTAGCCCGCCGTCAGCTGGTACTGACCGAGGCCGAGGTTCAGCGCGGCCGACGCCGGGTTGGTGGTGCCGGCGGCGCTCACGCCTCCAGCGGTGAACGTCACCGTCTGGCCGGGGATGATCGCCCCCGTCAGCTTCTCGGTGAGGCTCGCCTTCGCCGTGACGCTGCCCCCCAGCTGCGTGCCCGAGCTGGTGATGACCAGCACGGTCGGCATCTGGTTCACGGTCAGCGTGCCGTCGATGGCGACGACGTCGTAGTTCGAGAGGCTCGAACCGCTCACCGTGGCCTTGATGGCGCCGACGTAGTCGCCGGCCTGCGTGCTGTTGCCCAACGCCGTGGCGAACGACGGCGTGATGACGTCATCGAACACGACACCGGCGAGGGTGCCGGTGAAGGTCGGGTTCGGCTGGTGGTAGATGCGGCTGGCGTCATCGGCCACCACCGTCAAGGTCGCCTTGCTCACCGCCAGGATGCCCGAGGCGTACTCGATGACGTAGTTGCTGCCGGCGTCGGCGGCCGCGCACGTGATCAGGTACCCGAAGGCGGTGACGTCGTGGTGCG
>JAOBWJ010000094.1 GCA_025463335.1 Acidimicrobiales bacterium
GACAATGAACGGGTCAGCGGCACCTTCGACACGACCAGTCCGCACTCGGAGCGTCTTTGTTCTTTACGGGGCGTTCCCTCCTGGTTGGCGCGGCGGAACTCGGGGTCAGCCGACCAGGTCTTCGGGGCGGATGGGGAGGCGGGGGGCGGGGCGGCCGGTGGCGGCCCGGACGGCGGCGGCGACGGCGGGGCCGGACGACAGCGTGGGCGGCTCGCCCACGCCCTTCAGTCCGAGCGGACCGACCGGGTCGGGCACCTCGACCAGCACTGCCTCGACCGGCGCCACATCGGCCGCCGTGGGGATGAGGTAGTCGGCCAGGGAGGCGTTGGTGACGATGCCGCCGGTGGCGTCGAGGTGCTCGTAGAGGGCCAGGCCCACGCCTTGGGCGATGCCGCCGGTGATCTGGCCGTGGACCTCCCGGGGGTTGATGGCCCGCCCCACGTCCTGGGCCGTGGCCACCTGGGCCAGCCGCACGATGCCGAGATCGACGTCTACGTCGACCACGGCCCGGTGGGCCACGAACATCCACGACACGTGCACGTCGCCCTGACCCCACGGGTCGCCCGCGCTGGTCGCCGGGGCGCGGTGCTCGGCCACCACTTCGATGGTCTCGTCGCCAAGCAGGTCGGCCAGCGGTGGGAGCGGACCGTCCACCACCCCGGCTCGGTCCCGGAGGCGGCGGGCCAGCTCCTCGGCGGCGAGGAGCACGGCCCCGCCGGAGATCCACGTCTGGCGGCTCGCCGACGACGATCCGGTCGGCGGCAGGTCGGAGGTGACTCGACCCAGGCGAACCGGAAGGCCACCCAACGCGTCGGTGGCGATCTGGAGCAGGGCCGACCCGATGCCCTGACCGACCTCGGTGGCGGCCGACCGGATCTCCACGCCTTCGGCGTCGGCCATCAACACCACGCCGGCATGGTCGGGCACCCCTTGGGCGTACAGGTGGTTCTTCACGCCGAGGGCGAAGCCGACGCCGCGGCGGACCCCCTCGCCCCGGGTGGTCCCACCCGTCCCGCCCGGGAGGTCGAAGGCGCCGTCCGGCAGGGGCGGTAGCGGGAGGGCGACGCATTGGTCGATGAGCTCGAGCAGGGGCACGGCGTCACCCACGGGCTGGCCCGACGTCGGGAACCGGTCGCCGGACCGCAGCACGTTGCGGCGGCGCAACTCCACCGGGTCCATGCCGAGGCGTTCGGCCAGCAGGTCGAGCGTCGACTCGATGCCGAAGCACGCCTGCACGGCGCCGAAGCCGCGCATGGCGCCGCACACCGGGTTGTTGGTGTAGACGCTTTCGACCTGCACGTCGACGGACGGCACCCGGTAGGGGCCGGCGGCGAAGTAGGCGGCGCTGCCCGCCACCGGTGCGGACGTGCTGGCGTAGGCCCCGCCGTCGAGCAGGATCCGGGCCCGGACGTAGCGCAGGGTGCCGTCGGCGTCGGCGCCGACCCGGTAGCGCATGCGGGCCGGGTGCCGCTTGGGGTGGGCGAGGAACGACTCGTGCCGGCGATACGTCACCTTCACCGCCCGGCCGGTGCGGAGGGCGGCCAGGCACAGGTGGACCTGGAAGGTGATGTCCTCGCGCCCGCCGAAGGCGCCCCCGACGCCGGCCAGCTCGAGCCGCACGAGCTCGGGCGGGAGGCCGAGGGCCGCGGCCACCTGCGCCCGGTCGGCGTGCAGGTCCTGGGTGGCCAACCGGAGGGTCACGCCGCCGTCGTCGTCGGGGACGGCCACGGCACTCTCGGGCCCGAGGAACAACTGGTCCTGGCGACCCGTCTCCCACTCGGCCTCGACCTCGACGGCCGCCGACGCGTCGGCGTCCCCACGACGCAGGTGCACCCGCCGCACCAGGTTTCCGTCGGGGTGGAGGGGCGCGGTGGCCGGGTCGAGCGCCGTGCCGGGATCGTCGACGACCGGCAGCGGCTCGTAACGCACGACCACGGCGTCGGCTGCGTGCCACGCAGCGTCCTGCGAGGTGGCGACCACGAACGCCACCGGCTCGCCCTGGTAGCGCACCCGGTCGACGGCGAAGACGGGTTGGTCGACCGTGATGTGGCCGACACACGGCGCGCCGGGCACGTCCCGGGCATCGAGCACGGCGACCACGTCGTCTCGAGCCAGGGCGGCGGCGGCATCGATGCCGAGGAGTCGGGCGTGGGCGTGCGGGCTGCGCACGGTCGCGCCGAAGAGCATCTCGGGCGCTGTCAGGTCACCGGCGAACTCGAATGAGCCATCGATCTTGGCGGCCACGTCGGGGCGGGCCGCCGAGGTGCCCACGGACCGGTCGGCGAGGGTGGTCGGCCCGTTCACCCCCGCCTCGCCCGGTCGACTTCGAGCACGGCGGCCAGGATGGGTTGATAGCCCGTGCAACGGCACAGGTTGCCGGCCAGGGCGTGGGCGGCGGTGGCGTGGTCGAGCGGCTCGTCGCCGTCGAGCAACGCGGTGGCGGCGACGACGAAGCCGGGCGTGCAGAAGCCGCACTGCACGGCGCCGTGGGCGGCGAGGGCAGCGGCCAGATCGGGAGCCACCACCCCTTCGACCGTCGTCACCCGCGCCCCGTCGCACGCTGCCGCCGGCACCAGGCACGAGCACACGAGCGCATCGTCGAGCAGCACCGAGCACGAGCCGCACTCGCCCTCCTCGCACGCACCCTGGGTGCCGGTGAGCCCGGCCTGGCGGATGGCGGCCAGGAGCGACGTCACCGGGGAGGCCTCCACGGAGCAGGCTTCGCCGTTGAGCTGGAGCCGCACGGTCGTCACTGCAGCCAACCGTGCATCCGTCGGGCCAGCACGGCGAGGGCGTGGTGCCGGTACGCGGCGGGCGCTCGTAGGTCGTCGATCGGCGCCGCCGCCGAGACCACGGCCGCCACGAAGTCGTCGACCGAGCCGCCGCTGGCCAGGATCTCGGCGGCGGCTGGCACGGCGAGGGCGCACGGAGCCACGGCTCCGATGCCCACGCCGGCGTCACCGGTCGTCCGATCGACCCGAGCGGCGAGGGAGCATCGGGCGATGACCATGGCGGCCCGGGGCCCGACCTTGGCAAAGGCCTGCTCACCGGTGGTGCGACGCAGGTGGACGCCGACGACCAACTCGTCGGCGCCGAGGTCGGTCCGCTTCGGTCCGACGAGGAACTCGCCGATCGGGACGATCCGGGTGCCCCGAACCGACGCCACCTCGACCTCGGCGTGGTAGCAGGCCAGCACCGGCAGCGAGTCGCCGGCGGGTGACGCCGTCGAGAGGTTGCCCCCGATCGTGGCCGCGTTGCGGATCTGCACGCTGCCGACGGTCCGGGCCGCGGCGGCCAGGGCGGGCGCGGTGTCGACCAGCTCGCGTTCGATGCGGGCGAACGTCACGCAGGCACCGACGAAGAGGGACGAGCCGTGCCGCTCGATGCGCTGCAGCTCCGGTACCCGTCGCAGCGACAGCCAGGACGAGGGACGCAGCCGGCCGGCGTTCACACCCACCATCAGGTCGGTGCCGCCGGCCACGACGGTCCGGACGGGATCGTCGGCCCGGACGGCGAGAGCGGCGGCGAGCGTGCGGGGGAGGACCGCACCGTCCGTCGAGATCATATGTGCGCAGACTATAAGCGATGTGAGCGACCGCTAGAGTCCCCGGCGGTGACCAAGTCGACCCGCCAGGTGAAGACGACCTTCCCCCAGAGCTCCGCATGGGATCGGCCCGGCTTCGTGCTTTGGCACGCAACGCTCTACTGGCAGCGCGCCGTCGCCGAGGTGCTCCGCCCTCTTGCGCTCACCCACGCCCAGTTCGTGCTCTTGGCCGGGACGGTCTGGCTCGAGGCCCGAGGCGACGGCCCGCCCAGCCAGCGGGAGCTGGCCGACCACTCCGGGACCGACGCCATGATGACGTCCCAGGTGGTGCGGGCGCTCGAAGCTCGGGGCCTGCTGCAGCGGGAGGGTGACGCCGCGGATGCCCGGGTGCGGCGCTTGCGGGCCACGCCCGCCGGTCGCCGGTTGGCCGGCAAGGCAGTCGAGGTGGTGGAGGCCATGGACGCCGAGCTGTTCGACAGCGTCGACCGGGAGCAGCTGCTGCACTCCCTGCGCCGGCTCGCCGGGCGCGACGACACGGGCGAGCGCCTTTGAGGTTCTGCGGCTAGCGCGTCGAGGGGTCGGCGCCGAATGCGGGGAGCACGTGTTTGGCGAAGTCGGCCATGAACGAGAGCTGGTCGTCGACGAACTGGCTGACGATGAGGTTCTCGATGCCGAGCGCCTCGCACTCCCGGAAGCGCTCGACCCAGCGGGCGGGCGGTCCAGCCACCACCGATCGCCGAGCGAGGAAGTCGACCAGACCCAGCTCCTCGACGAGGCGGGCGTTGGCGTCGGCCCGCTCGGGCGTGGCGTGGGCCGTGGAGTCGTAGCGGCGCTTCAGTTCCTCGACGGCCGGACGCAGCTCGTCGGGGAGGCCCTTGCCGTCCAGGTGGAAGCGGTACACGTGGTTGGCGGTGCCGGCCAGCTGGAAGCGCAGGCGGTGGATGCCCTCCGCCTCGGTGGGCGCCGGGCACATGGCGGCCATGCACCAGACCTCGATGTCCCCGACGTCGCGGCCGACCGACTCGGCGCCGGCCGCCAGGTTCTGGCGGGCGAGGGCCAGCACGTCGGCGTCGAGGGCATTGGACAGGATCACGCCGTCGGCCACCTGGCCGGCGAGGAACTGGGTGCGCGGACCCTCCGCCGCCATCCAGACCGGCGTCGGGTGCGAGCCCCAACGCAGGACCAGGTCCTCGC
Organism: Acidimicrobiales bacterium; assembly: GCA_025463335.1. Classification (GTDB taxonomy): domain Bacteria; phylum Actinomycetota; class Acidimicrobiia; order Acidimicrobiales; family CADCSY01; genus RYN-34. The sequence goes on from JAOBWJ010000094.1 coordinate 4,739, forward strand.
CCCGCCACGAGACGGTCTCACCTGCGCACAGGCCCTTCACGGCGCAGGCGAACTCGCCGAGCTCGGCGACCGTCGCCGGGCGCACACCGATGTTGCGCAGGGCGCTGTCCCCCGAGCTGAGGCCGTAGACCATCCGACCTCCGGAGAGCTGCTGGAGGGCGACCAGCGAGCTGGCCACCACCGCCGGATGGCGGGTCATCGGGTTGGACACCGTGATCCCGATGCGGGGCACGGTCGTGCGCTGGGCGGCGACGGCCATCGTCACGAACGGGTCGGCCCACAGCGATTGCGAGTCCCCGGTGGTGAGCATGGCGAAGCCGGCCGTCTCGGCCACGGCCAGCCACTCCTCGTACCAGCGGTAGTCCTTGACCGTCGTCCCCGTAGCGAAGCGCACGCCTACCGCCAGACGATCGTGTCGGCGACGGGGCCGCGAGGCGAGGGTGTGAAGTCCTCTCCGGTCACGTGGGCGACCGGGATGAGGCAGGTCTGATCCCACGAGATGGGGATGTCGAGGATCTCGGCCATGGCCGCCTGGTCCTCCTGGTGGGCGGTGGTCAGCACCGAGCCCAGACCCCGGCTGCGCAACGCCAGCTGGAAGCTCCACACGGCCGGGTAGATCGACGCGTACTGGTCGGAGCGCATGGCCGTCGGCGCCCGCTCCGGCGAGAGCACGGCGCCGTAGCGGCGGGCGGCGGCCTCGAGGTCGTAGCAGGGGAACACCAGCACCGGCACCTCACCCATGCGGTCGGCCAGGTAGAGGATCGAGCGGGAGATGCGGGCGCCGGCCTCGTCACCGGCCGCCTCCTTGTTCCTCAACATGGTGCTGACCAGCGGCACGAGAACCTTGCGGTACTGCTCCCCGGCCCGGGCCCGCACGTCGGGGTCGTCGACCACCACCCAGCGCCACTCCTGGGCGTTGGACGCGTTGGGCGCATAGGCGGCCAGCCGGATGCAATCGGTGACCACGTCCCGGGCGACGGGTCGCTCCAGGTCGAGCCGGCGACGGACCGACTTGGTCGTCGTCAGGAGCTTGTCGATCTGGGCGAGGTCGTCGAAGGGCTGCATCGTCGTCGGAAGGTAGTGCCAACATCTGGTCGTGACACGGGCCCTCGTCCTCACTGGTGGTGGTGCGCTCGGGGCCACTCAGGCCGGCATGCTCGAGGTCCTGCTGTCGTGCGGCCTCCAGCCGGACCTGCTGGTCGGCACATCGGTGGGCGCCCTCAACGCCGCCTTCCTCGCCCAGGCGCCGGACGTGGACGGAGCTCTCGCCCTCCAGGCGATCTGGCGGTCGGCGTCGCGGGACGTGATCTTCCCGGTTCGGCCCCGGACGCTGCTGCTTGGCGCCGCAGGTCGGCGCGACCACCTGGTGGGCCCTTCCGGGCTCCGTCGTTGGGTCGAGAGGCACCTGACCTACCGCCGGTTCGAGGAGGCGGTCGTGCCCCTGCATGTGGTGGCGACCGACCTGGAGACGGGCGATCCTGTGGTGTTGTCCGACGGCACGCTGCTCCCGGCCCTCCTGGCCAGCACGGCACTCCCCGGCATCTTCCCGCCCGTGGCGTTCGACGGTCGCACCCTCATCGACGGCGGGGTCAGCGCCGACGTGCCGGTGTTGCAAGCCGAGGAGCGGGGCGCCACCGAGATCTGGGTGCTGCCGACGTCGGGCCCCGAGCGACAGGCCATGCTGCCGCGGGGCGCGCTCGAGGTCCTGCTCCGGGCCATCGGCATCGCCCTGGGCCACGTCACCCTGGAGAACCTGGCTCGCCTCCACGCGGACACGGTCGTCCACCTGCTGCCGGCGCCGGCGGTGGAGGACGCGTCGATCCTCGACTTCCGCCACGCCGACCAGCTCATCGCCGCCGGGCGGTCGCTGACCGTCGACTACCTCGAGCGGTTGCCGTCTACGGCTGACGAGTGAGGACGTCGACTCCGTCGTCGGTGACGAGGACGGTGTGCTCGAACTGGGCCGTGCGGCTGCCGTCGACGGTGACGGCGGTCCACCCGTCGTCCCACACCCGGGCCTGCCAGCTGCCCATGGTGATCATGGGCTCGATCGTGAACGTCATCCCCGTCTCCATGACCGTGCTCAGTCGGGGCTCGTAGTAGTGGGGGATCTGCAGGTCGGTGTGGAACTGCTCGCCGATCCCATGGCCCACGAAGTCGCGCACCACGCCGAGCTTGTTGGCGTGGGCGTGATCCTCGATGGCCTTGCCGATGAGGTTGAACCGCCGGCCCGGACCGACCTGCTCGATGGCGTGCTCGAGGCATTCCCGCGTGACGTCGATCAGCCGCTGGGAGGCGGCGTCGATCTGGCCCACGGCGAAGGTGGCGTTGCAGTCGCCGTGGACGCCATCGAGGTAGATCGTGACGTCGAGGTTCACGATGTCGCCCTCGACCAGGGCCCGGTCATCCGGGATGCCATGGCAGATGACCTCGTTCACCGACGTGCACACCGACTTCGGGAAGGGGTTGTTGGTGCCGTAGTTGAGCGGGCTCGGGTAGCCGCCCTTCTCGATGGTGATCTCGTGGACGAAGGCGTCGATCTCGTCGGTCAACACCCCGGGGGCCACCTGCTGGCCGGCCGCGGCGAGGATCTCGGCCGCCGCCCGCCCGGCTCGTCGCATGCGCTCGATGATCTCAGGCGACTTCACCCTCGGCTCGGACCAGCGGGCGACCGGTCCGTCTGCGTAGGAGGGCCGCCCGATCTCGGGCGGGACGATCCGCAGGGGGCTGATGTGGCCGGGCACCACCCGACCCTCCATGGTCTTGTGGCACCGCTTGTACTTGCGACCGCTCCCGCACCAGCACGGGTCATTCGACTTGAGCGACGCGATCGTGGCAGTCATGAGATCCAAGTGTAGGGACGTCGCGCGATGCTGCCCCTGTGGTGACGCCCATCTATCTGGAAGTCGGGAGGAAACGGGTCTTCGCGTGCTCGATCGACTGGCCCGGCTGGTGCCGCTCGGGCACGAGCGAGGAAGCGGCGATGGAGGCGCTCCTCGCGTACCAGGTTCGCTACCGGGACGCGATCGGGCACGGGTTCCCGGAGGTGGGCGACCTCGACGTGGTCGAGCGGGTGACCGGCAACGGCACGACCGACTTCGGGGCGCCCGACGTCGTCCCCGCGGTCGACTCGGCGGCCGTCAGCCCCGAGGAGGGTGCCCGCCTGGCGTCGATCCTTCGCTTCTCGCACAGGGCGTTCCAACTGGCGGTCGACGCCGCGCCCGGCGTGCTCCCGAAGGGGCCACGCGGCGGGGGCAGAGATCGGGACGGGATCGTGGACCACGTTCGCGAGGCGAACCGGGCCTACGCCCGCAAGGTGGGGGTCAAGCACCCGCCCGGCTCGGATCTCGGCCAGACGCTCGACGAGGTGGGCGAGCTGCTCGAACACGGCTCCGACGGCTTGCCCGTGGTGTCCGGTGGGTGGCCGGCCCGCTACGCGGTCCGGCGCATGGCGTGGCACATCCTCGACCACGCGTGGGAGTTGGAGGACAAGTCGCTGGGGTCCTGACCGGCTCGTGGCCACCGACCCGACCCGTAGCATCGACGGGTGCCGCCCGACGCGTCGAACACCCGCAACAAGCTGCTCGACGCTGCGGCCAAGGCCTTCGCCGAGCACGGCGTGCTCAACGCCTCTCTGCTCGACATCACCCGCCAGGCCGGCCAACGGAACCGAGGCGCCCTCTACTACCACTTCGGGTCGCGCGACGGCGTCGTGTGCGCTGTCCTCGAGCGCCACGTCGACTTCCTCGCCGAGCGCGAGGGTGAGCTGCTGGAGGCAGCCCGCAAGACCCCAGCCGACGAGATCGCTCCGGTGGTCGAGGCGATCGTGCGGCCAGCGGTCGAACTGGCCGAGAGTGGCTGGCGTGGCCGGTGCTGCCTGGCGATCATCGCGGAGCTGGCCGAGGAGGATCCCCGCGACCTCGCCCCCGAGGTGCAGGCGGCGTTGATCCGCACGGGCGGTCACGCCGTGTACGCCCTGCTGGCCGAGCGGCTGCCCGGCATCCCCGAGGACGTTCGGCTGGAGCGACTGGCCCTCATCACGGTGTTCGTGCTCCGGGCCGTGGCCGACCGGGCCCGGTTGTTGGGCCGGCGGCGCAAGGGACGACCCCAGCTCGACCACGACAGGTTCGTGGACAACATGGTTGCCATGGTGGCCGCCGCGGTCGCGGCACCGCCGTTGACCTAAGGATCCTTCCTTAGTACGTTCGGCAGTGAACGAGCATCGGGGGGTGCGGTGAGAGCAGTTCGAGTCGTCCGGCACGGTCGGCCTATCGAGGCCATCGAGGTCCAGGACATTCCGGTGCCGGACGTCGAGCCGGGGAGCGTGCGCATCGCCGTGACGGCGGCGTCGATCAACTTCGGTGACATCGCCCGGTGCCTGGGCGGCGTGGCCAGCGTCATGGCCCAGCCGCCATTCACCCTCGGCATGGACGTCTGTGGCGTGGTGGACGCCGTCGGCGAGGGCGGCGAGCGGTGGCTTGGCCGGCGAGTGGTGGCCATGTGTGCCATGTCGTTCGGGGGCATGGCCGAGTTCGCCATCGCCCCGGTCACCGGAGTGTTCGACGCCCCGGCCGAGCTCGACGACGTTGAGGCAGCCGCCTTCACCCTGCCCTTCCACACCAGTTGGCTGGCCGTCCACGAGCGGGCCAAGCTCCAGGCCGGCGAGACGTTGCTGGTCGTCGGCGGGGCCACTGCTGTCGGCACCGCCGCCATCCAGCTCGGCGTGGCCGCCGGCGCCCACGTCATCGCCGTGGCTGGCGGTACCGAGAAGGGCGCCCTGTGCCGCCAGCTCGGGGCCGAGCTGGCCATCGACCACACCGCCGACGACCTGTTTGACCGCGTCATGGCCCACACGGGCGAGCGCGGCGTTGACGTAGCCACCGACATGATCGGCGGGGCCGGCACGGAGACGGTGTGGACGACGATGGCCCACGGCGGCCGCTACGTCCCGGTCGGCTTCAACGACGACCCCGAGTCGGGCCTCACCGGCAAGCCGTTGCGCAAGGTGTCGATGGGCAACTTCTCGGTGCACGGCGTGATGCTCTCCTACAACCACGCCCCGCTGGCCATGCGGAAGTTCGGCGTCAACCCCAACCCCATCGAGCTCGGGGCCAAGGTCCACGGTGGGCTGTGCGAGCTGGTGACTGCCGGGTCGATCCGTCCGGTGATCGGCCGGCGCATCGGCCTTGACGAGGTGGCCGCCACCCTCGAGGACCACTCGCAGCGCCGCACCAGCGGCCGGTCGGTCGTCGACCTGTCCCTCGCCTGATGGACGCCGAGCAGCTGATCGCCGACGCGCGCGCCGCCACCGGCCTCGACGACTTCGGGGGTGACACCTTCCGCGAGGGGCTCGGGGTCTATTGCGAGGCGGTCGCCGCCGAGGCCCACCTCAACGACCTCGGGGCCGTGGCCATCCGGGCCAACGTGGTGGGCAGCCTGGCCAACCGGCTCAAGATCGTCGACTACGTCGCCCGCAACCCGGACGTGGCCGCCGAGCGCATCGATGCCCCGCTGATCGTGATCGGCATGTTCCGGGCCGGCACCACGTTCCTCAGCCACCTGCTCGACCAGGACCCGGGGAACCGGGCCCTGCTCAGCTGGGAGTCGGGCGACAGTGTTCCGCCACCCACGCCCGAGAACCACCGCCAGGGCCCGAGGGTCGACGCCGTGCGGGCCGGGCAGCAGATGCTCGCCCAGATCAACCCGGCGATCAACGCCGTCCACCGCGAAGAGGCGGCCGAGGCCACCGAGTGCCTGACGCTGCTGGGCCAGGACTTCAAGAGTCTCGTGTGGGAGGCCGTGACCAACGTCCCGACCTACGGGAAGTGGCTGTACGACGTCGACCAGCGCTCGGCCTACGAGCACCACCGCCGCACCCTGCAGGTGCTCCAGCACGGTGGCGTGCGGGGGCGGTGGACCCTGAAGAGCCCGCACCACGCCATCGCCCTCGAGGCGCTGACCGCCGTCTATCCCGATGCCCGGCTGGTGATGCTCCACCGCGACCCGGTCGTGCTCTGCGCCTCGGTGTGCAGCCTCATCCGCACGCTCTCGAGCACGTTCACCGACTTCGACCACGTGTCCTACATCGCGGAACACTGGCCGGCGATGCTGGAGACGTCGATCGAGCGCATCGGTGCGTTCCGTGCCGCCCACCCGGAGCACCCGGTCGTCGACGTCCAGTACGCGGATCTGGTGGGCGACCCGGTGGCGACCGTGGGCCGCATCTACGAGGCGACCGGCACCTCCCTCGACGACACGGCGGCGGCCGCCATCGCCAGCTACGTCGACGCCAACCCCAAGGGGAAGTTCGGCACCCACCGCTACGACCTGGCGGAGTTCGGCCTCGGCGCCGGCGAGATCGCCGAGCGGTTCGCCGGCTACGTCGAGCGCTACAACGTGATGCTGGAACGCTGACGGGCCGCTTCCTCGATGGCGGCCTGCATGTCGTAGGACTGGCGCAGCAGCCACCAGCGGAAGAAGTCGGCCAGCGAGTAGCGCAGGAACACCGCGGCGCCCACCACGCTGGTGGCCAGGCCCGTCATGCCGAGGGGTCCGTAGGCGTTCGAGTTCAGGACGTCGACGTTGCTGCCCGGTGTGGCCGTCACGTTGAGGGCGGACCGGTAGGCGGCGAAGGCGATGGCGATGCCGGCCACCATGAGCACGATCCCGAGGATCTGCAGGCCGCGCTCCTTGCCGGCCCGGTCGGTCTTGACCTTCAAGGCCGACGCGTCGGCGCGGAGCTGGTCGGCGCGGGTGGTGGTCATGCTGGGGTCCCTTCGGAGATGGCCAACCGGCGGTCGATCTCGACCTTGTCGGCGGGCGTGAACGGTCGGTCGATGCCGATGAGCTCGACGGGCGTGGACACCTCCCGTGGCGGCCCGGGGGCGAACCGCGGGAGGACGAGCACCCACGCCATGGTGAACAGGGCGAAGGGCCAGTTCCCGATGACGTGCTGGAACGCGAGGAGCCAGGCGCCGAGCTCGACGGCGACCCCGGCGAAGAAGACCGTGGTGCGTTCGCGGATGATGAGGCCCCAGTCCTTGTAGCTGTCGTGCAGGAAGCCGCTGGGATTGCGCCCGAGGCTCACACCGATCAGGGCGGGCATCACCGACGTGAACTGCGACAGCCACTTGAGCGGCTCGGCGAAGGCCGGGTAGTCGACGCCGAGCTTGGTGAACAGCGCCTGGATGGTGACGAAGACGCCGCCGTAGAGGAGGCCGGCGGCGAAGCCGCCAGAGACGTAACCCATGCCGGCCACGACGAGGAGCATCAGCATCGACATCGACTCGAAGAGGCTGAACCGGTCGCCGGTGACCGCCCCGTACTCCTGGGCCAGCAGGCAGCCGCCCAGCCCGGCGAGGGCGGCCGACAGCATGAACACCGACAGCTTCAGGCGGACGACGTCCATGCCGAGCGTGGCGCACGCCGCCGGGCTGTCCTTGAGGGCGGCAAGGCGGCGGCCGTAGCCGCTGCGGCGCAGGGCGATGAGGCCGACGCCGAGCACGGCGAACACGGTCGAGAGGAGGAGCAGGAAGTTGGCCTGCGGGGCGAAGTCGATCCCGAGCAACCGGGGGCGCGGGACCTGGAGGTTGCCGTTCGGGAAGAGCGGGCTCCACCGCTCCTCCTGGAGCCACGGGTTGGTGGCGGCGACGACGAACACCACGGCGACGACGCCACCCACGACGGCGACGGACGGCCAGCCCCGCGAGCGCCACGCCATCCACGCCGCGGTCGCACCGAGCACCAGCAGCACGATCAGCGTCACGGGATAGATGCGGCGCTGGGCGGTGAACTCCTTGAACAAGAGCTGCTCGGCGCCGAGCGAGAACGCGGCGGTGGCGAGGGCGAGGTAGAGGCCGCGCAGCCGGAGGGCGGGGAGCGCCATCGCCGCGCCGACGAGGGCGGTGGCCAGCATGGCCATCACGTAGGCCATGAGGCCGGCCCGGCTGTCGGTGCCGTGGCCGACGTGGTGGTAGAAGACGGTGCCGCCGATGCCGGCCAAGGCCATGGTGGCGAGGCTGATCTCGCCGGCGTAGCCCACCAGCAGCACCAGTGAGAGCAGGATGATGGCCGCGGCCACGGCGTCGCTCAAGGTCAGCAGGGCGGTCGGCGCCATGATCCGAGACAGCAGGAAGATGGCGACGACGAAGCAGGCGCCGGAGACGAGGGCCTCGCGCATCGACGGCAGGCTGAACCGCTCCCGGGAGCGCGTGACGACCGCGCCCCGCAGCCGGTCCTGGGGGAGGGCCAGCAGCACCACGAACAGGATGAGCATGGGCACGGCGAGGCGGAGGTTGCCTCGCCAGTCGAACGACTTGGGCATGAGCCCGGTCGGCCGCTCGAAGGCCATGCGGGTGGCGAAGCCGAGCACCACCGCCCCCACGAACGTGAGCGGCAGGTTGCGCAGCCGGCCGAACATTGCGGCGGCAAAGGCGTTGATGACGAGCAGGGTGAGGAGCGTCGAGCTGAGGGCGCCTCCCTGGAACGGCGTGATCAGGATGCCGGCGAGGGCCGAGAGCGAGACCCCGAGCATCCAGCTCACCAGCGACGCCCGTTCGGGGCGACCCCCGTTCAGCTCGAGCAGGGGCCGGTCGTCGACCACGGCTCGCATGGCGACGCCGGTGCGGGTCCGGTAGAGGAGCAGTCGGAGGCTCAGAGCCAGCCCGGCCGCCACCAGCAGGATCGCCAGCTCGTGCCAGAGGATGACGGTGCCGAACACCTTCACGCTGTGGTCGGCCCCGAAGAACGGCTGGATGGTGTGGGGCTCGATCGGCTTCCAGATCCAGTTGGCCAGGCTGATGAGGCCGAGCAGCACCGAGATCGGCACCACGAGCTTGACGATCTCGGACGTGCCCTGGAGGCCGCTCACGACGACCCGGTAGAGGAAGGCGCCCAGGAGCGGGGCCACCACCAGCAACACCACCCCGAGGGCGATCGGCGCGGCGACGTGGTGGTTGACCCGCACGTCCCAGTACACGTAGGCGCAGAACATGCCGAGGGCGCCGTGGGCGAAGTTGAAGATGCCCGACGTCGAGTAGGTGACGACGAGTCCGCTGGCGGCGATGGCGAACACGGCCCCGGTGATGAGGCCGCTGATCAGCAAGCTCATGCGCTCAGGGCGTGAACGTCCCGAACTGGGTCGACACCCGGTTGGCGTCGAGCTTCGCCGCGGCCAGACCCGCGGTCTGCACGCCCTTCACCAGGTACTTGTCGTCGCAGTCGAAGACGTCGTCGGTGGGCACGACCTTGGTCCACTTCGCCCCGTCGAGCTTGACCAACATGCCGCACGTCGGACCCTCGTTCTTGCCCGGGGTCGTCGGGGTGTGGAGGCCGCCGCCGGTCCAGCCGGCCTGCTTGCCGGCCTCGTCGAGCACGCACGCGGCCGTCACGTCGGAGCCACACGCCTTCACGGCCGTGGCCCAGAGGAGGAAGGCCGAGGTGGCCTGCTCGCCGAGGAGGGCGACCTTGCCGCCGGACGCCTCGACCAGGTCCTTGTACTGCTTGACGGCTGGCACCTGGCCGGCGAGCTCGAACGGCACGATGGCCATGCGCACGTAGACGTTGTCGGCGAGGCCGCCGTTCTGCGAGTTCCAGGTGGCGAAGCTGTTGTCGTACTGGTTCGCGTCCGACAGCCAGGCTTTGGGGGCGAAGCCCACCTGGTTCGAAGCGGCCAGGAAGTTCTCGAAGTTCGGGTCGGGCGAGCCCACCCACACCAGGGTCTCGACACCGCAGGCCTTGAGGTTGCTGGCGAAGGGCTTCCAGTCCGACTCGCCGGCGATGTTGTAGATCTGGTCGCAGTCGAGGAAGTTCCAGCCGGCCTTCGGGAAGGCGGCGTGGTAGCGGTCGCGCGGCTCCCGGGTGGCCGGGAACTCGGCGAACACGAAGGCCGCCTTCTTCACGGCATCGGGGAACAGCTTCGCCAGCTGGTACGCCGCCGACGTCGGCACCTCGTCGCCCGGGTTGGGCAGGGGCTGCACCATGCCCGGGGCGTGGGCGAAGACCGTCGAGACGGCGTAGGTCGGGATCGTCGCCAGCTTGCAGCCGATCCGGGCCTGCTCCTGGCCGGCGTCGAGCACCCAGCCCTGGCCCACGAGCATGAAGACCTTGTCGTTGCACGCCTGGGTCACGGCCTGGGTGACCTGGAGGACCTTGGCGTCGTAGTAGTTGCCGACGACCTGGCGCCCGTTGATGCCGCCCTGGTCGTTGCACCACTTGATCATCGGCTTGATGGCGTCCGACATCTCCTTGTCGAGACCCGGGGCCGCGGCGTAGCCGGCGTCGTCGCCGTAGCCGATGGTGACGCTGGTGTCGGTGACGCCGTTGGCCGTGGCGCCCTTGGCCGTGCCCGCGCCGCAGGGCGAGGGCAGGTCGCCGAAGGTGGCGCTGGCCACCGCCGGGGTGGACGGCGCAGCGGTCGACGGCGTTGCCGTCGCCGTGCCGTGGCTGCTGCTGCACGCTGAAACCACCAGCAGTGCGGCGCACGCGATCAGACCGAGCTTCACTCGCATGGTGCCCCCCCAGGCTCTCCGACGGGGACAACCTAAGCACACGTCTCTACTTCCGCAAGGGCAAGTTGAGGAGCTGTCTCTAGATCCCGAGGAGGGCCTTGCACTCGGCGATGGGCACGTCGCGCCAGCGGGCGAGGTACTGCTCGCTGGTCATCAGCGAACGGCTGTGCATGCGGTCGACGTACATGCGCCCGTGCAGGTGGTCGATCTCGTGCTGGAGGATGCGGGCGTGCCAGCCGGTGGCCTCCAGCACCTCGACCTCGCCGGTGGAGGTGAGGGTGCGGACCCGCACCGAGCGCCAGCGGGGAACGATGGCAGTGAGGGCGGGCAGGCTGAGGCAGCCTTCGAACCACTCGACCTGCTCGTCGCCGACGGGCTCGAGCTCGGGGTTCACCAGCACGTGGAGGTCGATCGGCTCGCGTTCCTGAGCCGCGAGCCGCTCCGGCGCCAGGACCTGCTGGTACTCGGCGCGGTCCTCGACCACGGCGACGGCCATGCTGGACCCGATCTGGTTGGCGGCCAGGCCCACGCCGGGCGCCTCCCGGAGCGCGGTGGTCATGGTGGCCACGAGCTCGGCGATCTCGGGGCTGCCGAGCTCGTCGTCGAGCACCGGCCGGCAGGGCGTTCGCAGCACCGGTTCGCCGGCCAGCACGATCTCGGTCATATCCCCGGGCACGGTAGCGGCGAGGCCCCTACCGTCCGTCCATGAACGAGTACCTCGCCACCCGCTACGGCTCGCCCTGCCGGGGCTGCGGCTACGACTGGTCGATCGACGAGCACCGGGCCCTGGCCATCGTGGCCGAGCTGCCCGCCCGGGTAGAGGCGCTGGTCGCCGGCCACGATGGCACCGAGGGGGCGGTCGGGCTCGACTGGAACGTGTCGGCCTACGTGTCCCACCTGGCCGACAACCAGCGCATCTGGGCCGACCGCCTTGCCGGCGCCGCCCTCGGGTCGACGGCCCCGGTGGTGCCCTACGACGAGGCCGAGCTGGCCGCCGCCCGGGGCTACGACGGCATCGCCCTGGAGAGCGCGTCGTGGTCGCTGCGGCGCTCGACCGGCGACTGGGAGGCGGCGCTGGCCCTGGCCCGGGACGGCGACGTCGGCCTGCGCCACCCCGAGCAGGGCGACCTCCCGCTGGGGAGCGTGATCCGCGTGCTGGGCCACGAGGCCGTGCACCACGCCTGGGATGTGGCCCGCATCGTGGGGGCCTAGCTCGGCGGCCCGGCGGCGGTCGCTCGGTCCCGGGGAGCGCTAAGGACACGCCCGCCGAGCCAGGCCATCAGCCCTGTGAGGCCGTAGAACAGCAGGGCCAGATCCAGCCAGTGGGCGAGGGCGGCGCCGAGGTAGGACGGTCCGCCCCAAGCGTCCACCACGAAGTTGTGGTCGAGCCCGGCGAGGACCTGCTGGCCGGCACGGAACGGGCAGAACAGGGTCACGACGAACAGCACCAGGAGCACGGCGGCGACCGGCACCAGTCGCAGCCGGTGGCGGGTG
>JAOBWJ010000097.1 GCA_025463335.1 Acidimicrobiales bacterium
CCGAGCGATCGACCTCACCGAAGCCTTGCTCCTGCTCAGCCGCGCCGACCAGCGGTCCTTCACCCCAGTGCCCGTCGACCTCTCCCTCATGGCGGAAGAAGCCACCGAGACGCTCCTCCCCTTCGCAGAAGCGCACGGCGTCACCATCGAGACCTCCGGCGAGTTGACCCCTACCGTCGGCTCACACGCGCTCCTGCTGCAGCTGACCACGAACCTCGTGCACAACGCGATCGTCCACAACCTGCCGGAACAGGGCGCCGTCTGGGTCACGACCAGCGTTCACCCCACGGGTGTGGAGATCACCGTCGAGAACACCGGCGAGCAGCTCAGCCCACGATTGGTCGCCACGCTGGTCGAGCCGTTCCTCCGCGGCACCGCACGCACGCGCACCGCACACGCAGGTGTCGGCCTTGGCCTGGCGATCGTCAAGAGCATCACCCAAGCCCACGACGGAACCCTCACCCTCACCCCCCGGGCCGCGGGCGGGCTCTGCGTCACGGTGCAGCTACCCGCCGCGCCACGACACACGGACCGGACCGTCACGCACTGACGCGCACGCTCCGATGGGGAGCAGCTCGCACCTATCGTCGGCGTATCGAAAACGGCATACGTGCTGGCAACGTCGCGCCGCCCTGAATGGTGGTGTGGCTCACACCGAACCAGTTCGAACCGCGGCTCGCCGCACCCGATCGCCGGCGCCCTCGCCCTCCTCAGCCGTTCCAACCATCGGGATCACCGTCTACGGATGTGGACCGGATGAGGACGCCCTCTTCCGAGCGATGGCGCCTCCCTTCGGTGTGCGGCCGACGATCACCGATGCCGGGGTCGCCGAGGACAACATCGAGCTGGCACTCGGGAACCGATGCATCAGCGTCGGTCACAAGACCCCCATCACGGCGTCCGTGCTGCGTGCCCTCCACGAAGCCGGCGTCCGGCACATCTCCACCAGGAGCATCGGGGTCAACCACATCGATGTGAACTATGCGGAGAGCGTCGGCATGTCCGTCGAGAACGCCGCCTACTCACCGGACAGCGTGGCGGACTACACGCTGATGTTGCTGTTGATGGCGATCCGGAGCGCCAGGTCCACCATCCGGCGTGCAGAGGTCCACGACTACCGACTTGGTGACGAACCTGGGCGGGAGCTGCGCGATCTGACGGTCGGGGTGGTCGGAACCGGTCGCATCGGCATCGCGGTGATGGCCCGGCTGCGAGGTTTCGGCTGCAGCATCTTGGCCTTCGACCGTCCCCCTGACCTACCTGCCGACTACGTGGGCCTTGCGGAGCTGCTGGAGCGGAGCGATGTCGTCACGCTCCACACCCCGCTCAACGCCGACACCCATCACCTCTTGGATCGTCACCGGATCGAGCAGATGAAGCACGGCGCGTACCTGATCAACACCGGTCGCGGCGCACTTGTCGACACCGAGGCGCTGGTTCGGGCGTTGGAGAGCGGTCGACTGGGGGGTGCGGCGCTGGACGTCCTCGAAGGAGAGGACGGCGTCTTCTACACCGACTGCGGAGGCGAACCCGTCGAGCGCCCGCTGCTGTTGCGGTTGCACCGGCTGCCGAACGTGATCATCAGCCCGCACACCGCCTACTACACCGACCACGCCCTGGGCGATGCGGTCGAGGCTTCCATCCGCAGCTGTGTGCGCTCGGAAGGCAGGCAGCAGCATGGCTAGGCCGAAGGTCGGGATCGTGTTCGGAGGGTGCTCCGAGGAGCACGACATCTCCGTCAAGTCGGCGCAAGAGGTTGCGCGACACCTCGACGTCGACAAGTACGAGCCGTTCTACCTCGGGATCACGAAGCGCGGTGCGTGGAAGCTCTGCGACTCCCCTGACGCAGGGTGGGAAGACGACCGTTGCCGTCCCGCGGTGCTGTCACCGGACCGGGGCGTGCACGGGCTGCTCGTCTTGGAGGAGGGCCGCTACGAGGCGACCCGGTTGGATCTGGTGCTCCCCGTTCTGCATGGCCGGTTCGGTGAGGACGGTGCGATTCAGGGCTTGCTGGAGCTCTCCGGCATCCCCTACGTGGGCTGCGACGTGCAGAGCTCCGCGCTGTGCATGGACAAGTCGCTGGCGTACGTCGTCGTTCGGAGCGCGGGGATCGCCACGCCGACCTTCTGGACGGTCATGGCCGGCGACAGCATCGATCCCGGAGGGCTCACCTATCCCGTCTTCGTCAAGCCGGCCCGCTCGGGCTCATCGTTCGGCGTCAGCAAGGTGCGTCGAGCAGATGAGCTGGCGGACGCGGTGGAGGCAGCCCGTCAGTACGACTCGAAGGTGTTGATCGAGGCGGCCGTGGAGGGAAGCGAGATCGGTTGTGCTGTCCTCGGGAACGGTGGAGATCTGATCACCGGCGAGCCGGATCGGATCTCGCTCTCCCACGGGTTCTTCAGGATCCACCAGGAGCGCGCGCCCGAGACCGGCTCTGAGAACGCGACCATCACCGTTCCCGCGGACATCTCGGCCGAGTCGCGCTCGCTCGTCCAGGAGACCGCGAAGGCCATCTATCGCGCCTTGGGTTGCCGGGGACTGGCGCGGGTCGACATGTTCCTCGAGGACGACGGGAGCGTCGTGCTCAACGAGGTGAACACCTTCCCGGGCATGACCTCCTACAGCCGGTATCCCGGGATGATGGCAGCCGCAGGACTGCCGCTCACCGACGTGATCGACCGGCTGCTGTCATTGGCATTGGCGGGGAACGACCATGCGCGATGACTTCGTCTTCATCGACGAGCTCCTGCCCGGCGTCCGTTGGGACGCCAAGTACGCGACCTGGGACAACTTCACCGGCACGCCCGTGGATGGGTACCTCGCCAACCGGATCGTCGGTACGAGGGCGCTCGGTTCAGGCTTGGAACGAGCACGAGGAGCGGCCGCATCCCTTGGCTTCGGCCTGCTGCTCTGGGACGGCTATCGCCCGCAACGCGCCGTCGATCGCTTCCTGCGCTGGTCGAAGCAGCCGGAGGACGGCCGGACGAAGCGCCGCCACTACCCGAACATCGACAGAGCCGAGATGTTCGAGAAGGGATACGTGGCCGCGAGGTCGGGCCACAGCCGGGGCAGCACCGTCGACCTGACGCTCTTCGACTTGGCCACCGGTGAGCTTTCTCCGATGGGCGGCGACCACGACCTGATGGATGCCATCTCCCACCACGGAGCAACGGGAATCACCCAGGTCGATGCCGCCAACCGACGGCATCTCCGTTCGATCATGGAGTCCTGCGGCTTCAGCTCGTACGACTGCGAGTGGTGGCACTACACGCTCGAGGACGAGCCCTTCCCGAACACCTACTTCGACTTTGCCATCGCCTGACCCGATGGCTTTGAAGGTGACACGTGCACTGCTGGACATCTGAGCTGACGGGTCATCTCGGAGGTGACCTGGTAGGGCCTGATGTCCTCATCCAGGGAGCCAGCATCGACTCGAGGACCACTCGACCGGGGCAGCTCTACGTTCCCATCGAGGCCGAGCGCGACGGCCACGCCTTCATTCGACGAACGTGACGCCGTTCGAGGGCCCCACCGTCGTCATCGCCGCTGGGGGGACGGGCGGCCACATCTATCCGGGGTTGGCGCTGGCCGAGGCCGTAGCTGCCGCCCGGCCCGACGCCCGCATCGAGTTCGTCGGCACGCCGAAGGGCATGGAGGGCCACCTCATCCCCGAGGCCGGCCACCCGCTCCACCTCTACGACATGGTCCAGTTCGCCGGGCAGGGCTGGCGCAAGGCCACCGTCCCCGTCGCCCTCGGCCGGGCCACGCTCCAGGCCCGCTCGCTGCTGAAGAAGCTCGGCGCCGACGTGGCCGTGAGCATGGGCGGCTACAGCGGCATTCCGCTCATCGCCGCCGCCAGGCTGTCGCGCGTGCCGTCGCTCATCCACGAGCCGGGTGCCGTGCCGGGCAAGGCCAACCAGCTCGCCGCCCGCTTCACCGACCATCTGGCCACGTCGTTCCCCCAGACGCGGTTCGAGGGCGTCGAGCTGCGCCACGTCGGCTACCCGCTGCGCCGGGCCATGACGTCGTTCGACCGCGACGCCCTCCGGGCCGAGGCTCGTGCCGCCTATGGACTCGACGACCGCACCTCGCTGGTGCTGGTCACCGGGGGCAGCCAGGGCGCCCGCTCGCTCAACCAGCTTGCCCTCGGGCTGGCCGAGCGGTGGGCCGACCGGGACGACGTGCGGATCGTGCTCAAGGCCGGCAACCGCAGCCACGCCGAGGTCGAGGCCGCGCTCGCTGGCAACAAGGGCGCACACCTCGTCGAGCTGGTGCGGTACATCGACCGCATGGACCACGCTTACGCCGCGGCCGACGTCGGCGTGTTCCGCTCGGGTGCTGGCACCGTCGCCGAGCTGGCCGTGGTCACGCTGCCGTCGGTGCTCGTGCCGTTCCCGCGCGACGAGCACGATGAGCAGCTCCACAACGCACAGCCCCTCGTCGACGCCGGCGGCGCCCTGCTCGTGCGGGACCACGAGGCGACGGCCGACCACGTCGGACCGATGCTCGAGGAGCGTCTGGCCGACCGGTCCCTGCTCGACTCGATGGCGGGCGGCATGAAGGCCGGCGCCCGACCCCAGGCCGCGGCCGACCTCGCCGCCTGGGCCCTCGAGCTCGCGGGATCCCACACGTGAGCGTGCGGCCGACGTCGACCTGTCCGCTGAACGCCAGACGATCGACCCATGCGGTGACTGGGCGCCCCACGACGCCTACTGGCAGGTTCGCTCCGGCGAGCGGTGGCTACATCGATGGAAGGGCGTGAAGAGACGGACCGGGCCGTCGGCCAGGTTCGCTCTCAGCTCTGCGCTCGGCTCACCGAGGAGTTCGTCAGCGGAGCTCGTACGTCAGGTGGGCCGCGTGCGGTGAGATCTGCACGTCGGTCTGACGCATCTCGATCCGACCGACACCGTTGAAGAGCGGCGTCCCGTCGCCGAGCACGATCGGCGCGAGGTGGAGGCGCAGTTCGTCGACGAGCGCGGCGTCGAGCGCCTGTCCGATGACGTCGCCGCCACCCATGATGACGACGTCCTTGGCGCCCGCGGCCTTCCGGGCCTGCTCGATCGCCGATGCGACGCCGTCGGGGACGAAGGTGAAGTCGAGCTCGAGCCGTCGGGTCTCGGGCGCGGCGTGGGTGACGACGAAGAACGGCGGCGAGCCGGCCTCCCTCGCGCCGTAGCCCACCTCGTCGTTCCAGCCATGCGGGCTGTCGATGATGTCGAACAGCCGCCGTCCCATGATGACGGCGCCCGACCGCTCGGTACCGGTGCTCAGCTGCGCTGCGTCGACCGGGTCGTTGCTGAAGGCCCACTCGTGCAGCGGCTCGCCACCGTGGCCGAGCCCGTGCTCGAGGTCCGGGTCGGGTCCGGTGACGAACCCGTCGAGCGACATCGTGATGTCCGCGATCACCTTGGTCATGGGATACCCCTCCGTTGTGTCGTCAGGGATAGGGACGTCCCCGGTCCCGCGAACTCACCGCCCGGGCCGGGTCTACCTTCGGTCGGCGGCCGAGTTGCGCTCTCGTTGGAGGAAGCGCCGTTCGCTTGGGTTGGCGGTCAGCTCGATGGCGCGGTCGTAGGCGGCGACGGTTGCGTCACGCCCAGCACGGGCGAGGAGGTCGGCGCGCGCGGCGTGGTACGGCTGGAAGTCCTCGAGCAGGGTCACGTCGAGCGAGTCGAGGGCGTCGAGACCGGCGGCGGCGCCACACATCTCGCCGATGGCGACGGCCCGGTTGAGCGCGATCACCGCGTTGGGGCGCATGGCGTAGAGCTGGTCGTAGAGGGCGACGATCTGGGGCCAGTCGGTTGCCGCCGCGGTGGCGGCGTCGGCGTGAACGGCGGCGATGGCCGCTTGGATCTGGAACGGGCCGGGCTGGTTGCGGCGCAGGCAGGCGCGCACGAGGGTGTGTCCTTCGGTGATGAGGATGCGGTCCCACTGCGTGCGGTCCTGGTCGGCCAAGCGGACCATCGATCCGTCGGTGGCGGTGCGGGCCGGCCGCCGGGCTTCGGTGAGCACGCGCCCGAGACGGATGGCTTCACGCGAGAGGTCGACGCGGGGTGAGGCTGTCGCCGGCGGTCGCGGTGTGCCCCTCGGTATAGATGACGTAGATCGCACGACCACCCGAATCGACACCCGACCGGGCAAAGTTTTCCGACATGGTCCTGTCGAAACCGCCGGGCCCGTTCGTAGCTGGTGCAGGAACCCGGCAGAAGACCGGGGCCGAAACCGAAAAGGACAGGAGAGCATCATGACCACTACGTACACCTTCGACGTCTTCTCCAGCCTCGACGGCTTCGGCGCCGCCAGCCGCAACTGGACCGGCTACTGGGGCAAGCAAGGCCCCGAGCTCCTCGATCGCCGCCTCGCCTTGTACGGCGAGGAGCAGCGGATGGTCTTCGGGGCCAACACGTATCGGGCGTTCGAGCGCATGCTGGCCTCGAGCACCGCGGGCTCCGAGGTGCGTGACCCATGGGTCACACGGATGAGGAGCCTGCCGGCAACGGTGGTGTCGACCACCCTGGAAGGATCCCTCGACTGGCCGGACGCAACCGTCGTGAGCGGCGACGCCGTCGACGTCGTCGCCCGGCTCAAGGAGGAGTCCGAGGTGCCGTTGCGCTCACACGGCAGCCTGTCAATGAACCGGGCGCTGATGGCCGCCGGCCTGGTCGACCGCGTCCAGGTGACGCTCTTCCCGGTGATCACCGGCCAGACCGGGCTAGAACCGATCTTCCAGGGTGCCGCCGACTTCGACCTCGAGCTGATCGAGAGCCGGACGCTCGACGGCCACGTCCAAGAGCTCATCTACCGGCCCACTCTGCATGTCTGAGTCCGTCCATGCACCACCCACATCGTCAAGCAGTCGAACCTGACGCAGACGTTCCGAGCGACGGGGTCCGCTGGATGTGGTGCGCGACCCCTGGTGCAGGAACCCAGCAGAGGACCGGGACCGAAACGAAAGGACAGGAGCGATGGCCGACAAGACGCTCACGGATCGACCGACCGAGCGCGTTACCGCGTCCAGGACGATCGAGGCCGCGCCGGAGGCGGTGTTCGCGGTGCTGGCCGACCCATCGGCCCACGCCGACATCGACGGCACCGGCTGGGTGCGCGAGTCCCTGGACGACGATCGCATCACCGCCGCCGGCCAGGTGTTCCGGATGGCGATGTACCACGACAACCACCCGGACAAGGACTACAAGATCGCCAACCGGGTCGAGGTGTTCGACGAGCCGCGGGCCATCGCGTGGAAGCCCGGGACGGAGTCGCCCGAGACCGGCGAACTCAGCTTCGGCGGCTGGATCTGGCGCTACGACCTCGAGGCGAACGGTCCGTCGCGGACAACGGTGACGCTGACGTACGACTGGTCAGCGGTCCCGGCCCACATCCGCGAGTACCTCCAGTTCCCGCCGTTCGGGCAGGACCACCTCGACAACTCGCTGCAGCACCTGTCCGATCTCGTCGCCTCGGTGTAGCTGCCCTGATGAAGCGGTCGCCCCCCCGCCCGGCGTTATGGGGC
>JAOBWJ010000109.1 GCA_025463335.1 Acidimicrobiales bacterium
CTCGGCGATGCCGGCGGCGTTGTCGGCCACCGGGCCGAACGTGTCCTCGGACACGACCACGCCGGTGGTGGCCAGCATGCCCATGCCGGTGAGGGCCACGAGGTAGAGCGAGAACTGCAGGTTGCCGCCGCCCAGGCCGATGGCCACGCCGATGGCGATGGCGATGGCGATGATGGCCCACACCGACGACTCCAGGCCGGAGCTGATGCCGGAGAGGACGGTGGTGGCCGGGCCGGTGCGGGCCGACACGGCGATCTCCTGGACGGGAGCCGTCTCGGTGGAGGTGAAGTACTCGGTCAGGCGGCTGATGCCCTGAGCCAGGACAAGGCCGATGACGACGGCGCCGAAGACCTTCCAGCCCTCGTTGCCATGGTCGTTGCCCACGTACGTGAGGGCCACGGCGCCGGTGCCGATGACGGTGAGGACGCCGGCGACGAGGAAGCCGCGGTTGATCGGCGCCATGGCCGTCTTGTCATCGTCGGTGGCCCGCACGGCGAACACGCCGACGATCGAGGCCAGCACGCCGATGGCGCGGGCCACGAGCGGGAAGATCAGGCCGAGGGCCGGGTTGGCGCCGATGGAATGGAAGGCGGCCACGCCGAGGATGATCGAGGCGACGAGGGTGACCTCGTAGGACTCGAACAGGTCGGCGGCCATGCCGGCACAGTCGCCGACGTTGTCGCCCACGTTGTCGGCGATGGTGGCCGGGTTGCGGGGGTCGTCCTCGGGGATCCCGGCCTCCACCTTGCCGACGAGGTCGGCCCCGACGTCGGCCGCCTTGGTGAAGATGCCGCCGCCGACCCGGAGGAAGAGGGCGAGGAGCGAACCGCCGAACCCGAAGCCGACGAGGATCGCCGAGCTCGTGTTCTGGAAGATCATGATGATGATCGTCGCCCCGATGAGGCCGAGGCCCACGGTGAACATGCCGGCCACACCGCCGGTGCGGAAGGCGACCTTCAGCGCGGCGGGCAGGGAGCCGGTCTTGGCGGCCGCCGCGGTCCGCACGTTGCCGCGCACGGCGAGGCCCATGCCGATGAAGCCGGTGAGGCCGGACATGAAGCAGCCGGCGACGAAGGCAACGGTACGGAAGATGCCGGACTGGACGAAGCTCAGTGCTTCAACCCCATCGGGCTTGACCACCCTGGTGGAGGTCAGGAAGACGATGATGGCCAGCGGCACGAGGATGACGGCGATCGTTTTGAACTGCCGCTTGAGGTACGCCATGGCGCCCTCTTGGATCGCGGTGGCGATCTCGATCATCTTCGGCGTGCCCTGGTCGGCGGCGAGCACGCCACGCATCAGGCCGAAGCCCACGGCGATCGCCAACAGGGCGGTGACAGCGGAGAAGAACAACCAGGCCCACTCCCCACCCTGAAGGTGGAAGGTCTGGTAGCCGCCCTCCGCGGCGAGTACGTCGAGCATTGCGACGTGGTCCTTTCGACGGGATCTCGGGGTGTCGGCCTACGAATGAAGCGTGCGAAAACTAACGTTTCATGGGGTCGAAAAGTCAAATGGGTGTGACGAAGACCTGATTGGCCACGGACGAGCCCAGTGTGCGGTCCTTGCCGTCGACGCGGAGCACGAGGGGGCCGTCGAACGGATGCTTCTCCCGGATCTCCACCACCACGCCCGGGCGCAACCCCAGCGTGTCGAGAAAGGCGACCACTTCCGGATCAGTCGAGCCGGGCACCGCGACGGTCGCCCGGTCGCCCGGCTCGAGGGCGTAGAGCGGCGGCATGGCCGGGATGTCGACGGCCTCGAGCTCCGGGATGGGGAAGCCGTGGGGGCACGTGGCCGGGCGGTGGAGGGCCACGAACATGCGGTCCTCGACCTCCTGTGGGAGGTCGTGCTCGAAGTCGCCGGCCAACCGGTCGGCCTCGTTCCAGGCGTAGCCGAGCATGTCGGCCAGAAAGCGTTCGACGATGCGGTGGCGGCGGATGGCGGCAACTGCCGCTCGGCGTCCCGCGGCCGTGAGCTCGACCCCGTGGTAGGGGCGATGGTCGACCAGCTGACGCTCGGCAAGTCGCTTCACGGTCATGGTCACGGTGCCCGGTGCGACCCCCAGCGCGTCGGCTAGCGCGCCGGTCTGGGCGTCCTGGCGATCCCGGGTGCCGCGGTAGATCGCTTTGAGCGTCTCGCGCTCTGACTTCGTGAGGGTCACGTCCATGGTTTCGGAAGTCGTAAACCTATGTTTCGCGTCTGTTGGGAACCAAGACGGTAAAGCAGCAGACGCGAAGAAGGTGGGCGCCCCGGCGCCCGCCTTCGTCGAAGCCGTGCAGAAGCTAGGAGGCGACGGCGTCGTCGACGGAGTCGAACAGCGAGAAGACCTTGGTCAACCCGGTGACCTCGAAGACCTTGCGGATCCGCGGCTGGGTGCACACCAGGAACAGGTCGCCGTCGTTCGAGCGCACCCGCTTCAGGGCGCCCACGAGCACACCGAGACCCGTCGAGTCCAGGAAGTCGACCCCGTCGCGGGTGACGATGATCTTGTTGCTGCCCTGGGCGACCAGACCGTGGAGCTGCTCGCGCAGACGGGGGACGGTGGCCACATCGACCTCGCCCGACACGGCGAGCACGGCATACCCGTTGCGCTCAGAGACGTCCAGGCCAAGGTCCATCGATTCGGCTCCTAGTACATGACGGTAGGGCCGCGCCACGGCCCGCGAGTGCTGCGCCGACCGACAGTACCCACACTCCTCTCGGGGCTACCACCCTCCGCCGTCCGCCACCATGCCGGAACATCCGTTCGATACGCTGGCTCCGTGGATCCACTGGTGGAGTCGCTCTTCGGTGACGACCGGCTGGTCCACCTCGAGCGGATCCCCGCCCGCGCGGCACGCTTCGGCGAGCTGACCACGCCCCTCCCGGAGGCGGTCGCCGAGCGACTCCCGGTCGAGCGGTTCTGGACCCACCAGGCCGAGGCGATCGACCTGGCTCGCGCCGGGCGATCGGTCGCCATCGCCACCGGCACGGCATCGGGCAAGTCACTCTGCTTCCAAGTCCCCATCGCCGAGGCCGTGGGCGCCGAGGTGCCGGGCACGGCGCTGCTGCTGTTCCCCACCAAGGCCCTGGCCCAGGACCAGCTCCGCGCGCTCGAGGCGCTCGGCATGCCCGGCCTGGTGCCGGCCTGCTACGACGGCGACACCGGCCCCGAGGTGCGGGCCTGGGCCCGGCGCCACGCGTCGGTCCTGCTCACCAACCCCGACATGCTTCACGTCGGCCTGCTCCCCCATCACGGCCGGTGGGCCACGTTCCTCATGCGGCTCCAATACGTCGTGGTCGACGAGCTCCACGTCCTGCGCGGGATCTTCGGCACCCACGTGGCCCACGTGCTCCGCCGGCTCCGGCGAATCTGCAACGAGTACGGCTCCGACCCCACCTTCATCTTCGGTTCGGCCACCATCGGCGAGCCGGCCGTCCTCGCCTCGGCGCTGTGCGCCAAGGAGGTCGAGGCCGTCACCGACGACGGGTCACCGCGCGGCGAGCGACTGTTCGCCCTGTGGAACCCGCCGCTCCTCGACGAGCACACCGGCGCCCGTGGCTCGGCCAACGTCGAGACGGCCGCCCTGCTGTCCACGCTCGTCGGCGACGACCGGCGAGCCATCGCCTTCTGCCGCAGCCGCAAGGGCACCGAGGTGGTGGCGGCCGACACCCGTCGCCGCCTCCCCGAGAAGCTCCGCGAGACGGTGCGCCCCTACCGCGGCGGCTACCTCGCTGCCGAGCGCCGGGAGATCGAGGGTGAGCTCTTCAGCGGCGCCCTGCGCGGCGTGGTCGCCACCAGTGCCCTCGAGCTCGGCATCGACATCGGCACGCTCGACGCGTGCGTGCTCGACGGCTTCCCCGGCACAGTCTCCTCCATGTGGCAGCAGGCGGGCCGTGCCGGCCGGGCTCAGCAGCAGTCGCTGGCGGTGCTCGTCGCCGGCGAGGACCAGCTCGACCAGTGGCTCATGGCCCATCCCAAGGAACTGTTCTCCCGCCCGCCCGAGCCCGCCGTCATCAACCCGTCGAACCCGTCGGTGCTCCAACCTCACCTCGCGTGCGCCGCCTACGAGCTGCCGCTCTCGCCCGACGACACCGCCTGGTGGGGCGACGAGCTCGACGACGGCGTGCGCGACCTCGTCCTCGACGACTGCCTGACCGTGCGCGACGGACGGGCGTATTGGTCGGGCCGGGGCGCGCCGGCGTGGGGCATTGGGCTGCGCAGCGGGTCCTCGGAGGAGTACCGCATCGCGACCCCCGAAGGGCATTTGATCGGCACGGTCGACGGCAGCCGGGCGTTCTCCTCGGTCCACCCGGGCGCCGTCTACCTCCACCAGGGCCAGGCGTGGCGGGTGACCGACCTCGACCTGCACGACCGGGTCGCCTGGGTCGAGCCGTCCGACGGCGGTGAAGTCACCCAGGTCCGCTCGGAGACCGACATCCGGATCCTCGCCGACGAGGCGTGCCGGCGCATCGGACCCATCGAGCTCCACCTGGGTGCGGTGCAGATCGACGAGCGGGTCGTCGGCTACCAGCGTCGCGACGTGCACACCCGAGAGCTGCTCAGCACCGAGACGCTCGACCTTCCGCCGTCGTGCCTGGTGACCCGAGGCTTCTGGTTCACCATCGACGAAGCCCTCCTCCACTCGGCCGGCATCGCCCCGGCCGACTGGCCCGGCACCCTGCACGCCGCCGAGCACGCCGCCATCGGCATCCTCCCGCTGTTCACGATCTGCGACCGATGGGACGTGGGTGGTGTGTCGACCGCCCTGCAGGTCGACACCGGCAAGCCCACCGTCGTGATCTACGACGGTTACCCGGGCGGGGCCGGCATCGCCGAGCTCGGCTTCGCGTCGGGCGAGCGACTGCTGCGCACCACCCTCGAGGTGATCGTCGGGTGCTCGTGCGACTCGGGCTGCCCCTCGTGCGTGCAGTCCCCCAAGTGCGGCAACGGCAACGAACCGCTCGACAAGGCCGGCGCCGCCGCCCTCCTCCGAGCCGTCGTGGCGTAGGTCGAGTCCTAGAAGCCGGCGGCGCGGCGAGTGAGGAGCCGCAGGGCCATGGCCCACGAGAAGGCGGTGGTACCTCCGGCCACGAGCAGCAGCGTCTGGCGTTGCCCGCTGTCACCGTCATCGTCGATCCGGACCACCGCCTGGTCGCCGGCAGGCGGCGCGAACGGCAACGTCTCCTGGTAGCCGGTGTCGGCCGTGGTAGGCGTCGTGCGCCGGGCCACGCCGGGCGTCCGGAACTCGCGGTGGACCGACTGCACCGGACCGCTCCCGGCCGGGCGGATGGCGCCGTTGGCGCCAGTGGCCCCGTCGCTCCCCGTGGACGACGACGACCCTCCCGGGGCCGGCGCCACCGTGATCTCGGCCGGCGCCCCGCCATCGGCGAACACCGTCGTACCGGCATCGGGTCCGGGACGAAG
The DNA here is from genome assembly GCA_025463335.1 of Acidimicrobiales bacterium. Lineage (GTDB taxonomy): Bacteria > Actinomycetota > Acidimicrobiia > Acidimicrobiales > CADCSY01 > RYN-34. The sequence goes on from JAOBWJ010000109.1 coordinate 5,408, forward strand.
GCCCACCACCTGGTAGCGAACCTGACCGCCCGCCGGTGGTACAGCCCGGTCCACGAAGGTCTGGCCCCCCGGGCCCACCTCGCCGATGGGAACGAACTCGGCCCCCGTCGAGCGGCGCACCTCGTAGCCCTGGAAGTCGGGCTCGTGCGCCGCCGCGTCCCATCGCAACGACACGGCCCGGTCGGCCCCGACCTCGGCGGCCAGACCGGTGGTGGGTGCGGGCGGGATGGCCACGGCCACCCACAGGTTCAGCACCAGCGGCGTCTCCTGGCGCAGCGGCCGCTGGGCGGGCGCCACCGTCGCCCGCACCTGGTAGCGCCGGTTGCACGGGAACGGGGCGGCGAAGGAGAAGCTGACCCGTCCCGAGCCACCGGGAGCCGATTGGGGCTCCTTCATGCGGGCCGTGGCCGAGCACGGGTCGTCCGGCCTGTCGGCCCCGTCCGGCACCAGCGTGAAGGTGACACCGGCGATCCCGTTGGGCGACTCGGCCCAGCCGTCCAGCGTGTGCGGCGCCTCCAGGTAGGCGATGGGAATGTCGTCGGCCGCGGTGCCCACGGGAGCCGGGTTGGTCCAGGCGCCGTCGGGCGTGGCGGCCGAGGCGGCGGGCGCGGACGTGAGGAGGGCGCCGCCGGCCAGCACGAGGGCGGCGGTCAGGCGGCGGGTGCTCATGCCGACGCGGCCGGACCCTGGAGGGCGGCCCGGATCACCAGTCGCTGGGCCGCCGAGCCCTTCGGGTGGCAGGTGGTGAGCGTCAGCGACGACGTCGGCGTGGGCTGCACGACCGAGATGTCGTTGGGCCTCACCACGAACGGCGCCGCGGCCACCTTGTAGGTGCACTCGCCGATCGGCGTCTCGAGGATGATCTCGTCACCCGGCTTCAGTCGGTCCAGGTTCTGAAACGGCTTGCCGTAGGTCGTGCGGTGCCCGGCGATGGCCACGTTGCCCTGCTCGCACGGCAGCGGGGTCTGGGGGTAGTGCCCCGCCCCGGCGCGGAGGGCGCTGGCTGTGGTGCCCTCGACGACCACGACGTCGACGTTGATGGCCGGGATGCGGACCCGGGTGAGGGCATCGCCGGTGCCGACCTTGCGGTCGCGGTAGGCCTGCTGGAGCTCGGGACTGACCAGCTGGTTGTCGAGCCGCTGCTGGATCCGACTCTGGTAGAGGTTGGTGTAGAAGGGATAGCCGAGCAGGCCCACGGCCGCGACCAGCAGGCCGACCGACAGCGCGGAGAGGGTTCGGCGGGCCCACGGATGGCGGCGGAGGAAGGCCACCACCGGCGACAGCTCGTCGGCGGGCACGGCGGGACGCGAGAGGACCGGGGCGGCGACGCTGCGGCGCGACGTCCTCTGCGTGACGATGAGGGCCGCCACGAACACGGCGACCACGAGTGCGACGGCGACGAGCTCGAGCATCGGGGGCCTCAGGGTAACGAGGACCCCGGGGCCGAGTTGGCCCCGGAGTCGGTCGTCAACGATCAGCGGCGGCCGAACGCCAGCCGGCGGGTAGCGACTGCCAGGGCCAGGAGGGCACCACCGGCGATCGGCAACGTGGCGTTGCCGCCCGTGCGAGGCAGGCTGCCGCC
>JAOBWJ010000112.1 GCA_025463335.1 Acidimicrobiales bacterium
CGGTGGGCGGCGGCATGGCGGCCGGGTTGTCGACCAGCTTCACGTCGCCGTTGGTGCTCTGCACCCGGTACTCCACGGACGGGGCGGTGGCGATGAGGCTCAGGTTGAACTCCCGCTCCAGCCGCTCGCGCACGATCTCCATGTGCAGCAGGCCGAGGAAGCCGCACCGGAAGCCGAACCCGAGCGCACCCGAGGTCTCGGGGGCGTAGGTGAAGCTGGAGTCGTTGAGTCGCAGCTTCTCGAGCGCTTCGCGCAGGCCCTCGAACTCGTCGCCGTCGATCGGGAAGAGGCCGCAGAACACCATCGGCTTCGGGTCGTAGTAACCCTCGAGCGGCTCGGGCGCCGGCCGGGAGAGCTCGGTGACGGTCTCGCCCGAGCGGGCCTCGCCCACGTCCTTGATGGCGGCGATGAGGTAGCCGACCTCGCCGGGACCGAGCTCGTCGACCGGCAGCGGGACAGGGGTTCGCACCCCGATCTCGTCGGCGAAGTGGGTGGCGCCGGCCTGCATGAACTTCAGGCGGGCACCGGTCTTCAACGTGCCCTGCATGACCCGCAGCGAGGAGATCACACCCCGGTATTGGTCGAAGTAGGAATCGAAGATCAGCGCCTGGAGCGGCGCGTCGCGCTCCCCCGTCGGGGCCGGGATGCGCTCGACGATGGCGTCGAGCAGGTCGGGTACGCCCTCGCCGGTCTTGGCACTCATGCGCAGGATGCTCTCGGCCGGGATGCCGAGCACCCGCTCGATCTCATCGGCGTAGCGGTCCGGGTCGGCGGCCGGCAGATCGATCTTGTTGAGGGCGGCCACGATCTCGAGGTCGTTCTCGAGGGCCAGGTAGCAGTTGGCCAGCGTCTGGGCCTCGATCCCCTGCGCGGCGTCCACGACCAGCACCACGCCCTCGCAGGCGGCCAGGGAGCGGGACACCTCGTAGCCGAAGTCGACGTGGCCAGGCGTGTCGACCAGGTGGAGGATGTGGTCCTTCCACGGGACCCGCACGTTCTGGGCCTTGATGGTGATCCCGCGCTCCCGTTCGATGTCCATGGTGTCGAGGTACTGGGCCTTCATGTCCCGGGACTGGACGGCACCGGTGAGCTCCAGGATCCGGTCGGCCAAGGTCGACTTCCCGTGATCCACGTGGGCGATGATGCTGAGGTTGCGGAAACGGGAGAGGTCAGTCACGGCGTCGCGCAGCGTACCGACGCCGCGCTTGGGTCCCTGACCGCTCACTGCTATCGTCTCCCGGTCCCTTCCGAACGCGTCAGTAGGTAGTCACTCGTGGCGAACATCAAGAGCCAGATCAAGCGCAACCTGCAGAACGAGAAGGCTCGTCTGCGCAACAAGGCGGTCCGCTCCGAGCTGAAGACGCGCGTGAAGGTTGCCGTCACCTCTGCCGAGGCCGGCGACGAGAACACGCCCGAGGCCCTGCGCCTCGCCGTCAAGCGCATCGACAAGGCCGCCGCCAAGGGCGTGATCCACAAGAACGCCGCCGCTCGCAAGAAGAGCCGGCTGGTGAAGCGGATCGCTTCCCTCACGAACCAGGGCTAGCGCCGGGGCCCCTACCTTCGGGAACGGGGTCCCAACCGGCTGAGGCGGGCCACCAGCACCTCCATCACGAGCTGCTCGGGCCAGTCCTTGGTGAACTTCCGCAGGTCGAGGTCAGCCTCGGCCAGCAACCTGACGGCCTCCGCCACCCCGTCGTGGCCCAGGCGACGGGTCTGGTTGAGCGCCTTCTTGGCCGGGAACGTCGAGCCCTTCATCCCGAGGAGCTGGGCCGCCTCGGCCTCGTCTCGCACGCCCGCACCGTCCAGGCGGAGCATGCGGGCGTAGTGCCCGTGCAGCGTGGACATGAGGGCGAGGGGGTGACGGTCCCCCGCCGCCAGCATGCGGTGCAGGGCGCCCACGGCGGCGTTGGTGTCCCCGCTGTCGATGGCGTCGGTGAGGTCCCACGGCGGCACCGAGCCGGCCTCGCCGAGGAAGGGCTGGACGTCGCCGACCGAGACCCGAGCGCCCTGCCCATAGGCCGCGGCCAGCGACTCCAGCAGGTTGTTGAGCCGGCCGAGATCTTCGCCCAAGTGACCATCGAGGAGCTTGAGGGCGCCCGGCTCGAGGCGGACGGGCGCACCCCGGAGCTGCTCGGCCAGCCAGACGTCGCGGCCCTTCTTGTTGGCGGGCACGCCCGACTCGATGATGTGGCCGGCCTTCTTGACGGCGTTCAGCAGCTTGGTCGACAACCGCCCTTTGTCGCCGGCCACGAGCACGAGCGAGGTGGTGGGCAGCGGATCCTCGAGATACGTGAGGACCGGTTGCAGCGCTTCGCTCGAGTAACCGCTCACGTCGCGCGCCACCACCACCCGCCGGTCAGTGAGGAACGGTGGCGTCTGGGCGGCGTCGGCGATGGCCGAGGTGTCGCCGTCGTCGCTGGGCTGGTGCTCCTCGACCACCATCGACGCGTCGCCTTCGCCCACCAGCTCGTGGACGAGGGTGCGCACAGCCTCGCTGCGCAGCGCCGGATCGTCGCCCCGCACCAGGTACACGGCCAACGGTGCCGTCGTCATGATGCGAGCACCGCGGAGAGGACATCGACCACTCGACGGGCGCCCTTCACGTCGTGCGCCCGGAGGACGCGGCAGCCGCGGAGGATCCCGAGGGCGTGGGCGGAGTGGCTGGCTTCGCGACGGTCCTTGATGTCGAGGTCGAGGAGCTTGCCGAGGAACGTCTTGTTCGACGCCGACAGCAGAAGCGGCCACCCCATGCCGGCCAGCAGGTCGGAGCGGCGAAGGAGCTCGAGCGACTGCTGCCACGTCTTCCCGAGGTCGCAGCCGGCGTCGATGATGACCCGCTCGGGGGGGATGCCCGCCGCCTGGGCCCGCTCGGCCCGCTCCCGGAGGAACCGGGCCACGTCGGTCACGACATCGTCGTACACCGGCTCGGGATCGGGGATGCGAGGACCGAGCCGGATGTGCGTGGCCACCACCGACGCGCCCGCCTCGGCGGCCACCCGCAGGTAGTCGGGGTCGGCGAAGCCGCTGATGTCGTTGCCCACCACGGCCCCCACGGCGTAGCTGGCCTCGGCCACCGACGCCCGCCACGTGTCGACCGAGATCGGCACGTCGAACCGGGCATGGATGGCTTCGACCGCCGGCACCACCCGCTCCAGCTCTTCCTGCTCGCCGACCTCAGGACCGGGTCCGGCCTTCACGCCCCCGACGTCGAGGAAGTCGGCACCGTCGGTCACCAGCTCCTCGGCCCGACGGTAGAAGGCGTCGAGATCCCAGAACTGCCCCTGGTCGTAGAACGAGTCGGGTGTGCGGTTCAGGATGCCCATCACGAGGGCCCGGGTGGTGATGTCGAAGCGGTGCGGTCCGAGGGCCAGCTCCTGCACCGGGCGGACCCTACCCGGGCCCGCCACGCTCGCCGACCGCCGAGGAGGAGCACCACCACGACGGCCAGCACCACCGCATGCCCCGAGCGGACCTGGCCGAGCGGAAGGCCGGCACCCCAGCGGGCCACACCGGCCAGCCACCCGGCGAGGAACCGGGTCGGGACGTGCAGCCACCCGTCGAACGGCGGGCCGGCCAGCCCGGCGAGCACCCCGCCCGTGAGCCCCCACGCCGTCAGCGGAGCGGCCGCCGGCCCGGCCAGCAGGTTCGCCGGCAACGACGCCAGCGGCAGCCCGCCGAACGCCGGCAGCGCCACCGGGGCCACACCGATCTGCGCGGCGATGGTGATGGCCAGCGGCTCGGAGAACCACGATGGTCCGGGCAGGCGGCGGCCCAGGGGGCCGCCGAGCAGCGCGATCCCGATGGTGGCACCGACCGACAGCTGAAAGCCCAAGGCGTGCACGAGCAGCGGGTCGACGAGGACCGCCCCGCTGACGGCCAGCGCCAGCAAGCGCAAGCGGCTCGTGGGACGGCCGAGCGTGGAGGCCGTGCACGCGAGAGCAGCCATGGCCCCGGCCCGCAGCACCGACGGCTCCCACCGGGTGAGCAGCCCGAAGAACCCGAGCAACGCAAGCGTGAAGCACCACCGCGACCGCAGCCCCATCCGCCGCAGCACGGGCCCGACGAGGGCCAACACGAACGCCACGTTCTCCCCCGACACGGCCAGCAAGTGGCTGAGCCCCGACCCCCGGAACGCCTCGGCCGTGTCGGGGCGCTGCTCGCGATCGTCGCCCAGCACCACGCCCTGCAGCAGGCTGCGGGCCTCGACGTCGAGGGGCACAGCACCCCGGGCGAGGGTGCGGCGCAGGCCATTCGCAGCCCGGGTGGCCAGGTTGCCGGGTCGCCACTGCCCCACCGACTCGATGTCGAGCCGAGCGGCGATGTGACGCACGGTGAGCCAACGCCGGGCCGACGGCGGCGGGGGCCGAAGCCGGCCTTGCACACGGACCAGCTCGCCGCTCAACCGATCGCGCAGGTTCGACGCGGCGGCGCCGCGCGCCCACCCCTCCAGGCGACGGTGCCCCATCCGGACGTCGACCCGCACGGCGCCGAAGGCGTACGCCGGGTCCCCGACCAGCACGGCCACGCCCTCGACCGCCTCGGCCCGAGGCGGCGTCAGCCCGGCCCACGCGGAAGCGGCGAGGGCCGATGCCAACAGCGCCCCGCTCAGGACCACCAGCGCCGGGCGCCGCACGAATGCGGCCACGAACGCCACCACCAGGGCGAACCGCAGCGGCACCGGGAGCGCCAAGCGAGCCCCCGCACAGATCGCCCCACACAGGACAAACACTGCGAAATCAGACACGGCACCGTCGCTCCCCACAGATGTTCATGGG
>JAOBWJ010000138.1 GCA_025463335.1 Acidimicrobiales bacterium
GCGAGCCCTACACGTGGCCCACCTCGGCACCCCGCCGGGTCGAGAACTTCGTCGACCTGGCCCACTTCGCCTGGGTCCACGACGGCACCCTCGGCCGCCGCGACGAGCCGGTGCCCCAGCTCCCCGACATCCACCGGGCCGAGGGTGAGCTGCGCTTCGACTACGACCCGCCCGACCAGGAGGTCGAGGACACGGCCATGTTCGGCTCGTCGCGCTACCGGCTGCCGATGCCCCTCACCGTCGACATCGACTTCACGCTCGACACCGGCGCCCGCCGCCGGCTCTGGATGACCGCCTCCCCGATCGACAGCCGCTCGTGCCGGGCCTTCTGGCTGGTGGCGCGGGACGACGATCTCGACGAGGCGCGGGACGCTCACCACATGGCGTTCCAGCGGGTCGTGCTGGACGAAGACGAGCCCGTCGTGTGCGCCCAGGATCCGCCCGAGCTCCCGCTGGAGCCCGGTGTCGAGGTGTCGGTGCGCACCGACAAGGTGTCGATCGAGTACCGCCGCTGGCTCCGGGAGCTGGCCGACGCGGCGGAGGCCGGCCCTGAGGCCGTGCGCGCCACGCTCACCACCGCCACCCACGCCGTCGTCTGAAGGAGTCCCGTGGACTACGCCGAATACCTCCGCCGCCTGCCCAAGGTTGAGCTGCATTGCCATGTCGAGGGCACCCTGCGCCCGGCGACCGTGGCCGACCTGGCCAAGAAGCACGGCATCGCCCTCCCGACCGAAGACGTCGACGAGCTCTACACCTACGAGACGATCTATGAGTTCCTCGACATCTTCCGCTTCGTGAACTCCACCGTCATCGACCGCGACGACTTCGCCCGGGTGGCCTACGAGTCGCTCGAGGACGGCGTCAAGCTCGGCAACCTCAAGTACCGGGAGATGTTCTTCAACCCCACGCTGCACACGCCCCGCGGCGTGCCCATGGCCACGGTCATGAACGGCCTGGCCGACGGCATCCACGCCGCCGAACAGGACTTCGGGGTGCGCTGCTTCCTCATCGCCGACGTGTACCGGCAGGACAGCCCGGAGATGGCGCTGGCCATGACCGAGGACGTGCTGGCCAACCGGGTGCCCGAGCTCATCGGCCTCGGCATGGACGGCGCCGAGGCCCCCGACCCGCCCGAGAAGTTCCTCGCCAGCTACCAGCTGGCCGGCAAGGCCGGCCTGCGCCGCACCAGCCACGCATCGGAGGACGCCCCGCCCGCCAACATCACCGCCTGCCTCGACGTGCTCGGGTGCGAGCGGATCGACCACGGCTACCACATCCTGAGCGACGAGAAGGTCGTCGAGCGCTGCCGCGACGAGGGCATCCACTTCACCTGCTGCCCCACCTCCACCGCCGTGGTCTACGGCTGGCCCGACCTGACCGCCCACCCCATCAAGGGGATGATCGAAGCCGGGCTCAAGGTCCACCTGAACTCCGACGACCCCACGATGTTCCGCACCGACATCGGCAAGGAGTACGTCGACTTCATCGGCCAGAACGGCTACCCGCCGGAGCTGGCCAAGGAGCTGGTGCTCAACGGCGTCGACGCCACCTGGCTCGACGACTCCGACAAGGCGGAGCTGCGTAGGGAGTTCGAGGCCGAGCTGACCACGCTCGACGCCCAGCTCGTCCTGTGAAGATGTTGTCGAACGTCGATCCGGCGCTGCGCAGCTGCTGGCATCCGGTGGCCCGCTCGTCGGAGGTCGGCGCCGATCCGGTCAAGGTCACGCTTCTCGGCGAGGACTGGGCGCTCGTTCGCCTGCCGTCCGGGCTGGCTGCCTTCGTCGACCGCTGCCCCCACCGGTTCGCCCCGCTGACTGCCGGCTGGGTCGACGGCGACGTGCTCCGTTGTGGCTACCACGGCTGGTGCTTCGACCAGGCCGGCGCCTGCACCGAGATCCCCTCGATGGCGGGCACCGACGCCCGCCCGGCCCGGGCGGCGGCGCGCATACCGGGTGGGCTGGCCGAGCGCCACGGGATGATCTTCCTGGCGCCCGAGCCTCCGGTGACCGAGCTCCTCGACGTGCCCGAGGCCGACGACCCGTCCTTCATGCACGGCGAGCTCGACGTCATCACCGCCCGGGTGGGCGTCGGACTGCTGGCCGACAACTTCCTCGACATGTCGCACTTCCCGTTCCTCCACAGCGCCACCATCGGCACCGAGGAGGCGGCGGTGGTGGAGGACGTCGAGATCGAGCGGCGGGGCTACGGGATGACCGTGCACAGCCGTCATCCCTTCCCGAACCACGAGGACCAGGCGGTCGCCACGGGGGAGCGCCCGCTCATCCAGCACCGGTCGCTCGTCTACGAGTTCCGGGCCCCCTGCTCGGTGTCGCTGCGCATCGACTACGAGGAGGCCGGCGGCACCAACGTCGTCGACTTCTACGTGCAGCCGGTCGACACCGACACCTGCCGGATCTACTCCACCATCCACCGCAACGACCTCGACGGCGACGAGGGCCGGCTGGCCGAAGCGGTGTCGTTCGAGCGCAAGGTCGTCGACGAGGACCTCCGCCTTCAGGAGCGCTACGTCGACCGCCGCCTGCCTCTTGATCTCACCGCCGAGGTCCACGTGAAGGCCGACCGCATGACGGTCGAGCTGCGCCGCATCCTCGCCGAACTCGTCGCCCAGGAGGGCTGAGATGATCGATCCCGTCGACCCTGCTGTGCGTCGCCGCGCCATCGCCGCCGCCCAGGGCGCCGAGCCGTTCGACCTGCTGCTCACCGGGGGCACCGTCGTCGATGTCGGCTGCGGGGAGCTGCGCCCGGCAGACGTCGGCATCGTCGGCCCGCTCGTCGCCAGCGTGCACCAGCCGGGCAGCCGCACCGACGCCCTCGACCTCCTCGACTGCACCGGTCGGTTCATCGCCCCCGGCTTCATCGACCTGCACGTGCACTTCGAGTCCTCGATGCTCACGCCCGGCGGCTACACCCAGGCAGTCCTCCCGCGCGGCACCACGACCGTGTTCGCCGACCCCCACGAGCTGGCCAACGTGGCCGGCGTGGCCGGCGTTCGCTACGCCGTCGAGGCCAGCCGGGGCCTGCCCATGCGGTTCGTGATCCAGGCTCCCTCGTGCGTGCCGCCCCAGCCCGGCCTCGAGCTGTCGGGCGCCGATCTGTTCCGGCCCGACATCGAGGAGATGCTGTCCTGGGACGAGGTCGGCGGCCTGGCCGAAGTCATGGACATGCTGGGCGTGCTCAGCTCCGACGACCGCATGACCGGCGTGGTCGAGGCCGGCCTGGAGAGCGGCAAGCTGATCTCCGGTCACGCTGCCGGGCTCACGGGCCCGGCGCTCCAGTCCTACCTGTGCGCCGGCATGACGTCCGACCACGAGGTGTTCACCGAGCCCGACTGCCTGGAGAAGCTCCGGGCCGGCATGACCGTCGAGTTGCGGGGTGCGGTCGACGCCATCCTCCCGGGGATCGTGGCCGAGGTGAACGCCCTGCCCATGGCTCCAACCCACCTGGTGGCCGCCACCGACGACCTGTTCGCCCTCACCCTCCTCGAGGACGGCGGCATCGACCACCTCCTGCGCCGGCTGGTGGCCCACGGCATGGACCCCATCCTCGCTTTGCGGTGCGCCACCTACCACGCCGCCTACCGGCTTCAGCGGGCCGACCTCGGGCTGGTGGCCGCCGGCCGCCGGGCCGACATCGTCGTCCTGTCCGACCTCGAGGCCATGACCGTCGAGGAGGTCCTGTTCGACGGTCGGCACGCTGCCTCCGCCGGCCGGCTCCTCGTCGACGTCGTCGAGGGCCCGAGCGACCCGCCGCTCGACACCATGAAGCTCTCCGGCGTCACCGCCGAGGACATGGTGGTGCGCCTCGACGTGCCCGACGGCGTCCATGCGGTGCGCACCATCGCCGACGCGGTGATGACCCGATGGGACTCGTCCGACGTCACCGTGACCGACGGCGTCGTCGAGCCGCCGCCCGGCCACGTCGTCCAGGTGTCGATCCACCGCCACGGCCGCATCCCCGCCACGCCCCAGGCCTTCCTGCTCTCGGGCTGGGGGAATTGGACCGGGGCGGTAGCCACCACCGTCTCCCACGACACCCACAACCTGGTCGTCTTCGGTCGCGACGCCGACGACATGGCCTTGGCCGCCAACACCGTCATCGCGTCGGGCGGCGGGGTGGCCGTAGCGTCGGGCGGCGACGTGGTGGCGGCGATCGCCCTGCCCATCGCTGGGCTGCTGTCGCCGCTCCCGGCCAACGATGTGGCCGCCGCCCAACGCGCCGTGCAGGATGCTGCGGTGCGGATCGGCCTCGTAGCTCCCATGCTGACCCAGCCCCTGTTCCAGGTGATGCTGTCGTCGCTGGCGTGCATCCCCGGTCCCCACGTCACGGACCTGGGGCTGATCGACGGAACCACCGGCGAGCTCGTGCCCTCGATGTTGCTGTGACGGCCACGGCCCCTGGGGCCGGTGCTGAAGTCGTTGGTCATCCCCAGCGTTGGTGGGCGCTGGTCATCCTCTGCCTGACGCTGGGGATGGTCGCCCTGGACAACTCCATCCTCAACGTCGCCCTGCCCAGCATCCGCGACCAGCTGGGGGCCAGCGAGAGCGGGCTGCAGTGGATCACCACCACCTACAGCCTGGTGCTGGCCGGTCTGCTCCTGCCGATCGCCGTCATCGGCGACCGCCACGGCCGCAAGGGGCTCCTGGTCGCCGGCCTCGGCATCTTCGGTGGGGCGTCGCTGCTGGCCGCCTTCACCACCTCGACCGGCGTGCTCGTCGCCGCCCGGGGCCTGATGGGCGTGGGTGGGGCGTGCGCCATGCCGGCCACGCTCTCGATCATCGGCAACATCTTCCCGGAGCATGAGCGGCCCCGGGCCATCGCCATCTGGTCGGCCACCGCCGGGATGACCAGCGCGGCGGGGCCCATCGCCGGCGGGATCCTCCTCGACCGCTTCTGGTGGGGCTCGGTGTTCCTGGTCAACGTGCCGCTGGCGGTCGCCCTGATCGTGGGAGCGGCGGTGCTGGTACCGGAGTCGAGCGACGACACATCACCGAAGGTCGACCGCCGCAGCGCCCTGGCCTGGTGGGCGGCGTTGACGTTCACCCTGTACGCCATCATCGAGGCGCCCCAGCAGGGCATCCGTTCGCCGTCGGTCCTGGCCGCCATCGCCGCTGCCATCGTCCTGTTCGTGCTGTTCCGGCTGCAGGAGCAGCGCACCGATGGCCCTCTCGTCGACGCCGAAACGGCCGCCGATCCGCGGCTGTGGGCGGGCATGGCCACCATGGGCGCCATGTTCCTCACCCTCCTGGGGAGCCAGTTCGTGGTCACCCAGTGGCTCCAGGGTCCCCGCTCGCTCAGCGCCCTGGCCGCCGGCCTCTGCTTCGTCCCGGGGGCGGTCACGTCGATGACGCTCGGACTGCTCAACCCCCGCCTGGTCGGGCGCTGGAGCCACGCCACCATCGCCGCCACCGGCTTGGGGCTGGTGGCCGTCGGCGCCGCCGGCGCCGGACTGGCCATCCTGGCCGAGTCGGTGCCGGCTGCCGTGGCCCTGTTCGCCCTGGTGGGCGCGGGCGTGGGGCTGGCCGCGCCGACCGGAGCTGAGCTCATCATGTCGGCCGCGCCGCCGGCGCGGGCCGGCTCGGCGGCCGGCGTGAACGAGACGATCGTGGAGGCGGCCGGCGCCCTGGGCGTGGCCGTGCTCGGCTCGGTGCTGGCCGGGAGCCACAGCTTCGCCCGGCCCCTGCCCGTGGCCGCGCTGGTCGCCGTGTCCGCCGCCTGGTTCGTGCTCCGCCTTCTGCGCCCGCAGCGATCTCTCGGCTGATTCTCGCGAGATCTTCGCGATTCCCTGGCGTCGGTCTTATCGAGCCGGGCGCACAGTCGAGGGCATGAACCAACTGCGCAAAACGCTGATCGGTGCCGGGCTCGTGGCTTCGACGCTCACCGGTGGCGCGATAGGGGCCGCGCTGTTCGCCGGGAGCCCCGCCGGTGCGGCCACGACCACGAGCACGACCACCGCCCCGGCCGCCTCCGGCACCGCGCCGGTCGACCGCAGCAACAGCGATCCGACTCACGAGGCGACCGAGTCGGCCGCCCGCGAGGCGGCCGAGGGCCAGGGCCACTTCGGTGGCGGTGACCACGGCGGCACGTCCAACCACGACGCCGCCCACGAGGCGGCGGAGTCGCCGCAGCGGGCCGCCGAGGAGGCCGCCCGGGACGCCGGCAACGGTGGCGGCACGACCACGCCGAACACACCGACCACGCCGAACACACCGACCTCGCCGACCACGCCGACCACGCCGACCTCGGCGACTAGCTAGCCGACTGTCGTACGACGGGCGCCCGACCTCGCTGAGGTCGGGCGTTCGGACGCGTCTCGGCCGGTGCAGGAAAGAGGACGTGCAGATGCGCGTGCTGGTGGTGGATGACGAGCCGTCGATGGTGACGTCGCTCCGCCGCGGCCTCGAGGCCGAGGGCTACGCCGTGGACGTCTGCTTCGACGGCGAGGACGGCCTGTGGCGGGCGACCGAGTTCGACTACGACGTTGTCGTCCTCGACATCATGCTTCCGAAGCTGAATGGCTTCGTGGTCGCCACCCGGCTCCGGGACGCTGGGCGCGAGGTGCCGATCCTCATGCTCACGGCCAAGGACGGCGAGCTCGACCAGGCCGAGGCGCTGGACTGCGGTGCCGACGATTTCCTGTCCAAGCCGTTCTCGTACCCGGTGCTGCTCGCCCGCCTGCGGGCGCTCATCCGTCGCGGCTCCAGCCATCGCCGTTCGCTGCCCGTCGTCGGCGACCTCCGCGTGGACATCGCCGCCCGCCGCTGCTGGCGGGGCGACGTCGAGGTGCAGCTGACGGCCCGGGAGCTCGCCGTGCTCGACTACCTGCTGCACCGCACCGGCGAGGTGGTGGCCAAGCAGGAGCTCCTCCGCCACGTGTGGGCCGATGACGAGCGGGTCACGATCAACGCCGTCGAGGTGGTCGTGGGCTACCTCCGCCGGAAGATCGACAGGCCGTTCGGCCGCCACTCGGTCGAGACCGTGCGGGGCGGCGGGTACCGCTTGGCCGCCGATGGCGGTTAGCGGCTGGGGCCAGCACCTCTCCCCGGTCCGGGTCCGGATCACCGTGCTGGCCTCGTTGGTGGTTGGCGCCGCGCTCGTCGTCGCCGCCCTCGCCGCGGTGGTTCTCCTCCGTGACGGGCTGGTTCGCTCGGTGGCGGGGACGGGCCCACGGCGCGCCGCCGAGATCGCCGCCCAGGCTCAGGCGGGCCCCCTGCCGGACCCGCTCTTGCCGCTCGACACCCCCCGGCTGACGTTCCTCCAGGTGCTCGACGAGCACGGGCGGGTCCTGGACGCATCGGCGCCCCTGCGCTCGCTCGGCCCGCTCACCGCCCCCGGCCACAGCGCATCCGACGTCCGTTCCGAGATCGACGGGCTCCCACCAGGGGACTGGTTGGTGGAGCCGACCGCGGCGGTGGTGGCCGGAAGACCGGCGACCGTCGTGGTCGTGACCAACCTGGCCGAGCTCACCCGGCCGGTCACGTTGCTCACCGGTCTGCTCCTCGTCGGCCTGCCCTTGCTGATCGGGGTGGTGGCCCTGGTCGCCTGGGTCCTGGTGGGCCGGGCGCTTCGCCCCGTCGAAGCCATGCGGATCGAGGTGGCCGGCATTCGCGGCGGTCAGCTCGAGCGCCGTGTGCCGGTGGTGAGCTCGGCCGACGAGGTCGGCCGCCTGGCCCGAACGCTCAACGACATGCTCGACCGCCTCGAGGCATCGGACGAGCGCCAGCGTCATTTCGTGTCCGACGCCTCGCACGAGCTACGGACACCGATCGCCAACATGCGCACGGCCCTGGAGGTGGGCGAGGGCGCCATGTCTCCGGCCGACTGGCCGCTCGTTTCGGCCGACCTGCTGACCCAGGTCCACCGCATGCAGGCACTGGTCGACGATCTCCTGCTGCTGGCTCGCATCGACGACGGGTTGCCCCGAGCCGCCCACCAGTTGGTGGACCTGGCCGCGCTCGTTCGGGCTTCGGCGGCCGAGCAGGTGGGAGGTCCCATCGCGGTGACCGTGGTCGAGCCGGTGCCCGACGCCTCCGTCCGCGGGGACGCCGACCAGCTCAGGCGGGTGCTGGTGAACCTCCTCGGCAACGGCGTGCGCCACGCCCGCTCGAGGGTCCGGGTGTCGCTGTCGGCCACGGCCAGCGCGTGGGAGCTGGCGGTGGACGACGACGGTCCCGGCATCGCGCTCGAGGACCGCGAACGGATCTTCGAACGCTTCGTCCGGCTCGACGAGCACCGGGCCCGCGGCGGTGGTGGTGTGGGCCTGGGGCTCGCCATCGTTCGCCGCACCGTGACCGCCCATGGGGGCACCGTGGTGGTCGCCGACGGGGGGCTGGCGGCCGGAGCCCGGCTGATCGTCCGCCTACCCCGGCCGTGAGCCCCAGCCATGAGTGCCAGCCGTGAGTCTCAGCGTCGCCTCAGCATGGTCTTCGTAGGTTCGATCGCCATGAGGAGCCTTCGACGCATCAACCGCCGCTGGGTGGCACCCGCAATCGCTCTGGCAGCAGTGCTGGGAGTGGGCGCCGTGCCCCAGCTCATCCCATCGGCCGGTGCGTCCTCGCCCGACCTCCCGACGCTGAGCGCCGCCGATCTGCTGGCAAAGGCCCGCACCTCGAACGTCAGCGCGCTGTCTGGCTCGGTGACGCTGGTCAGCAACCTGGGGTTGCCGTCCCTCTCCGGGCTCACGACCGGTGGCTCGTCGTCGTCGCTCACCGACCTGGCCAGCGGCACCCACCGCGCCGATGTCTGGCTCGACGGTCCCGACCACCTCCGCATCGACCTACCGGCACCGTTGGCCGAGACCGACTGGATCCGCAACGGTCAGGAGCTCTGGAGCTGGGACAGCGCCACCCAGCAGGCGGTCCACGCCTCCTTGACCACAGCGAGCGCGAAGGTCGGCGACGCCGACAAGGCGGCCGTGCCCGACATCGCCCAACTGACGCCGGCCCAGTTCGCCCAGGATCTGCTGGCCAAGGTCAATCCGTCGACGGACGTCAGTGTGCGCGCGACGCGCTACGTCGCCGACCGCCCCGTGTACGAGCTCGTGCTGGCGCCCCGGTCGTCGGTGTCCACCGTGGGCGAGGTCGTCATCTCGGTCGACGCCGCCACCGGCCTGCCCCTCGAGGTGCAGGTCAGCGCCAAGGGTGCCCACAGCCCGGCGTTCCAGTTCGGGTTCACCCACGTCAACTTCTCGAAGCCGGCGGCCTCTGAGTTCGCGTTCACGCCGCCGGCCGGCGCCCACGTGGTCCAGGCGACGGACCCGACGGACATGCTGCTGCGTCCCGGCACCCATGATGGGAAGGACGGCGCCGGTTCGGACACTCCGACGACCATCACGCCGCCCACGGCCGGCGGCAAGACCGTGACCACCATCGGCACCGACTGGGGTTCGATCGCCGTGCTCGGTGGCGGCGCCGTCCCCCGCCAGCTCGACTCGCTGCTGTCGAGTGCTCGGCGGGTGGGTTCGGGCCCGAGCGCCGGCCGGCTGGTGACCACGCCCCTGGTGAACGTCCTTCTCCTCGATCACGGGCGCATCCTCGTGGGGGCGGTCACCCCGGCGGCGCTCGAGGCCGCTGCCGCCCACGCATGACGACCATCGAGGCGGAACGGGCGGTCGTTCCGAGTGAGCCCTTCGGCGGCGGCTCCGCCATCCGGACCACCGAGCTGACCAAGCGGTTCGGTGACGTGGCGGTCGTCGATCGGCTCAACCTCGAGGTTCCCGCCGGGTCGGTCTTCGGGTTCCTGGGGCCGAACGGCTCGGGGAAGACGACGACGATCCGCATGCTGCTCGGCCTGATCGCGCCGAGCGAGGGGGAGGTGCAACTGCTGGGGCGGACCATGCCAGGCCGGGCCGCCGAAGCACTGCCTCGAGTGGGGGCACTCGTGGAGGGACCGGCCTTCTACCCGTGGTTGAGCGGCCGGCAGAACCTCGAGCGGATCGATGCCGCCGGGCCCGAAGGGGATGCTGCCACGAGGCGGACCCGCATCGAGCTGGCCCTCGAACGGGTCGGCCTCACGGCGGCCGGCAAGAAGAAGTACAAGGCCTACAGCCTGGGGATGCGTCAGCGCCTCGGCCTGGCCAGCGCCCTCCTGCGGCGGCGTGAGCTGCTCATCCTCGACGAGCCGACCAACGGCATGGACCCCCAGGGGACCCGGGAGATCCGCAATCTGATCCGGGAACTGGCCGCCGACGGAACGACCGTGTTCCTCTCGAGTCACCTGCTGGCCGAGATCGAGCAGGTGTGCACACACGTCGCCGTCATGAGCCTCGGCCGGCTCCTCTCCCAGGGTTCCCTCGCCGCCCTCCAATCCGACGCCACGCCGGTCATGCGCGTCGACACCGTCGATGTCGAGCTCGCACTGGGCGTCGTCGGTGCCCGCGGGCTGAGCGGTCGGCACGACGACCGATCGGTGAGTGCCGAGCTCGGCGGTCAGGCGCCCGAGGACCTGTGCCGCCTGCTGGTCGAGGCCGGCGTGCGGGTCACCGGCTTCGCCGTCGAGCGGCCGTCGCTCGAGGACGTGTTCGTCTCACTGACCGGGGAGGGCTTCGATGTTGCGCGCTGAGCTGGCCCACCTCTTCGGCCGGCGGCGGGTCCAGGCCCTCCTGGTCATCCTCGCCCTCGTGCCCATCGGCGTGGTCGTCGCCATACGGCTCTCCGGCGGGCCGGGCGGCGGCGACGGTCCGGCATTCCTGGGCCAGATCACCAACAACGGCGTGTTCGCGGCGTTGGCGGCGCTGACGATCACCCTGCCGATCTTCCTGCCCCTCGCCGTGGCCATCGTGGCGGGCGACGCCATCGCTGGCGAGGCATCGCTGGGGACGCTGCGCTACCTGCTCGTACGCCCGGCCGGGCGGTCCCGGCTGCTCGGCGTCAAGGCCCTGGCCGTGGTCGCCTTCTGCGTCGCCGCCCCCTTCGTGGTGGCCGCCGCCGGGCTGATCGTCGGTTCCGTGCTGTTCCCCGTCGGGCGGGTCACCACGTTGTCCGGCGACACGCTCTCGATCGCCTCGGGGGCCATTCGCATCGCCGGGGCCGCCGGGCTGGTCGGCGTGTCGCTCCTTGGGCTGGCGGCCATCGGCCTCTTCGCCTCGACGCTCACCGACATCCCCATCGGCGCCATCGCTGCCACGCTCGGCGTGGTCATCCTGGCCGGCGTGCTCGGCACCATCCCGCAGGTGTCGGCCATCCACCCCTGGCTGCTCACCAACGGATGGCTCTCCTACGGCGACCTCCTGCGCTCCCACGTCACGTGGACCGCCATCACGAGGAACGTGGCCCTCCAAGCCGGGTACGTGCTGGTGTTCGGCGCCGCGGCCTGGGCCCGGTTGACAACCAGGGACGTCCTCGCCTGATCTAGTGACCTGAGGGGTCGAGCACCCGCCCCAGGAAGAGGGTGGCCCCGGTCCGGTCGTCGAGGATGCGGAACAGGAACGGTCGATCCAGCACGACCGGCACCGGCGGCCGGGGCGGAGCGCTGGTGGCCCTCCCGGTGAGCACGGTGGCGGCCGCCGCTTCCGTGCCCTCCTCGTCCATGGCCACCGACGCCTGGTGCAGCGCCTTGTCGAGCACCAGGCGCTGGTCGTCGGCGATCCCGAGCAGGTGGCCCTCCACGTAGGGCGACGTCACGCCGAGGGCGCGCAGGGCCGGGGTGAGCTCGGCGGCGAACCCCAGGTCGAAGCGGGGGACGACGAGGACGGAACCGCTGATCCGCGCCCGCTCATAGGCGCTGATGACGTCGCCCACCCCGTTGGCCACCTCCTCGAATCGGCCCTCGTCGGGGAGGATGAACTGGGCGCTGAGCCCGCCGACGTAGGCCTTGGTCGCCGCGACCCAGCCGTCACCCCGAGCCGACGAGTCGGACCCGCCGTGCATCATCGGCACCTGCCGGCGCGTGCCGTCGAGGCCGGTGAAGGTGCCGTCCTTGGTGGCGCTCTTGTCGAACACCTCGAGCCATGACGCCTTCAGGTAGAGGGCGTTCACCAGGGCAAAGACGGTGTCCGGCGTGAGCACGCCGTCGCCGACGATGTCGGTGATCCGATCGTGGGTGGCGTCGGCCACGAACCGGTTGATGCGATGGGCCACGGCGTCGGGATCGCTCTCGAAGTCGACCTCCTCGAGCACGGGCCCGTAGTTCCGGCCGATGGCGTCGAGGTAGGCCGGCCGGAACGGGTAGCCCTGCTGCAGGTACGCGGCGTGGGCGACCCGCACCAGCACCTCGCCCGGGTGCTCGCCCTCGTTGCCCGACGTGGCGACCCGGCCCTCCAGGCTCTGTTGGAGGGCGTTCATCGACGCATGAAAGGCGTCGGGGACGGTGATCCGGAGCACGCGCCGGAGCTGATCCCGGGCGTCGCCGACGGCACCGGGCTCCAACAGGGCGAGGGCCATGGCCACGCTGGCAGGGGAGACGATGACGTTCGCTCCCTCGTCGGCGTCGGCCGCCACGGCCTCGAACAGGTTGGCGCCGAACGCCGTGGTGGCCTGGCCGGCGAGCGCCGGATCGGCGGTCGCCGCCGCCCGCTGGCTGACCTCGATCGCCGTCACCCGGGCCTCGCCTTCCGCTCCGCCCCCGCAGGCCACCAGGGTGCACGCTCCCGCCGCCAGCACCATCCACGGACGTCGCATGCAGGTCGGACGCCCCAGGGGGACATCCGGTTCCCCGGCTCAGCTCGCCAGCCAGGCCGCCACGCCGGCCAGGGCCGAGGCCTTGACGTCGTCGGCCGCGCCGGAGTGCTCGATGGAGCAGCGGGCGATGTGGGCCATGCGGTCGTCGTCGAAGCCCAGCTCGGTGCGACACACCTCGTACTCCTCGAGCAGCCCGGGGCCGAAGAGGAGGGGGTCATCGGCGTTGACCGAGCAGGGCACGCCGGCGTCGAGCAGCGGCCCGAGGGCGGAGGCGGCCATGGTCGGAACGACCGACAGCAGCACGTTCGAGGTCGGGCAGACGTCGCAGCACACGCCCTCGTCCGCCAGTCGCTTGACCAGCTCGGGGTCCTCGATGGCCCGCACGCCGTGCTGCACCCGATCGGCCTTCAAGGCGTCGAGTGCGCCCCGCACGCTGGCCGGCCCGGCCAGCTCGCCGGCGTGGGGCGTCGACAGCAGGCCGCCCTCCCGGGCGATGGCGAACGCTTCGGCGAAGGGCTCCGGGGGCCAGATGGCCTCGTCGTTGGCCAGGCCGAAGGCCACGATGCCCCGGTCGGCGTAGCGCACGGCGATCTTGGCCTGCTCGACCGCATCCGACGGGTCGATCGTGCGGTCACCGGCCAGCATGAGCCCGGCGGCGATGCCATGGCGCTCGGCCGAGGCGGCCAGGAAGTCGAGCACCATCTCGACGACGGCCTCGGTGGCACCCAGTCGGTCGTTGTGGTGGGGGGCGTAGAAGCTGGGCTCCACATAGGCGGCGCCGGCCAGCTTGGCGTCCTCCACCACCTCGTCGACGATGCGGGCCAGGTCCTCGGGCTTGATCACCACCTGACACGCCGCCAGGTACATCCCGGAGAACTCGGTGAAGGAGCCGAAGCCGGTGATCGGCGGGACCTCTACGCCGTAGGTCTGGGCCATCTCGGTGAGCGTGGCCGGGCGCATGGCGCCTTCGAGGTGGACGTGGAGGTGCGCCTTCGGGAGCGCGAAGAGGTCTCGCATGGACGGAGGCTACGACGTCCTGTCCGGACGGTGGCAGCAGGAAACGAAGCGTTCACGGGCGGCGAACAGTGAGGAAACTCGGCCTCCCTACGGTCCGACTTCAACAAACGGTCAAGGAGGCCTCGTGACGAACCCCATGGATCGCAGGTCGTTCCTCCGGCGTGGCGCCTTCGGCGTCGCCGGGGTGACGATGCTGCCAGCCGTGCTTGCAGCATGCGGGAGCGACAGCAACAGCAGCAGTGCAGGTGCGGAGACGACGACATCGGGGGCGGGCGGCGGAACGCCCGATTACGGCGCGCTGGACTACCAGCTGTCGTGGATCAAGAACTGCGAGTTCGCAGGCGAGTACCTGGCCGACACCAACGGCTATTACAAGGCCGCCGGCTTCAGCAGCGTGAACCTCATGGCTGGCGGCCCCAACGTCCAGCAGGACGCCGTGGTGGCCTCGGGCAAGGCGATCATCTGCATCTCGGCGCCCGACATCGCGGCGTCGGCCATCAACCAGGGCGCCCCGAACATCATCATCGGCGCCCAGTACCAGAAGAACCCGTTCTGCGTGATGAGCCTGGCGTCCAACCCGATCGCCAAGCCCGAGGACATGTACGGCAAGAAGATCGGCGTCCAGTCGGTCAACGAGCCGGTGTGGAACGCCTTCATCAAGGCGTCCGGCATCGATGCCTCCAAGATCACCAAGGTCCCGGCCCAGTTCGACCCGCAGCCGCTGGTCAACAAGGAGGTCGACGGCTGGTTCTCGTTCATCACCAACGAGCCCAACCTGCTCAAGAGCAAGGGCATCGACACCGTCTCGTTCCTGCTGAACGACTTCGGCTACCCGATGGTCTCGGAGGTCTACGTCGTCCAGACGAAGTCGCTCAAGGACGACCGGGAGAAGATCAAGGCCATCCTCGTGGCCGACATCAAGGGCTGGCAGGACTCCTACAAGGACCCGGCCGCGGCTCCCAAGCTGGTCGTCACCAAGTACGGCAAGGACCTCGGACTCGACGAGGCCGAGCAGGTGCTGGAGTCGAAGGCCCAGAACGAGCTCATCATCACCGACGAGATCAAGGCCAACGGTCTGTTCACGATGACCGACAAGCTGATCGACGAGACGATCTCGACCCTCGGGATTGCCGGCATCACGATCACCAAGGAGAAGCTCTTCGACCTCTCCCTTCTGGCCGAGATCTACCAAGAGAACCCGGACCTCAAGGTTCTGAGCTAGATGGCCATGACCGTCGAGCATCAGTCTCCTCCGGAGTCCTCCATCGTCCCGTCCACCCGAGGTGGCGGCCTCTCGTTGCGGGACGTCACGAAGCACTTCAAGGTCGGGCGTCAGCCCGTGATCGCGCTCGACGGTGTCAACCTCGACGCCGAGGAGGGCGCGTTCATCGCCCTCCTCGGTCCGTCGGGGTGCGGGAAGTCGACCATCCTGCGGATCCTCGCCGACCTCGAGACGCCCACGGCCGGTGACGTGCAGGTGCACGGCGAGCCGCCGGCCACCGCCCGCCAGAACCACCACCTCGGCATCGCCTTCCAGGACGCCGCCCTGCTGCCCTGGCGGTCGGTCGAGGCCAACATCAAGCTGCCGCTCGAGGTCAGCGGCATCCGGCCCCACGTGGGCACCATCCCCGAGCTCATCAAGTTGGTCGGCCTGGAGGGCTTCGAGAAGGCCCGCCCGGCGCAGCTGTCGGGCGGCATGCGCCAGCGGGTGGCCATCGCCCGGTCGCTGGTGGTCGAGCCCAAGGTCCTCCTCCTCGACGAACCGTTCGGCGCCCTCGACGAGATGACCCGCCAGCGCCTCAACCTCGAGCTCCAGCGCATCTGGACGGAGCGGGCGACCACCACGCTGCTGGTGACGCACTCGATCTCCGAGGCCGTGTTCCTGGCCGACCAGGTGATCGTCATGAGCCCCCGGCCCGGCCGCATCGTGGCCCGGGTGCCGATCGACCTGCCTCGGCCCCGCACGCCCGAGATCATGCGGACGCCCGAGTTCCACGCGCTGTGCGACCACTTCAGCGAGCTGCTGTTCGGCCGCGGCGGCGTGGTGGACGAGGACGCATGACGGTCGCGACGGCGGCGCCCATCCCCGTGGTCCCGGCGGCCCGGAGCTTCGGTCGGCCGTCGTGGCTGGCCAGCGTGGTCGGCATCGTCGGCTTCGTCCTGGTCTGGCAGCTCGGCGCCACCTACGTCCTCGACAAGAGCGTGGGGGTGCCGTCGCCCACCGACATCCTCCACCAGATGAGCCACGACGGGTTCAGCTTCTACTGGCGCAACGCCACCACCACGGTGAGCGCCGCCTTCAAGGGCTGGGTGTGGGGCAACCTGCTGGCCATCGCCCTGGCCATGCTGGTCCTCATCGCGCCGGTGATCGAGAAGCCGCTGATCCAGCTGGGCGTGGTGGTCTACTGCCTGCCGGTGGTCGCCATCGGACCGGTCTTCGCCATCGTGTTCAACGGCGAGACACCCAAGGTGATCCTTGCCGCCATGCTGTGCTTCTTCACCACCCTCATCGGCATGATCCTGGGGTTGCGCAGCGCCGATCGCACCAGCCTCGACGTGGTCCACGCCTACGGCGGCGGCCCCATGGACAAGCTGGTCAAGGTCCGGCTGCGGGCCAGCCTGCCCAGCCTGTTCGCCGCCCTCCGCATCGCCGCCCCGTCCGCCATCCTCGGCGCCATCATCGGCGAGTACCTCGGGGCCGAGAGGGGCCTGGGCGTGACCATGATCAACTCGCAGCAGGCGCTCGAGGTGTCTCGCACGTGGGCCCTGGCTCTGGTGGCCACCGCCGCCGCGGGCGGCGCCTACGGGGTGACGGCCCTGATCGGCCGGATGCTGACGCCGTGGGCGCCGAAGGGGCAGTCGTGACCGTCGCTCTTCGCATCGGCCGGATCCTGCTCTCGTCCGCCATCTCCATCGCCGTGGTGCTGTTGGCGTGGTGGGGCTTCCTGAAGTTCTTCGACGTCCTGCCGTTCATCGGCAAGGGCCCGGGCGACGTCTGGAAGTGGCTGTTCACCGACCCCGAGGCCGGCGTCCATCGGGGGCTCATGCGCCACGAGTCCTACACCACGCTGCGCGACGCCTTCCTCGGCCTCCTGTTCGGGACGGTCGCGGCGGTGGCATGCGCCGTCGTCTTCAACCTCTCCCGGACCCTGCAGCAGCTGTTCATGCCCATCGCCATGGTCCTGCGGTCGGTGCCGCTGGTGGCCATGACCCCGCTGATCGTCCTCATCTTCGGCCGGGGCCTCACCGCCGTCACCGTGATCTCGGGGATCGTGACGTTCTTCCCGACGCTCGTGAACGTGGCCTTGGCGCTGAAGGCCACGCCCAAGGAGTCGATCGACCTGCTGCGGGCCTACGGCGCCTCGCCGCTGAGCACGCTGCTCAAGGTCCAGCTCCCGAGCTCGTTGCCGGCCCTGTTCGCCTCGCTGCGCATCGCCGCCCCGCTGGCCCTGGTCGGTGCCCTGCTGGCGGAGTGGCTGGCCACCGGCCAGGGGCTGGGCTACTCGATCCTCCAGGCCTCGGCCCTGTCCGACTACAACGGCCTGTGGTCCCGGGTGGCACTCGTCACGATGTACTCGGTGGTGCTCTACAAGGTCATCGGCGGCGTGGAGGTCCTGGTCCTGCGGCGCTTCTCCGCCGTCGCCCCCCGCTGACCCCACCCGAACTGGCGACGGATCGACAACAGCGTCGTTGTCGATCCGTCGCCAGTTCGCGTGCGCGAAGTGCTGACACGGCGGAAACGGCCAGGAAACACTGGGTCCGTAGCTTCAACAGTGTGTTGAAGTCGCTGCTGTTGAAGGGTGGTCGCGTCGTAGATCCCGCATCGGGTCTCGACGCCGTCGCCGACGTACTGGTCATCGACGGGCGCATCGCCGCCGTGGGGGTGGTCGAAGCGCCGCCGGACGTCGAGGTCATCGATGTGACCGGCCACGTCGTCACCCCTGGGCTGATCGACCTGCACGTGCACGTCTACCCGGGCATGGGCGACTTCTGCCTCCACCCCGACAAGGTGGGCGTGGAGACCGCGGTGACCACCGTGATCGACGGTGGAACCTCGGGCGTGGCCACGTTCGGTCTGGCCCGGCGATGGATCGACGACCCTGACGTGAAGACGAACATCCTCGCCTTCATGGACCCGTGCCAGATCTACTTCGCCACCAAGGACTTCATCTGCCACAAGCTCGAGATCGCCAACGACGAGCGCAACCTCGACCTCGACTCGACCATCGCCACCCTGGCCGCCAACGACGACGTCGTCATCGGGCTGAAGGTGCGGGCCTGCTACACCGACGACCCCCACCGCTCGCCGTTCGTGGAAGCGGCCAAGACGGCCGCCGGTGACAAGCCGGTCATGGTGCACCTCGGGCGCTTCCCGCACACGCCGACGATCCCGACCAGCGACCTGCTCCAGACGCTGCGGGGCGGCGACGTCATCACCCACGCCTTCCGCGGCGCCTCCGGCGTGCTGGGTGCCGACGGCAAGCCCACGCCGGAGTTCCGGGACGCCGTCGACCGGGGCGTGCGCCTCGACGTGGGCCACTCGGGCACCGACTTCCGCGCCGCCACCGCCCGCAAGATGTTCGACCAGGGCTTCCTGCCCCACACCATCTCCACCGACCTCAACGTGTTCAACGTCGACCACCCGGTCATCTCCCTGCCCGAGACCATGAGCAAGATCTGGGCCCTCGGCGTGTCGCTGCCCGAGGTGGTGGCCATGACCACCGTCAACCCGGCCGCCACCATCGGCCGGTCGCACGAGCTCGGCGCCCTGGAGGCGGGGCGGGTGGCCGACGTGAGCGTGCTGCGCATCGAGGAGGGCGACATCGAGCTGTCCGACGGCTACGAGCTCATCGCCGCCGACCGCCGCCTGGTGCCGGTCGGGTGCGTCCGAGCCGGGGAGTGGATCGCGGCGGCATGAAGCCGCCGCCCTTCGAGCTGCTCCTCGCCACGTCGGTCGCCGAGGCGGTCGAGGTGCTGGCGGCCGACGACGGGGCCAAGGTCCTGGCCGGCGGCCAGAGCCTGGTGCCGCTGCTGGCCCTGCGCCTGGCCCGGCCCACCGTGCTGGTCGACGTCAACGGCCTCGACCTCGACGGCATCGCCGTGGTCGACGGTGAGGTGCGCCTCGGCGCCCTCGTCCGCCATCGCCACCTGGAGCGCCAGACGGCGGTGCCGCTGCTGGCCCAGGCGGCCCGCCTGATCGGCCACCCCGCCATCCGCCACCGCGGCACCCTCGGTGGCTCGCTCGCCCATGCCGACCCGGTTGCCGAGCTGCCAGCAGCGTTGCTGGCGCTGGGCGGGTCGGTTGTGGTCGAAGGCCCGGGTGGTCGGCGGACCATCCGGGCCGACCAGCTCTTCGAGGGGTTCCTCACCACCTCCATCGGGCCCGACGAGCTGCTGGTCGAGGTCCGGGTGCCGGCGCCCGGACCGTCGACCCGCTCCGCCTTCTGCGAGTGGGCGCCCCGGATGGGTGACTTCGCCGTCGTCGGCATCGCCCTCGTGGTCGACGACACGTCGGCG
>JAOBWJ010000144.1 GCA_025463335.1 Acidimicrobiales bacterium
CCGTAGACGTCGAGCTGGACCTGTTTGGCGGCGGCGTTGCGGATGCGCACCGGCTTCGAGCCCCGCCATCCCTCCAGGTGGTTGAGCGTGCGCTCGTTCAGGTCGTGCTCCCCACCGACGCCGAAGGCGATCTGGAGCTCGTCGACCTGGCCGGCGGCGGTGCGCTCGACGAAGCGGCGGAACCGGTTGGCACAGTCGACGTCGCCGAGGTCGGCCAGGGCCCGCCCGGTGAGCCAGGAGTCGCGGATCCACGAGTAGCGGTAGTCCCAGTTCGACTCGCCGCCGATGACCTCGGGGATCGAGGTGGTGGCTGCCGCCGCAATGGCGCCCGTGTCGGCGTTGCAGAGGGCGCGCAGCACGAGGGCGGAACGCCGGAGCTCGGGGGTGACGTCGACGACCTCGTGGATCTTCTTCCACCCGGCGATCGTCGATTCGATCCCGGCGTCGAGATCTTGGGCGTCGGGCACCTCGGTCGGCTCCGGGTCGAGGGTGTGCGGGAGACGTTGGTCGAGGGACAGGTGGCGCCGTTCCCCCGGCCGGAGCACGGTGGTGCCCACCAGGTCCTCCCGCTTGACGATGGCCAACTCCACGTCGCTCCACACGATGAGGCCGTCGTCGCCGCCGATGAGCGTGTAGGTGCCGGCACCGTGGGAGCGGATCCACGGCCGGAGCTGCCCGTAGTCGTAGCGGGCGGAGACGACGATGCCGAGCTCGACCTCGCCCTCGAGGCCCTCGGCGATGCGCACCAGCCGGCCCTGCGGGTAGCCGTCGTCGTTGAGGGCGAGGAAGTCGAGAAGGCGGACGGCCCCGTCCGCAGTGCGGTACGTCGTCTCGAGGATCATGGTGTGGCCGATGTAGGAACGACTGACGTCGGCCTGGGCGGTGGGGGCGAACCGGCAGAAGCCGGCGGTCTCCCAGTCGAGTATCCGACCGAACACGCTGCCGGCATCGATGCGGCGCAGGCAGGCCCAGTCGATCGAGCCGGCGCGCGACACCAGGGCGGCCGCGATGCCGTCACCGAGGAACCCGTAGTCATCGACCGGCGGGTACCGCGGTGCGTCAGGAAAAGCGGGAGCGTTGCCGTCGGCTGTCACGGACAGGCGAAGGGTAGCCGTGAGGCCTGCCCGCGAAACCTGGGGTGGTGGCGAGATTGGCACTCGAGCCCACCGGGAACGGACGGGAGATGGCCGTCACCACCCTGCACCTCGACCAGCCGCCGGAGGCGGTGTTCGCCGTGCTCGCCGACCCGTGGCGCTACGCGCAGTGGGTCGTGGGTGCGAAGAAGGTCCGGGACGTCGATGCCGACTGGCCCCGGCCGGGGAGCCGCTTCCACCACCGCGTCGGGGTCGGGCCGCTCAGCATCGACGACTCGACCGTGGTGGAGGAGATCGAGCCGCCCCGGCGCATGGTGCTGCGGGCGCGGGCCCGGCCTGCAGGTGTGGCTCGGGTGACGATCGAGCTGACGCCCGCTGGCCGCGGCACCGATGTGCGCATGACCGAGGTGCCGATCGCTGGTCCGACCCGATGGCTGGACAACCCGATCCTCGAGAGGCTCATCGACCTGCGCAACCGCCGCTCGCTCGGCCGGCTGGCCGAGTTGGCGGCCGAGGCTTCGCAAACTGGTTCCCCGCCCTAGGGCGTGGGTACTCTGGGCGTGCCGCCGGCAGCCATCGTGGCGCTGGACGGTAGGAGGTAGCCCGATGGGTTCCCGCGTGACCGCACCTGCCGTGCGTGCCCGAAAGGTCGCGAACGGCGCCGACCCGCTGGTGATGGTGACGGCGTACGACGCGCCCGGCGCCCGCATGGTCGACGAGGCCGGTGTCGACATGATCCTGGTCGGCGACTCGTTGGCCATGGTCGTGCTCGGCTACGAGGACACGCTCCAGGTGACGGTCGACGACATGGTCCACCACACCGCGGCGGTGGCCCGTACGTCGCCGTCAGCGCTGGTGGTGGCCGACCTGCCGTGGCTGAGCTACCACGTGTCGGTCGAGGACACCGTCCGCAACGCCGCCGCCCTCATCCGGGCCGGCGCCGGGGCGGTCAAGCTGGAGGGCGGGACCAAGCGCACGAAGATGGTCGAAGCCCTGGTGGATGCCGAGATCCCGGTGATGGGCCACATCGGCCTGACCCCCCAGTCGATCCACGCCATGGGCGGCTTCAAGGTCCAGGGCAAGGAGCTCGACGCGGCGCGTGGCCTGGTCGAGGACGCCAAGGCCCTCGTCGAGGCCGGGGTGTTCGCCATCGTGCTCGAGGGCGTGCCCGACGTGGTGGACCGCCTCATCACCGAAGCTGACCCCGTGCCCACCATCGGCATCGGGGCCGGCCGCCACTGCGACGGCCAGGTCCTGGTGTTCCACGACGTGCTCGGCCTCCAGGACGGCATCCGCCCGAAGTTCGTCCGCCGGTACGCAACCCTGAAGGCCGACGGCATCGAGGCCATCGCCGCCTTCGCCGCCGACGTGCGGACGGGCGCGTTCCCCTCCGAGGAGCAGACGTACCACCTGCCCGCCGCCACCGCTGCCGCCCTCGGGCTGAGCGAGGAGCCCGATGAGGTCATCGGGCTCTACGGCGGTGCCACCATGTCCGGGTGACACTCGACGACTGGGGAGCACGGGCCGAGCGCCATGAGCCGTGGGTCCGCCGCACGGCATGGACGGTGCTGGTGCTCGGCCTGCTCGCCTTCGTCGTCCGGGGTGCCGACAACCCGGCCGACCCCTACCTGGTCGGGTCGGGCCAGCGTGCCCTGGCCGGGTTCAGCGAGACCGCCTTCCAGGTCACCACGCCCGAAGGCAAGGTGCTCGACTGGTGCGCACTGCTCGCCGCCACCCAAGCGGCCCGGGAGCAGGGGCTCATGGGCCAGCGCGACCTGCGGGGTTACGACGGCATGGTGTTCCGCTTCGACGAGCCGATCGACGCGCGCTTCTACATGTTCCACACGTTGATCCCGCTGTCGATCGCCTTCTTCGACGACCAGGGGGCGTTCGTGTCGGCGTCGGACATGGCGCCGTGCTCAGCGGACGAGCCGGGCGACTGCCCGACCTTTGCGGCGGCCAGGCCCTACGTCCATGCCATCGAGGTGGCCAAGGGCGACCTGGGCCGGCTGGGCATCGGTCCGGGTTCGACGGTGGCCCTCACCGAGGGGGACTGCACGTGACCGAACCCGACTACTGGGCCGAGATCGAAGCGGTGTGGGAGGGGCGCGTCGAGCGGCCTGCCCCTCGACGGATCGGGCCCGTCCGGGGCGGCGTGCTCGCCGCCATGATGCTGGGCCTGCAGGAGGCGCTCGAGCCGCAGCGGCGCGACGAGGTGGTGGTCGAGGTCGACGTCGACCGCCCGGACGCACCCGTCGGCCGGGTGCGGCTGTGGTTCGACGCCGCCTCGCCCCGTCACACGGTGGCCTTCGTGGGGACTGTCGTACCCCCGTCGTAGGTTGTGGGCATGGCCCGACCCGCCCTATCCTGCACTGTCCCCTTCCGGGGGGATGATGCTCAATCGAGCCCTGCCCGTGACCGTCACGGGCCCCGAGCGCCTGGCGCCGGGTCCAGAGGGAGGTACTGAAGGCCCATGAGGCCCTACGAAGTCATGGTCATCCTCGAGCCCGCGCTCGAAGAGTCAGCGGTGCAGGCGGTCATCAACCGCAGCACCGAGCAGCTGCAGTCCGGCGGCAGCACGGTCAACCGTGTTGACAAGTGGGGGAAGCGCCGCTTCGCCTACGAGATCGCGAAGAAGATGGAGGGCTTCTACGTCCTCCTCGACGTCACGTCCGAGGTGGCTCCCATGCAGGAGCTCGACCGGACCCTTCGGCTCGCCGACGACGTCATTCGCCACAAGATCGTCCGGATCCCCGACGAAGCCATCAACGGCAGCGGCCGCAAGGTCAGTGCCGAGGACATCGACACCGGTCCGGACCGCGAGAACCGCCGCGGAGGCAAGGACAGGGATAGAGACTGATGAGCGGAAACAGCGTCACCCTCGTGGGCAACATCACCCGCGACCCCGAACTGCGATACACCCCGGCCGGCGCGGCCACGTGCCAGTTCGGTCTGGCCGTCAACCGGCGCTGGCAGAACCGCCAGACCTCCGAGTGGGAGGAGGCGACCTCGTTCTTCAACGTGGTCGCTTGGCGGGAGATGGCCGAGAACGCCGGCGAGTCCCTCACCAAGGGCTCCCGCGTGATCGTCACCGGCCGCCTGGAGCAGCGCTCCTGGGAGACGCCCGACGGCGAGAAGCGGTCGGTCGTCGAGGTCGTCGCCGATGAGATCGGCCCCAGCCTGCGGTGGGCCACCGCCCAGGTCGTACGCAACGAGCGCCGCCCCGCTGACGGTGGCGGTGGCTTCTCCGGCGGAGGCGCCGCCGGTGGCGGTGGCGGCCAGAGCCGCCCCGCGTCGAACGAGCCCCCCTACGGCGATGAGGAGCCCTTCTAATGGGTCGTAAGTCGAAGTCGGCCCCGTCCGGGCGCAGCGAGCGCAAGGGCAAGGACACCGGCAAGAAGTTCAAGAAGAAGGTCTGCGTCTTCTGCAAGGAGGGCGTCGACTGGATCGACTACAAGGACGTGAACCTGCTGCGCAAGTTCATGTCCGACCGGGCCAAGATCCGCGCCCGCCGCGTGTCGGGCAACTGCGCCCAGCACCAGCGCGACGTGGCCATGGCCATCAAGTCGGCCCGCGAGCTGGCCCTGCTGCCGTACGCCACGCGCGTCACCAGCAGCCGGGGTGGCGGCCGTGGCGGTCGTCGCGACGACCGTGGCCCGCGCGAGGACCGCGGCGACCGCGGGCCGCGCCCGGAGAACACCGGTGGCCCGCAGGTGGGCGACACCGCCCTGCCGGGTGCGATCCCCGAGGAGCAGCCGGTCGGCACCGAGATCGTCGGCACCCTCGAGGATGCGGTGGAGGCGGAGGCGTGAAGGTCGTCCTGCGGTCCGACGTCAGCGACGTCGGCAAGAAGGGTGACGTCGTCGACGTCGCCGACGGGTTCGCCCGCAACTACCTGGTGCCCGAGGGGCTGGCCTTCAAGGCCAGCGCCGGGGCCAAGACCCAGGCCGATGCCATGCGCCGGTCGCGCGACATCCGTGACGCCGCCGATCGCTCGGCGGCCGAGGACGTGGCTCGCCAGCTCGTGCCCCAGGTCATCACCGTGACGGCCCGCGCCGGTGGCGAGGGCCGCCTGTTCGGTTCGATCACCGCGGCCGACGTGGTGGAGGCCGTGCAGGCCCAGACCGGCGTCGAGCTCGACCGCCGCAAGGTGCACCTCGAGGATCCGATCCGCGAGCTCGGTACGCACCGGGTGAACGTGAAGCTCCACTCCGAGGTGGAGTTCCCGGTCACCGTCGAGGTCAGTTCCGAGTAAGGCAGCAGCACCAGCACGCCCAACGGCCGCCCTCCGGGGCGGCCGTTGCGCGTTCCGACCCCTACGGTGAGGGCGTGGAGCAGATCTGGGCCGAGGTCATCGTCGCCGAGTTCGCCTCCGTGGCCGACGGCAAGCTGACCCTCGTGGGCGCCGGCTTCGACTGGTTCAACCACACCGGCCCGGTGTCGTTCGGGGTGGGGGCGCTCCTCCACGTGCCGTGGACCGAGACCAACACGCCCCACACCTGGCGCTTCCGCCTGGCCGACGCCGACGGCGGCGTCTACGCCGGGCCCGATGGCGGGGCGCTGGAGTTCGCCGACCGCTTCGAGGTGGGCCGACCGCCGGGCACGCCGGCCGGTGCCGCCCTCACCATGGCGTTGGCCTTCAACCTCCAGGGCCTGGTGTTCCCGCCCCAGAGCCGCTACCTGGCCCAGCTCTTCCTCGACGAGCGCTCGACGCCGCTGGCCGAAGCCGGGTTCTCGGTGCTCGGGGGCTGACGAGCGGGTTCGAGCCCGCTGTCACACCCCTACCTCATTCTGGGGGTGTGGAGAACACGCGTGCCGTCCACAGCTCTATCCACTCACAAACCGGGGTTGTCCTCTATCGACCCACAGGGTCCAACGGCGATGGTTGACGCCTGATGGCGGTCGCTGAACTCCCCCCGCGCGGCGCGCGCACCGAAGGTCGCGTGCCGCCCCACAACCTCGATGCAGAAGAGTCGCTCCTCGGCGCCATGCTGCTCAGCCGCGACGCCATCGTGGCCGCCACCGAGGTGGGGCTCGGGGCCGATGAGTTCTACAAGCCGGCCCACGGCCACGTGTTCGACGCCATCACCTCGCTGTACGGCGCCGGTGAGCCGTCCGACCCGGTCACGGTGGCCGAGGAGCTGCGGCGTGCCGGCCTGCTCGACGCCATCGGTGGTCCGTCGGTGCTGGTCAGCCTCCAGGCCAGCACGCCGGCCACGTCGAACGCCGCCCGCTACGGCCGAATCATCAGCGAGCTCTCGCTGCTGCGGCGGCTGATCGGGGTGGCGGGGGAGATCGCCGAGATCGGCTACAGCGTCCCCGACGACGTGCTGGCCGCCGTCGACCGGGCCGAGTCGATGGTGTTCGACGTGGCCCAGCGCCGTGTCACCGACTCCATGTCGCCCATCAAGGAGCTGCTCGACGCCAGCCTGACCCGGCTCGAGATGCTGTACGAGAAGGGCGACAGCATCACCGGTCTCCCCACCGGCTACCACGGGCTCGACGAGCTCATGTCCGGTCTTCAGCCGTCGACGCTGGTGATCGTCGGCGCCCGCCCGGCAACCGGCAAGTGCCTCACCGGCGACACGCCGATGGTCGACCCGCGCAGCGGGGCCCGCACCACGCTCGAGGAGCTCTACCGCCGGGGCAGCGGCGGCGCCGATGTGGCCGTCACCAGCATCGGTGACGACCAGCAGCTCCAGGTGCGCCGGCCCACCGCCTTCGTCGACGACGGCGTCAAGCCGGTGTTCCGCGTCCGTACCCGGCTGGGCCGCGAGGTCCGCACCACCGCCGCCCACCCGTTCCTCACGCCCGAGGGCTGGCGGCCCCTGGCCGACCTCGCCGTCGGTGCCCGGGTGGCGGTGCCGCGCGAGCTGCCAATCTTCGGCGACGAGGCGCTGCCCGACCGCGAGGTGGCCATGCTGGCCCACCTCCTCGGCGACGACCACAGCACCTCGGAGGTGCTGGCCGAGGTCGACGCCCTGGCCACCTCGTTCGAGGAGGGCCGAGGGGTGCTCGACCTCCTGCGGCGCCACGGCATGCTGGGCCGGCCGGCCTACGAGAAGCGGGTCCCGGACGCCGTGTTCCGGCTGCCCCGCGCCCAGCTGTCGCTGTTCCTCAACCGGCTGTTCGCCGGAGGCGGATCGGTCGAGATCCGGCCCGGGGGCGCCGTGGCGCTGGCATGGGGGTCGGTATCCGAGCCGCTCGTGCGCGACGTCCAGCACCTGCTGCTCCGGTTCGGCTGCAACGCCGGTCTCCGGCGGCGGGTGGTGGGCGACCGAGACACCCGGCGCCCCACCTTCGAGCTCGAGCTGCTCGACCCGGCCGAGGTGCGGCGGTTCACCTACGAGATCGGCATCTTCGCCCGCGAGGCCGAGCTGGCCCAGGTGGTCGGCGCCCCGGCGCGGGTCCGCCGCAGCACGACCTCGATGGGTGTGGCCGTCCTCGACGAGCCCGACCTGACCGTCGCCGGCGACACCGCCATCCTCTGGGACGACGTGGTGACCATCGAGGCCGACGGGTCGGCCCAGGTCTACGACCTCACCGTGCCGGTCGAGCACAACTTCGTGGCGGCCGACATCTTCGTGCACAACACCGCGTTCGCCTTGGGCATGGCCACCCACGCCGCCCTCGAAGTGCACCGCCCGGTGCTGTTCTTCTCGCTGGAGATGAGCCACCTCGAGATCACCCAGCGCATCCTGTCGGCCGAGGCCCGGGTCGACGCCACCCGAATGCGCAACGGCAAGCTGGCCGAGGCCGACTGGACCAAGCTCAGCCACGCCATCGGTCGCCTGGCCGAAGCCCCGCTCTATATCGACGACAACCCGCAGGCCACGGTCATGGAGATCCGGGCCAAGGCCCGGCGCCTCAAATCCCGCATCGGTGATCTCGGGCTGATCGTCATCGACTACCTCCAGCTCATGACCGGCCGGACCAACGCCGAGAACCGCCAGGTGGAGGTGTCGGAGATCAGCCGAGGCCTCAAGATCCTGGCCCGCGAGCTCGAGGTCCCGGTGGTGGCGCTGTCGCAGCTCTCCCGTGGGCTCGAGCTACGGGCCGACAAGCGCCCCATGCTGGCCGACCTCCGCGAGTCCGGATCGCTCGAGCAAGACGCCGACGTGGTCATGTTCCTGTACCGCGACGAGCTCTACAACCCCGAGTCACCCGACCGGGGCACGTCCGAAGTGCTGGTGGCCAAGCACCGCGCCGGTCCCACGGGCATGGACCGCTTGGCGTTCCTCGATCACTACACGAGGTTCGCCAACATGGCCCGCAACGTCTAGAGGAGGCGCTGTGGGTTGTAGGGCCCGGATGCAGTTGAGCAAAATCGGAGCTAGTTGAGCCGTCGAAGGCATCATGTCGGCCCCTCCCCGGCAGCACGAAGGATTCGACGATGACGCAGATCGCCACCGCGGACGGGATGACCTTCGAGTACGAGGCGTTCGGCGATGCCGCCGACCCGCCGTTGCTGCTGGTCATGGGCTTCGGCGCGCAGCTGATCGCCTGGCCGCGGGCGTTCTGCGAGCGCCTGGCCGCCGGGGGTCGGTACGCGGTCGCGTTCGACAACCGCGACTGCGGGCTCTCGTCGAAGCTCGACGGTGAGGTCGTCGATCTCGAGGCGGTCATCGCCGCCGCGTCGGCCGGTGACATGGACGGCGCTCGCCGCCTCGCGCCCTACACCCTGTCGGCGATGGCAGCCGATGCGTTCGCGTTGCTCACTGCGCTGGGCATCGAGCGAGCGCATGTCGTGGGAACCTCGGTGGGCGGCATGATCGCCCAGATCATGGCGATCGAGCGTCCGGAGCGGGTCTTGACGCTCACCTCCATGATGTCGTCCACGGGCGAACCGTCATTCGGCCAATCGACCCCCGAGGCCATGGCTGCGCTCTTCGCAGCCGCTCCAACCGACCGAGCAGGCGCGATCGCGGCAGCGAGTCACGCCCGAGTGTGGGCGTCGAAGAGGTACCTCGACGTGGAGGCGCTCGAGGAGCTGGCGGCCCAGAGCTACGACCGCTCGTTCTACCCCGAGGGCCTGCGACGCCAGCTCGCGGCGATGATCTCCACCGGCTCGCGGGCCGACGGACTGCGAGACCTCGCCACGCCGACGCTGGTGATCCACGGCCTCGACGACACGCTCATCACACCCTCTGGCGGCGAGCGGACTGCGGCGCTGATCCCGGGCGCCCGCCTCCTGCTGATCGAAGACATGGGCCACGACCGGCCCGAGCCGCTGTGGGACCGAATCTGCGGGGCGATCCTCGAACACACGATGTGAGTTGGATGGCCGAACTTCGAGGCCGAGACCTGCCCGAGGACTCGTACCTCCCGAGCTGGGTCGAGTCTTGTCTCTCAACCGGACCGCAGGGCCATGATCGCCATGTCGTCCTGTGCTGTGCCGCCACAGTGCGCGAGGACGGCTTGTTCGAGGGTTTCGGCGACGGATCGAGCCGTCCCGAGAGGTTCCGCCAGCACGGCTTCGACGCCGGACTCGTCGAAGAAGACGCCATCGAGCGAGCGGGATTCGATGATGCCATCGGTGTACAAGACAAGTACCGAACCGGTGTCAAGGGTCAGGTGGGCGCGGTCGATGGAGACGTCGTCGAGGACGCCGAGGAGGGCGCCCGTCAGTTGCACGGTCTCGAGCACGCCATCGGGTCGGCGGAGCATCGGTCCTGGATGTCCTCCGCCCGCGAGGTCGATCTGGACGTCGGCACCGACCGTCACGACGCCGAAGACCGCGGTGCAGAACCGCTCCCCGTCGCGCCTTGCCGTTGTCAGGAGCGTGTTGAGCTGGCGCAAGACTTCCTCCGGACGACGTTCCGAAAGCGACAGTGCACGGAGGCTGTGTCGAACGAGTGCGGTCAACGCGGCGGCTTCGGGTCCTGTGCCGGAGGCGTCGCCGATGGCGATCGCCCATTGGTCGTCGCCCAGATACCAGGCGTCGTAGAAGTCGCCGCCGACGTCGACGCCGTCACCGAACGGGTGGTACACGGCTGCCAGTTCGACACCCGGTATGACCGGCAGGTCGGGCGGAAGGAGGCTGCGCTGGAGACGCTGGCTGACATCGATCCGGTCATGCTGCAGCTGCGCTCGGTCCAGCGCTTGCGCAGCCTGATCGGCCAAGGCCATGACGAAGCGCTGCTCGTCCGCGTCGAACAAGCGGGGCCGCCTGAAGCTGAACCGCATGGCACCGAGGCGCCGATCACCAACGGCCAACGGGACGGCGCAGAGCGCCTCCATCGTCGGCTCCAACCCGGCGAGCTCAGGAAAGAGGCGGTCGCGTTCCTCCCGGGTCTCCAGCCACACCGACTCACCAGTACGAAGAGCCATCGCAGCCGGAAGGTCAGCGTCGCGCGACTCGTTGCGCAGACGCGAGAGCGCGCCTTCGTCGTAACCGACCGCGCCCGGCAGCGCCAGACGGCTGTCTCGGGGATCCGCCAGCAGAAGCCCGCCGGCGTCCGCGTTCAGGGCAGCCACCCCTTCGCTGATCACCGCGTTCGCGACCGCCTCCGGCGTCGCCGACCCCGCCAGCGCACTCGCCAACCGGTACAAGCGCCCGGCCCGTCCGGCGATGCGCTGGGTCTGGGCGATCGCACGAAGTTCATCGAGCATGCGTCGCTCGAAGGACTGGCTCGGAGGGGGCGGGACAGCGGCGGCGGCGGCCCGGACCTGAGCCACGATCTCCCCCACGTACCACTGTCGAAAGAGACGGTGCTCGGCCTCCGACTCCAAGGTGAACAACCGGATCGCCCGGCAGTAGTCGTCCAGCTCGTCGAGCGCCCGCAGATACTCCTCTCCGGCATCGGCGGCATCTTCCGGCAGATCGAGGACCAGCCGGGTTCGCGGGTCTCCTCGATGCGCTGCCCGTAGGGCCTGTTCCTTGATCGACAGTCGGGCCTCGCAGAATCGCTCGGTGATGGTGGACAGCAGCGACGCCAAGTGCGGCGGCGCCGCCGCGGTCACTCCGTCGGCTGCTCCCGCGGCGATCAGATCGAACTCACGGGCCAGGTTGTCGACGTGGGCCTTCGCGGCCAGGAGGAACTCCGTCGAAACCTCGCCGAGCTCGACCCGAAAGCGAGGCTCCCTGCTCTCCTCTGCATCGTCCCAGAGCTCGAGTAGATCGTCAGGGCTCAGCGGGTCTGTCGTCGTCCCCGCCGTGACTTCGGCCCACACCACCTTCCCGCCGTCCAGCGGGGAGACACCCCAACTCGTGGTCAGGCGTCCGACGAGCCCGAGCCCGCGTCCCGTCATGGCGTGGTCCGACGGCTGGCCCAACAACGGCAAGGACCGGCTGCGGTCCTGCACGGACACGCGGATGCCTCCCGTTGTTTCCTCCACCTGGACGCCGGCACATCCGCCACCGTGCAGCAGGGCGTTCGTGACCAACTCGCTCGTCACCACGGTGACGTCGTCGGCGAGGGGCTCGTAGCCGAGAAGGACGGTTCGCTCGAACGCAAGCTGACGGGCGGCGCGCACGCCAGCGGAACCCTCGAACAACCGCTCGTCCCGATCGCCGGACACCCGCATGCTTCAGGAAGCTATTCGGCCGCGTCGGGAGTTGTCTCGGGCATCACGATGGCGTCGATGGCCTCGAGGGTGCGCCGGGCGTCGGCCAGCAGGGCCTGGCCCCGGTCGATGATCCCGGTGCGAAGGTGTTCGACCATCTCCGTCACGAAGTCCGCACGTACCTCGCGGTCCATCGTCGTGGCGCTGTCGTCGCCGGACGGGGAGCCGGTGTCCAGAATGGCCTGGCGACGTTCCGCCCAGTCGGGGCCGGCGTCGAAGTGCTCATGGGGCAGCACGACCGAATGCTGCTGGCAGACCGTGAGGAATGCCGCGGAGCCGCCCGCATCGACCTCGTGCACCGGATAGGCGCACA
Source organism: Acidimicrobiales bacterium (assembly GCA_025463335.1). Classification (GTDB taxonomy): domain Bacteria; phylum Actinomycetota; class Acidimicrobiia; order Acidimicrobiales; family CADCSY01; genus RYN-34. The sequence goes on from JAOBWJ010000144.1 coordinate 11,974, forward strand.
GCAGCGCGAACGGGTGGTCAGCGGCAAGCTCGTTCCAGAGGTCTTCGAGGACGATGGCCGCCTGGGGGTTGTCCCAGGCCCACAGCAACGCCACCATCTCGCCGTAGACCCGCACCCTCCGGTGGCCGGCCGCCGCCTGTCTGATGATGCCGCTGAGCATGCCCCGGAAGAGGGTCCGGTCGGGCATGCCGCCGACCAGGAACTCCGAGAGCGTGGCCTCGGCATCCAGCACCACCAACCGTCCCTCGGCGGTGGCTTGGGCGGTGTCGATGTCCTCGGCCTCCAGCGCGGCACGGAACTGCCGCCGATGGTCGGCGGTCGCCACGAGGAGCGCACCGTCACCGTCGTTCAGGGCCTGGCCCACGAACCGGACGACCGCCTCCGTCAGATGGCCGTCGCCGTCATAGAACGCGACCAGATGACGTTCGCCGGCGTCGCGCAGGTGGTGTGGCTGGGCCGACATGAGCGCACTTATAGCCCGCGAGGTCCTGGGGTAACCAGGTCGGGCGACCCGGCATCCGAGTCAACTGGTGCCAAGGGCGGCGCCGACCTGGTCGGCCAAGGCCACGGCAACGACCCGCTGCTCGAGAGATGCTCCGAACTCGGGTGTTGGCTCGAGCACGAACCGGCCGACCTCCTGACCACGGCTCAGCACGGGAAGTTCTACGCCCGCCGCGGGCAGTTCCATGCCGTGTCGACTGAAACGACTGACGGTTATGAGCTGTTTGGGCGGGATCACGGTGCCCGAGCGCTCCAACCGCTCGAGTTTCCGCTCGTAGGGCGGGGCTTCGAACCGGCATGAACGAAGGGTCAGCAGGGCCGACAGCTCGGCCTCAGCGGCTTCGATCACGGCTCCCGGGGCGGCGCCTTGAGCAGCAAGCTCCGCCAACCGGTGGATCCGGCGGAGCTCCGACCGCCCGGCCTCGACGGCCGCTCGGCTCGCCCGTGCCCGAGCGCCGATCTGCCCCACGACGAGCCGCCGATGAGGAGCAGAACGGCCGTCTCGATGTCGTCCGTTTCCGTTGTCCCTGCTGAGCTGCCCAACCCTCCCATGCGGCCCTTGTAGCCGGGTTGATGTCGATCTACGACAGAGATCAGCCGACCCGGTCGGCGACCCGGTCGCTGCCGGATGCCACGCGAGCGCAATGGGCGCAGCAATAGAAGTGGCCGTCCACCTCGGTGCCGTGGCCGAGCACCTTGCAGTCGCAGTGCTCACAGATCGGCGCCATCCGATGGACGGCACACTCGAAGCTGTC